>DATJTV010000324.1:0-53542 GCA_035503055.1 Acetobacteraceae bacterium
GTCGCCGTGCCGCCGCAGAACATCTCCTCGGGCGTGGTGCAGATCGTGGTCGAGGAATACCGCGTCGACCAAGTGCGGGTCAGCGGGAACCGGTGGTTCTCCTCGGGGCTGATCCGCGGCGAAAGCGGGATCGTTCCGGGCGAGACGCTCCGCCTCGAGGGCTTGCAGGGGGACCTCGACTGGCTCAACCGCAACCCCTTCCGCGTCGTCAACCTCATGCTCAGCCCGGGCGAGGCGGCGGGCACCACCGATGTGATGCTGCAGACGCACGACCGGCTGCCGTTGCATGTCTACGGCACCTACGACAACGAAGGCGTGAAGAGCCTCGGGCTTGCCGAGTGGGGCGCCGGCTTCACCTGGGGCAATGTCGCCGGCCTCGGCCAGATCTTTTCCTATCAGCTCACGCGGGCCTTCTCCGGCCGCTATGTCGCCCACGCCGTGAGTTGGTCGGCGCTGCTGCCGTGGCACGACGAGCTCGTGGTGTTCGGCTCCTACGAGCTTCAGATACCCGAGATCGCTCCCGGTTTCGACGATACCGGCCGCTCCGGCCAGGCGAGCCTGCGCTACGTGCATCCGCTGCCGCGGCTCTCCTGGCTCCGCCAGGAGATCAGCCTCGGCTACGACTTCAAGACCACCAACACCAACCTCGATTTCGGGGGCTTCAGCGTTTTCTCCGGGGCGGCCGAGATCGACCAGTTCCCGCTGATCTACAGCGCCACCGAGAGCGATGGCTTCGGCGGCACGATGCTCGAGAACGATCTCGTCCCGAGCCCGGGCGGGCTGACCGGGCAGAACACCAACGCCGCCCTTTCGCTGCTCGTTCCCGGCGCCACCGCGCGCTACGTCTACGACCGCGTCGGGGTCACGCGGCTCACCCGGCTGCCCGCCGGCTTCACGTGGATCGCACGCGTGGTGGCGCAGGTCTCCAATCACAACCTGCTCGACAGCGAGCAGCTCCCGGGCGGCGGACCGGGAAGCGTGCGCGGCTATTACACCGATACCGCGCTCGGCTCCGAAGGCGAGCTGGTCAGCATGGAGATCCGCGGCCCGTCCTTCAGCCCGCTCGGACTGCTCGGCATCCACCCTCCGGTGAAGGACGAGGCCCAGCTTGGCGTCTTCTGGGACTATGCTAACCTTTTCCAGGTGCAGCCCATTCCCGACCAGCCGGACCACGTCGATCTCGCCAGCGTCGGCCCCGACCTCTCCTATGCGCTCGGCCGCTTCGCAAGCGTGGACGCGAGCCTCGGTTGGCAGTTGCGTCCGCCGCCCGGCACGACGAAGACCGGGGCGTTCGCGCAGGTCTCTCTGGTCGCGGGATTCTGAGCATGGAGGCGGCGAAAATGCATGCCGGTCGTGGCGTCGCGCGCATCGGGGCCGGCATCGTTGCCGTCGCGGCGCTCGCGCTGCCGGCGGCCGGGGCCAAGGCTGCCGCCCCGCCCATCCCGCCGGTTCCGCCCGCGCAAGCGGCGCCCGTGGCGTCGGCCCGCATCGCCGGGTTCCGTTCGGCCCGCTTCGGCATGAGCGAAAGCGCGGTGCGCGCGGCGATCGCAGCGGATTTCCGCCTCTCCGGCACGGCCGTGCAGGCCGGGGAGAACCCGGTCCAGCGAACCGGTCTTTTGCGCATCCGCGTCGCCGGGTTGATTCCGGGCGGAGGAACCGCGCAGGTCGACTACATCTTCGGCTATCGCAGCCACACGCTGATGGAGGTCAACATCCTCTGGTCGGCCGGCACCGATCCGGGTTTGGCGCCGGCGCAATTGGTTGCGAACGGGGCGGCTCTCCAAGCTTATTTCCAGAGAGAAGGCTTCGCGGCGGACCGCACCGTGCGCAACGCGGTTCTGCCGGATGGCAATGTGCTCCTGTTCCGCACCCAGGATGCCGAGGGTCACGCCGTGGTGCTGATCCTCGCGGGCAAGCGCGCGAAGGGGGCTAACGACCAATCGTCCCGGCTGACGCCGACGGCGCTCACCCTCGCCTACGCCGCCGACCCCGCCCACCCGGACGTGTTCGAGCTGAAAAACGGCGCTTTCTGAGGCGGCCAGAACGAACGGGTTCCAAGGGCTCGCCCTTGGCGGGGTTCCAAGGGGCAGAGCCCCTTGGTCTTAGCTTTTGCGGGGGCTGGGCTCGGGTTCGGCCACGGCGGCGAAGAACTGCCGCGCCATCGCCTCGTAGACCGGCACCGGGCAGACGAGCTTGGAGCTAATGCTGCCGAGCGCGGCGGCGAGCCCGACGGCGACCGTCATCGCCGGATCGTTGGTCATCTCGACGACGATGACTGCGGCGGTGAGCGGGGACTGGACGACGCCGGCGAAGTAGCCGGCCATGCCGATCATCGCCACGGCGTCCACCGGGAGGCCGGGGAGGAGATGAAGGAGGAGGACCACGCGGGAGAGCATGGCGCCGACGCCTGCGCCGACCGCAAGGGAGGGCGCGAATATCCCGCCAGGAATGCCGCTCAGGTAGGAGACGAGGGTGGCCGCCCATTTGAGCGGCGCGAACGACAACGGCAGCAGGGTGGTGCCGAGCACCGCGCCGCGCGCGGCGGCGTAGCTCGAATCGAACACCAGCCCGCCGGAGAGCCAGCCGAGCAGGGCGAGCGCGAGGCCGCAGCTCATGGCGAAGAGCACCGGCCAGTCCCGGGCAAGGTCGGCGAGCCGGCGCGGCAGGAAGCGGAGCGGGCTGACCAGGACCTGCGAGAAGAAGCCGCCGGCGAGGCCCCCCACCACGCCGCAGATCGGAATGACGAGCCATCCCGCGCCGAAGGCGAGGTCCGCCTGCGACGAGCCGAAGTAGAAGCTCGCGCCGAACACGGCGTAGAGGGCGAGGCCGCTCAGCATCGCCGCGACGAGCACGGAGCGGCCAGTCACCGCATCGTAGTGGTGCGCCATCTCCTCGATCGCGAACACCGCGCCGGCGAGCGGCGCATTGAAGGCGCTCGAGATGCCGGCGGCGCCGCCGGCGACGATCAGCATGCGCTGCAGCCCGATCGTGCGCGGCAGACCGATGCGGCCGATATTGTTCATCACCGAGCAGCCGATCTGCACGATCGGCCCTTCCTTGCCGATCGAGGCGCCGCAGAGGAAGCCCGCGAGGGTGAGCGAGAGCTTGCCGATGGCGATGCGCCAGGAAAGCAGCCGGTCCACCTGGCGGGGATTGGGCATGCGCAGCCCGGCCATCGCCTGGGGGATGCCGCTGCCCTGGGCGCCGGGGAAGACGTTGCGGGTGACGAAGACGATGGTGCCGAGGCCGACCGGGCAGAGGATGAAGGGCAGCCAGGGCCGCGCCGCCTCCGCCCTCTGGAAGGTCGCGATCGCCCAGTCGATGCCGATGCTGAAGCCGGCCGCGATCAGCCCGACCAGCAGCGCCGCCACGCCGAACATCACGATATGCCGCCGATGCATCGGCAGCATCAGGTGTGTCAGCCGGTACGAAGCGGGGTGCGGAAAGGGGGTGGTCGGCTTCGCACGGGCCCTTCGCTCGGGGGCCTCATCTTCCCTATCAGCCATGCGAAGCGGAGACTCCCCGGTGCGAGCGCGCCTCGGCCTTTCTCGCCTTTTTGATCGCAGCGCGCAACCAGGCGGCCGGCCGGGGCCCGGCCCGAATGCCCCTGGGGCCTTGGCATGAAAGGGTGATGACGCGGATTTAATGAGGGTGGGACGGTCGCGCCGGGACGCGCAATTCGTCGGCTGGGGCTTGGAAATCGCGATGCGGCGCGAGGCGGGCGCGATTGACTTTGCGCACCGATGACCCTACTCGGGAGCTGCGTGGCAGGGCGGTCGCGGCTTCCTTGCCGGGGTATCGGATCGACGCGGCGATGCGTGCCTGCCTCAGGCCCTGGGCCTTGCGCACGCGCTGACCTCCGGGGAGAGAGCATGAACCAGAGCGAACGCCGCGCGACCGCGTCCCTCGCCGCGGTCTTCGCCATGCGTCTTCTCGGCCTCTTCATGATCTATCCGGTGTTCGCGGCGTACGCGCACGGGCTCAAGGGGGCGACGGCGGAGACGATCGGGCTTGCGCTCGGCGCCTACGGGCTCACCCAAGGCCTGCTGCAGATCCCCTTCGGGCTGCTCTCCGATCGTGTCGGGCGCAAGGTCATGATCCTGATCGGCCTGCTGCTCTTCGCCGCCGGCAGTGTGATCGCCGCGCGTGCGGGCAGCGTCGAGGGCGTGCTGATCGGCCGGATCGTGCAGGGCGCGGGAGCGGTCGGCTCGGTCATCCTCGCGCTGATCGCGGATCTCACGCGCGAAGAGGTGCGCACGCGCGCGATGGCGATGGTGGGGGCGACGATCGGGCTCTCGTTCGCGCTCGCGATCGTCGTCGGGCCCCTGCTTGCCGCTTCGATCGGCGTGCCGGGCATCTTCTGGCTCACCGGTGTCTTCGCGCTCTGCGGGATCGCCATCACCTTCGGCGCGGTTCCCGCGCAGGCGCGCGTCCGCCGCCACCGCGACGCCGAGGCGGTGCCGGCGATGTTCGCGCGCGTGCTGCGCAACGGCGAGCTGCTGCGGCTCGATTTCGCGATCTTCGTGCTGCACGCGATCCTGACGGCGAGCTTCCTCGCCGTGCCGCTGCTGCTCGCGCGCACCTTCCGTCTCGGGGAAGCGGGCGCGTGGATGATCTATCTGCCGGTGCTGGCGATCTCGGTGGCGCTTATGGTGCCGGCCGTGATCGTCGCCGAGACGCGAGGCAGGATGAAGGAAGTTTTCATCGGCGCGATCCTGGTGGTGGTGGCAAGCATGGCAGCGCTCGCCTGGGCGGAGGGAAGTGCGGTCGCGGCGTTCGTGGCACTCGTGGCATTCTTCGCCGCCTTCAACACGATGGAGGCGATGCTGCCTTCGCTCGTCACGAAGATCGCGCCGGTGGATGCGAAGGGAACGGCGACCGGGATCTATTCGAGCTCGCAGTTCCTCGGCATCTTCGTGGGCGGCACGGTGGGCGGGCTCGCCTTCGCCGCGGGCGGCGCGCGCGGGGTCTTCCTGCTCGCCGCGGTGCTGGCGCTGATCTGGCTCGCGGTCGCGGTCTCGATGCGCCGGCCGGTCCGCTCCTCCAACCGGATGGTGCATCTCGGGGCGATCGACGCGCGGGAGGCGGCGGCGCTGGCGGCGCGGCTCGCGGGGCTGCCGGGCGTGCTCGAGGCGTCGGTCGCGGCCGAGGAAGGCACCGCCTATCTCAAGGTCGATCGCGAGCGCTTCGAGGCGGCTTCGCTCGACGAGATCATCGGCGCCCAGGGGAAGGTGGCCTGAGGACGAGCGCCTGAGGCGGACTCTCGGCGGGGCGGCGTGTCGGCTTTCTACGAAATTCCGCGATCGGGCACTATCCGGCGGCGAGTTCGGCCAATGTCTCGCGCGCGGCCCGCACCACCGCTTCGGTCGTGATGTCGAACTTCTTGTAGACGTCGGCGATCTTGCCGGAGGCGCCGAAGCCGTGCATGCCGACGAAGCGGCCCTGGAAGCCGATATACCGCTCCCAGCCGAGCTCGACCGCCGCTTCGACGGCGACACGCGCGGGGCTCGCGCCGAGGACCGCCTTCTTGTACGCGGTGTCCTGCTGCTCCAAGAGCAGGCGGCACGGCATGGAAACGACGGAAGTGGGGATGCCCTCCTGCTGCAAAAGATCCCGCGCCGCGACCGCGAGATGCAGTTCGGACCCCGTGGCGATGAGCGTCAGCTTGCGCGCGCCGCCCTCGGCCTCCCGCAGGACATAGGCGCCTTTGGCGGACTTGTTCTCGTGGCCGGGCTCGCGGCGGAGCAGCGGCATCGGCTGGCGGGAGAGCGCGATGAGGGCCGGGCGGCGCGGCGCCTCCAGGATCAGCTCCCAGCACTCGGCGGTCTCCACCGGGTCGCCCGGGCGGAAGACGGCGAGGCCGGGAATGGCCCTGAGCGCCGGCAGCTGCTCGACCGGCTGGTGGGTCGGGCCATCCTCGCCGAGGCCGATCGAGTCGTGCGTCATCACGAAGATCGTGCGGATCTGCATGAGGGAAGCGAGACGGATGGCGGGGCGGCAGTAATCGGAGAAGCAGAGGAAGGTGCCGCCATAGGGGATCAGGCCGCCATGCAGCGTGATGCCGTTCATGCAAGCGGCCATGCCATGCTCGCGCACGCCGTAATGCATGTAGGTGCCGCTGTAGTCGCCGGGCTTGATCTCGATCATGCCCTTCGCCTTCGTGTTGTTCGAAGGCGTCAGGTCGGCCGAGCCTCCCAGCAGTTCGGGAATGGCGGCCGCGAGACGATCGAGAACCGCGCCGCTGGCCGCGCGGGTGGCCATTTCCTTGCCGCCGGCGACGAATTCGGCGCGCGCCGCGGAGATCGCCTGCTTCCAGTCGGCGGGCAAGGCGCCGTTGATGCGACGCTCGAACTCCCGGCGCCGCTCCGCGGGCGCCGCCTCGACGCGACCGGCCCAGGCCATGCGAGCGGCGCTGCCCTTGGCGCCGATGTCGCGCCAGGCGCGCAGCAGGTCCTCGGGGATGACGAAGGGGGGCTGCTCCCAGCCGAGGATCTTGCGCGCGCCGGCGATCTCTTCCTCGCCCGGCGCATCGCTATGGGCCTTCTGGGTGCCGGCCTTGGTGGGGAAGCCGAAGCCGATGATGGTCTTGCAGGCGATCATGGAGGGCTTGTCGGTGACTGCGCGCGCGGCGGCGATGGCGTCGCGGATCGCGTCCGTGTCGTGGCCGTCGATCTCCTGCACATGCCAGCCGGAGGCGTGGAAGCGCTCGACCTCGTTGTCCGAGACCGCGAGGCTCGTTGCGCCGTCGATGGAGATGGAATTGTTATCCCAGAAGGCGATGAGGCGGCCGAGCTTGAAGTGGCCCGCGAGCGAGATCGCTTCCTGGCTGATGCCCTCCATGAGGCAGCCATCGCCCATGAAGACGTAGGTCCAGTGGTTGCAGAGATCGTCCCCGAAGCTGGCGTTCAGGATGCGCTCGGCGAGCGCGAAGCCGACCGAATTCGCGATGCCCTGGCCGAGCGGGCCGGTCGTCGTCTCGATACCCTCGGCATGCCGGTATTCCGGGTGGCCCGCAGTCTTGCTGTCGATCTGGCGGAACCGCTTCAGCTCCTCGAGGGTCATGTCCTTGAACCCGGTCAGGTACAGCAGGCTGTAGAGCAGCATCGAGCCGTGGCCGTTCGAGAGCAGGAAGCGGTCGCGGTCGAACCAATGCGGGTCTGCCGCATCGAACTGCATGAAGTCCTTGAAGAGAACGGTGGCAATGTCGGCCATGCCCATCGGCGCGCCGGGATGTCCGCTCTTGGCCTGCTGCACCGCATCCATCGTGAGGAAACGGATGCAGTCGGCGAGGTCCCGCAGGTGCTGATCGCGGGGCTTGGGGACCGTCTTGAAAACCGTGGGGGCGGCAATCTCGGCCATGGGTCAAGGCTCCTTCTTCGCGAGATCCTCCGGTCGGACAGGGTATGGCATGGCTTCGCGGGCGCCGGAACCATGCGCCGCTCTCGGGCGGAATCGCCACGCGCTGGCGCGGGTGAACGCGTCCCGCTCCAGCGATGACGAAACGCCGCGTGAATCGGGGGACTGGAGCGTGATCGCCGGAGGTGGATGAACCGAAGGCGTTCGATCACGCGGGAAAACAGAGACCTAGAGCGGGATGCGTGAGCCGAAGCGAACGCATCCCGCTCTAGGCGGCGAGGCGGGCCGGCGGGGCCATGAATTCCGGTCCGACGGGATCGCGCACCTGGTCCGCGACGATGCGGTCGATCTCGGCCAGCGCGTCGGCGCCGAGGTGCCATCCGCCGATCTCGGACACCGGCTCGAGCTGGCGCGGGTGCCGCGCGCCCCAGAGTGCGATGCTGAGCGGCTGGCGATCGAGCACCCAGCGCACGGCGAGCTCGAGGACGCGCTTGCCGTAGTTCGCGCGGGCGAAGGCGTCGAGCCGCTCCACCGCGCGAAGATAGTGCTGCAGGCGCGGAGCCCGGAACTTGGGATCGGCGCGGCGAAGATCGTCGCCCTCGAACTTCGTTGCCGTGGTGATGCGGCCGGCGAGCAGCCCGCGGCAGAGCGCGCCGTAGGCGAGGGTCGCGATGCGGTGATCGCGGCAATAGGGAAGCACGTCCTTCTCGACCTCGCGCTCGAAGAGATTGTAGGGCGGCTGCGCGGTATGCAGGGGGGCTGCGGCGCGGAACGCATCCATCTGCGCGGGACTGAAGTTGCTGACGCCGATGGCGCGAATCTTGCCGGCGCGGTGCAGCTCGGCGAGCACGCCGGCGGTTTCCTCGATCGGCGTTTGCGGGTCCGGCCAATGCACCTGGTAGATGTCGATCACGTCGGTGCGCAGACGGCGGAGGGAATCCTCGATCTCGTTCCGGATGCGCGCCCGGCTGGCATTGCGGAACGGCTGGCCGTCGCGCCAGTCGAGACCGACCTTGGTGGCGATGACGACTTCCTCGCGCCCGCCGTGCTCCGCGAGCGCCTGGCCGACGACCTCCTCGGCATGGCCGAAGCCGTAGACGGGGGCGGTATCGATCATGTTGATGCCGAGATCGAGCGCGTGGTGGATGGTGCGGATGGACTCCCGATCGTCGCTGCCACCCCACATCCAGCCGCCGATGGCCCAGGTTCCGAGCGCGATGCGGCTCGGCGCGAGGCGCGTGCCGGGAACGACGATCGTTTCGAGAGAAGAATTTGGCATCGCGCGATCCTCTATTCGGCGAATCCCGCTTCGGCGGAGGCGAGCTTGCCGAGGGCCGACCAGTCGAGCCCGCTCCACGCGCGGGCCTCGGCCGCGACCAGCCGATCGCGGACGATCGCGGCGACGGGCATCGGCACCCGGGCGAGCTCGGCCTCCGCGAGCGCGAGGCGGAGATCCTTGGCGGCGAGCGGCACGGAAAGGCCGGCCGGGCTGAATTGGCCGTGCACGATCTTGCCTCCGTAGCTCTTGTGCACCTTGCCGTCGAAGAGGGTGCTCGTCAGCACCTCGTAGCTGGTCTCGGGGTCGATGCCGGACTTGTGCAGCAGGGCGAAGACCTCGCCCATGCTCTGCAGGGTCGCCGCCGTCAGCACGTTCCCCGCGAGCTTCATCACGTTGGCGAGGCCGGGATCTTCGCCGATGACGAAGAGCTGTCGGCCGAGCTTTTCAACCACGGGGCGGACGCGCGCAATGTCGGCCGATGCGCCGGCGGCCAGCAGATAGAGGCCGCGCCGGCGGGCGAAGTCCGGGCTGCCGAGAACGGGAAGGGCGACATAGCCCTGGCCGTGCTCGCGATGCTGCGCGGCGAGCCGGCGCGCGAGGCCGGCGCTGATGGTGCTAGTCGAGACATGCACCGCGCGGGCGCCGAGACGAGGGATGAGCGCGTCCGTGACGGAGGCGACGGCGTCGTCGTCGGGGAGCGATGTCAGCACGATCTCGCATTCGCCGATGGCGGCGAGTCCGGTCGCGGCGACGGCGCCCATTTCCGCCAGCGGTGGGATGAGGTCGCGCTTGCGGTCGAACACCGTGAGGGACAGGCCGTCCGCGAGGAGATTCTCAGCGAAGGCCCGGCCCATGTGGCCGAGGCCGACGACGCCGACCCGCGCCCCCTGGCTGTCAGGAACGGAATTCATCGCGCGCAGCTCCCCGCAGCTCGTCGGACCATCTCGGTCGGTCGCGAGCGAAATCAAGGGCGGGCTAGATGTGAGGACTCAATAGGTTGTCGATTCGCTTCCCGCCGATGCAAGGCGGCCGAGATTGCACCGAGAGTGATCGAGACCCCCAACCAACGCTGGGGCCGGCGCCAGGACCACAAGGCTCTGCGCGTCCGAGCACGGCGTCATGCGGACCGATCATATCGCCGGCCGCCATCCGCGTAGGCCGCGATGCCTCCTTCCACGGGCCGGCTCGCGCTCCTCGGCACCAGATGACATCCTAATATCGTCAGGCGAACCTCGTCACCGGGGTGGAGAGCCGCGACCTCCTCGGGGGGCCGCTCGGCGCGGACGTGCGTGATTCCTTCCCATTGGAAGTCAATCAGAATGGAGGTTCCCTGAAACACCATGTCGCTCACCCTGGCCACAAAGGATGCAAGCCCGGCGTGGCGAGGGCTTTCCGAAGCCCGCTCCACGCCGATCTGCTCCGGACGGACGCAGACCCAGACCTCCTGATCGGGCGCCCCAACCCCCGACGCCACCGTGTTCGCCGCAATCGGCCCCTCAAGCCCCGCAGCTCTCGCGCGCGGCCCGTTGCCGTCCGAGAGGAACGTGCCCGGCAAGAGGTTGTTGGCACCCACGAACCGCGCGGCGAACTCCGTCTCGGGGGTCGCGTAGAGCTCCCGAGGCGATCCCACCTGCTCGATCACGCCGCGGTTCATCAGAACAATCCGATCGCTCATCACCAGGGCCTCGACCTGATCATGGGTGACGAAGATGGTGGTCTGCCGCGCGCGCCTTTGGATATCCCGAAGATCGAGCCGGACCTCCTCGCGCAATTTGGCGTCGAGGTTGGAAAGGGGCTCGTCGAGCAGCACGAGGTCGGGACCAAAGGCGAGCGCCCGTGCCGCGGCCACACGTTGCTGCTGGCCACCACTGAGCTGCCCGGGTTTGCGGTCTCCAAGCCCCTCCAGTCGCACCAGCGCGAGCAGGTCCCTTACCCGGTCCGCTTGCGCCGCCCGCGTCCAGCCCCGCATGCGAAGGCCGAAGGCGATGTTCTCCCTCACCGTCATGTGTGGGAACAGCGCATAGTTCTGAAACACCAGGCCCACGTTGCGCTTGTTCGCGGGCAGCATGTCGACACGCCGGGAACCGAAGCAAATCCGCCCCCCGTCCTGGGGCATAAGCCCGGCGATGATTTTAAGCGTCGTCGACTTGCCACATCCGCTGGGACCCAGCAGGGTCAGGAACTCTCCCGCTTCCACCCGCAGCGTAATGTCGCGGACCGCGTAGAACTCTCCGAACCGCTTGGTCACCGCCTCGAGCGAGACCGGTTGCGAGCCCGTCTTGAGGGACGTCCCCCCTTTCATTGCACGCTCCTCAGCCCTTGCGCGACATCAAGGCGCCAGCCATGTACCTTGGCCCGAGCGCCAAAGCGACGGCTGCGTAGAAGATCACCGCCACGTAAACGAGGATGGCGGACATCGCAATCGCTTCGGGTACCACGCCCCGGTCGATGATATCGGTGAACAGCCGGATCGAGATCGGCGTGGCGCTGGGGCCGGCGATAAAGAAAAGCAGAACGAAGGCGATCAGGTTCTGCATGAAGATGAAGAGGGCGGCGATCGCCAGGCCCGGTGCGATCATTGGCAACACGATCAGCCGGAGCGCAGTCAGCTTCCCGGCGCCGAGCGACGCGGCCGCAAGCTCGTACTCCTCGGGCAGACCCTGGAGCAGCGCTTCGCCGAACCGCAGCCCCATCGCCAGATTGAGCGCGATCAGCCCGAGCATCACCCCGGCGAAGCTGTTGGAGAGGCCGAGCGGAATGAACACGGTAAGCAGGGCGATGCCGAGAATGAGCTGGGGCACGATCTCGGGAAGCAGAACCAGGCTGCTGAACAGCCGCCGCTCCCAAAGCCGGCCCCGCACCATGGCCCATGCGGCAGGAAAGGAGATCAGGAGAGAGCAGAACGACGCGCCGACCGAGACTTTGATCGTGAACCAGAAGGACTGCCAGTACCCACCTGGAATCGCGCGATAGCCCGCAAAGCCAAGATGGCCCGGAGGCCAGGTCACCTCGAGATTGCCCTGAAACGATGCCAGCACGACGAGCAGGATCGGAAAGATGAGCCATGCACCGATGAGCGCAAGGTAGAGGGCCCAGAACAAAGCCGAGAGAATGGCTGGAAGCGAGGGCCCTCGGCGCCGCCGCGGCGCCGGCGCGCCTGCTCTCAGCGTCATCCCGGTCGCGCTCATGCCTCAGCGCCGGCCGAACCGCGACAGAACAAGCTGCGCGGCGACCGTGACGCCCACGGCGAGGAGCGAAACGAGCACCGCCTGCGCAAAGGCAAGATGGGTCTCCTGGAGCGTGAGCAGGTTGGTCGCAATGACGATCGAAATCATGTACGGCACGCGCCCACCGAGCATCACCGGGATCGCATAGGCGGTGACCACCGTCGCGAATATCAACGCGCTCGCCGCAATCACCCCCGGAATGCTGAGCGGCAAGGTCACCGAGAGAAAGCTGCGAAGACGCGTGGCACCGAGACTGACCGCCGCGTCCTCGAGCTCGGGATCGACCGCGATCAGGACGCCCGTCAGGATGCCGGCGGCGACGACGATCGCCGAATAGACAAAGGCGAGCGCCTGGCCTGGCCAGGAGAAGAGGATGAACAACGGATGATGCAGGACGCCGAGCTGCAGGAGTGCACGGTTCACCACGCCGGTGATCGGGGCGAGGAGAAGGATCATCGCATAGCCGACCACGACGAAAGGCAGCATCCGGGGAACGGTGACGACGGGCATCAGGAGCGTGCGCAGGCGGGATTTGCGCGCGAGGAGAAAGGCAAGCGGAAAGGCGAGCACGACGGAAACTGCCGTCACCCCGAGCGCTATCGCGATGGTCGTCAGCAGCGTATGGGTAAAGAAGCGGTTGCCGAGCGACCGAACATAATAGCGGAGCGTCCAGTCGCCGGTCTCTTGCGCCCGCACGCTCTGCACGATCAAGAGCCCAAGAGGAACGGCGGCGACGAGGAGGGTGACGGCGAGCGCCGGCAGCGCGCAGAGCCGGTAGAACAGAACCTCATTCCGCCGTCGCCGCGCCGCGACCGCTCCGTCCGGGTCGGCAGGAGCCGGCCGGCCCGGAGGATCTCCGAACCGGTCGGCGCTGCCGGGTGCCGGTTGACGTGCCGTGATGCTCGATATGGACAGCATCTTCTCAGCGGAGGATAGGTGCGGACGTGGCTGGCTCAGTCACCCTCGATAACGACTTGGTTGTAGAGAGCGAGCACCTGGCGATTGTATCGCGGCCCAAGCGTCCATTCGCGGAACTGGTTGATCCAGACGATACGCGCGCGTTTGGTGAACTCGGACCATTGCGGTGTGGCCGGTTCGCCCCGCCTGGGAATGAGGTTGTATTCATGTAGCGCGTCGGCAAGCTTATACGCCGTCGCCGAGTGAAAGAATTTCACCCATTCGAACGCTGCGACCGGATTCCGGGTCTTGGATGAGACGACGGGGCCAGTATCCACGGCAGCGGGCACGCCCTCTTTCGGGAACACCACATGCACCGGGGTACCCGCCTGCTCCTCCTCAAGGCCGTTTTGCCACCACCAGGCGGAGATCAACGCCTCTCGTCGTCGCAACAACGGGCTGATCGATCCTGACCCCTCGGTGAGCGTCAACGCGTTCTTGGCCCAACGCGCGACTTCTTCGAATGTCGGGCGTGCAGCCTCGGCGTCGAATCTGCCATTGGCAAACCACTTCGTCCAATCCGCACCAAGCACGAGAGCCGCCGCCGCGATCGCGTCGTAGCCGCTGCCGACGGCGAGCGCGGAATCGAAAGTCACCCGGTTGCGGTATTTCGGATCGCCCAGCGCGGACCACGAGTCGACCCTATCGCCAAGCGAGTTCTGCACGACAAGGAGATAAGCGGAGATCGAAAACGGCGCGGTGTAGCCGTCCGTTGCCATAGAGGCGAGCGCGCCCGGATCGAACGTCGCCCACTCCGCCGCCGTGTAGGCATCGCGGAGCGGCAACCAGTAGCCCTTGGGAATCCCCTGCTGCACGTATTCATTATAGAGCAGGTACACGTCTCCGGAGGGATGGGGCCACTCCGTCTGGAAGGCCACCCAGCTGTTGGGAGCCTGGCCGACCACGTTCTGCACCCTGACTGGAACGCCGTATTTGCGCTTCATGTACTGCGCGAAAGGTTCGACCAGCCGGTCGGCGAGATCCGTCTGGAGACCGGTGCCCGTGTAGGCAACCAGGTGCGGCAGCACCTTCGCTGACGGCATCGCGGCCTTGCTGACTCCACTCCAAGGCGCGAGTGCAACCGAAGCCAGGGAGCCCGCCGCTGCTCGCGTAGCCGTGCGTCGCGTCAAAAGCATGGTCCGTTTCCCTTCCTCGCGGTTTTTTGTTGGTTCTGCCGCGCGCGAGCGAAGGTACCCGCGCGTGGCGGAACGGAGCCTCAGGCGATGCGGAACTCCTCCAGCGCCTTGTAGTTGGGATTGACGCCGATGCCGGGAACACCCGGCGGACTTACCGTGCCGTCCCCATTGAGGCGAAGCGTGTCCTCATAGACGCGCCCCCACATCGGATCGACGGTATCACGATAGAATTCGAGGATGAGGCCGTTGGCGATCGCGGCCACAAGATGGACATGGATATCCTGCGAGCCGTGCGGCGCGATATCGAGGTCCGACGCTTGCGCCAGCGCGGCGACCTTCATGAACTCGGTGACGCCTCCCAGAATCTTAGCATCGGCATTGAGAATGGCGGCACCTTCACTTTTGATCAGATCGCGGAATCCGTAGCGGGTATACTCGTTCTCCCCGGTGGCGACGGGGATGGTCGTCGCCTGGGACAGCTTCCGATGGCCGTCGTAATCGTCGGCCGCAACCGGCTCCTCGAACCAGAAGACATCGTATCGCTCGATTTTGCGCGCGAGCTGGACGGCCTCGTACCAGCGATAGGCACAATTGGCGTCCACCATCAGCTTGACGTCGGGGCCGATCGCGTCGCGTGCGACGCGAACCCGTTCCGCGTCCTCAGCGATCGGAACGGCGCCCACCTTCATCTTCACCGCGCGGGCGCCGAGCTGGATGTTGGCCTCCATCTCTTGCGCCAGCTCCTTGAGGCCCTTGCCTTCCTCGTAATAGCCGCCGGCGACGTAGGTCGGCACGCTGTCGCGGTAGCCACCGAGGAGCTTGTAGAGCGGAAGCCTGGCGAGCTTGGCGCGAATGTCCCAGAGCCCGATGTCGATCGAAGAGATCGCGCGGGTCGTGAGCCCGCGGCGGCCGATGATCTTGGGAACCCACATCTTGTTCCATAGTCTTTCGACATTGACCGGATCTTCGCCGATCAGCGCGGGCGCGAGCCGATTGATCGTGGCGCGCCAGATGTCTCCCCCGTTGCCTAGACCGACCCCCGTTACTCCTTCGTCGGTAGCAATCAGAACGACAGCGAAATCGACATGCGTGTAGGTGTGCTTGCCATTGGTGATCGGCTGCTTGCGCGGCCAGCGGTATTCTTGAGTGGCAATTTCGGTGATTTTCACGAAGGTTCCCTCTTTCCCGACATCAGGTCTATCGATTCGCGCGCGCAAGGGGCGGCGCGTTGGGCGCAGACGGAGCGACGTCGCTTGCCGTCATCTCCAGGAAGTCGCGTATCGCGCCGTCGAGATGGGCATGGAGCGCGTGCCGCGCGCGGTCCGGGTCCCGAGCCGCGACGGCGCGCAGAATCGCCTCGTGCTCATCCACCCGCGTCGGGCGCACGGCGCGCCGTTCGCGGAGCTTGGCCCAAATCGGTCCGCGGTTCAGAAGTTCGTCCCAGATGAATCGCAAAACGTCGGCGAAGACCGCGTTTTGCGACGCCGCGGCGAGAGCGAGGTGGAAGCGCCGGTCCCCGGGATCGACCGCGACGCGCGTGTGGTCGGCGGCCCGCATTTGTGCCACCGCGGCCGTAAGCTCGGCCAGATCTGCATCGGTGGCGCTGTCGGCCGCTGCGGCCGCGATCTCGCCCTCGATTGCGCGGCGGGCGACGAACGCCTCGTAGGGGCCGGCGCCGGCGTCGGGTACCCGGGTGGGGGGCGTCGCCGTGCGGACATAGACGCCGCTGCCGCCGCGCACTTCGACGAATCCCGCGATTTCGAGCGCCACCATGGCCTCGCGCACCACGGGTCGGCTCACGTTCAGCTGCCGGCTGAGGTCGCGCTCGGGCGGCAGACGATCGCCCGGACGGTATTCGCCGGCGCGGATCAGTTGGCCGATTTGATCGGCCACCGCCTGATAAAGGCGCGACGTCGTGACGGCGACGAGTGGCATGGACATTTCCTTCGGGTCGATTCATACCGGGCTAGTTGATCAGGTGTCAAGGTGACCTGACCAAATAGTTCGCCGCGAGGGAAGCCATCCACGCGGCAGCCCTCGGCCCGGGCCTCGCGTCGAAACTCGCGGGGTTGGTCCGCCGATCCGGGAGGCGCCGGCTTGCTCGATAGGACGCTGAGCCCGATACCGGCCGCTGAAGCGCGGGGCTCTCGCCGACCTCTGGCGCGGCGGAATCGGGGCGCCGCTGCTGATGCTCCATGGTGCGGACGACGAGTTCATTCGCCCTGATCGCTGCGCACAGGTCGCGCAGGATCTACGCTCCGGCGGAAGCCGGGCGGACATCATCTCCTATGCGGGCGCCGTCCATGAATGGGACGGTGACCTGCCCCGGATGCTGGTCGGACACCAGGTCGCCGGTTGGCGTTTCCGCGTCGAACGCGATGGAACGGTCCGACACCAGAGTACCTAGTATTTCTACCTCTGGTCCGTTCCGTCGCGATGTCATTCTCTCGCTCTGCAGGTCCAACCGGCCCTTTCCAATCGGCCGGGACGACGCTGTGCTCGCGAAATCGAACCATGAATTCGCCGCGTCTTTTGCGTGCGTATTCGGATCCCCGAAGAAATGATCCGCAAGACATGGCGGTAGCCTTACGGAGCCCCGGAGTCTCTCGAACGGATAGGCGACCGCGCACTTCGCCGCCGGGACCGCGAGAGAGCGATCGCGCCGGCAGCGGATGACCGGCGCGGCCGGGCGTCGATGGAAGCGGGCTGGCCGCGGCAATGCCGGGAGTGGAGACGGGACGCCCGAGCCGCCGGCTGAAGGGCGGGCCATTGATCCGTATCAATGGCCGGGTGCGGGCGAAAGGGCAGTCTGGCGGCGTGGTTGCGAGGAGAAGCGAAGGCGATGCCCGTCACAATCGGTATCAACGGGTTCGGGCGGATCGGCCGCCTGGTCCTGCGGGCCCTGGTCGAGAACCGGCGGGACGACCTGGTTCCGGTCGCGATCAACGATCTCGGCAGCGCCGAAGCCAATGCGCATCTTTTCCGCTACGATTCCGTGCATGGCCGCTTCCCGGGAAGCGTGGCGGTCGAAGCCGACAGCATCACCATTCGCCACCAGGGCCGTGCCTACGGCCCGATCAAGGTCGCGGCCGAGAAGGACCCGGCCAGGGTGCCTTTCGCGGGCGTCGATGTGGCATTGGAATGCACGGGGCGCTTCGCGAAGAAGGAGCGGGCGCAAGCACTGATCGCCGCCGGGGCGCGCAAGGTGCTGATATCGGCGCCCGCCGAGGGCGTGGACGCAACCATCGTCTATGGCGTGAACGAGAAGGCGATCACCGGGGAGATGACGGTGATCTCGAACGCATCCTGCACGACCAACTGCCTGGTGCCGATGGTCAAGGTGCTGCACGACGGGTTCGGCATCCTGCGCGGGTACATGGTGACCATCCATTCCTATACCGGCGACCAGCGGACGATCGACACGCTGCACAAGGATCTGCGCCGGGCGCGCGCGGCCGCGGTCTCGATGATCCCGACCAGCACCGGCGCCGCCCGCTCGGTGGGCCTGGTGATGCCCGAGCTTGCGGGAAAGCTCGACGGGGTCGCGATCCGGGTGCCGACGCCGAACGTCTCGCTCGTCTCGCTCGATGCGGTGCTGGGGCGGGAAGCAACTTCGGCCGAGATCAACCGCGCGATGATGCAAGCGAGCGTCGGAGCGCTCCGCGGCATCCTCGACTACAACACCGAAAAACTGGTGAGCGTCGATTTCAATCATGTCCCGGCGTCCTGCACCTTCGATGCGACCGCGACTGCGGTGGTGGACGGGGGACTTGCCCATGTCGCCGGCTGGTACGACAACGAATGGGGCTTCTCCTGCCGGATGCTGGACACCGCCGCTCTGTTTGGCCGGCTTTAGGGGCGTGCAGATCTCATGCGATTCCATACGCTCGACGAACTGGCACCGAGGGGCAAGCGCGTCTTGCTGCGCGCCGATCTCAACGTGCCGCTCAAGGACGGGCGGGTCGGCGACCGGGCGCGGCTGGAGAAGCTTGCTCCCACCATCCGCGAGCTTAGTCGTGGCGGCGCGCGGGTCGTCGTGTGCAGCCATCTCGGCCGGCCGGAGGGCAAGCCCGTGCCTGGGCTTTCGCTCAAGCCGGTGGCGCAGGCGCTCGCGGAGGTGCTCGGGCAGAAGGTCGGCTTCGTCGGGTCGTGCGTCGGGCCCGCGGCCGAGCGGGCCGCGGCATCGCTCGGGGACGGCGAGGTGCTGGTGCTCGAGAACACGCGCTTCGACCCGCGGGAGGAGAAGAACGACCCGGCGATGGCCGAGGAGCTCGCGCGGCTCGCCGATTTCTACGTCAACGACGCTTTCTCAACGGCGCACCGCGCGCACGCGAGCACCGAGGCGGTGGCGTGGAAGCTGCCTTCCTATGCCGGGCGGTTGATGCAGGCGGAACTTGACGCGCTCGCCTCCGTGCTGGATCGCCCGGAGCGTCCGCTTGCGGCGATCGTCGGCGGCGCCAAGGTCTCGACCAAGCTTGAGCTGTTCCACAACCTCGTCCGGCGCGTCGATGTGCTGGTGCTCGGCGGCGCGATGGCGAACACCTTCCTCGCAGCAGGGGGAATCGCGGTCGGCAGATCGCTGCAGGAAGCGGAGCTGCATGGGACGGCGCGGGAGATCCTGGCCGGTGCGCGGAAGGCGGGCTGCGAGGTCCTGCTGCCGGATGATGTCGTCGTCGGCGATCGCCTGGCCGCGGGCGCGGCTCAGCGGACGGTTTCGGTCCGCGCCGTGCCCGACGAGATGATGATCCTCGATCTGGGACCGGCGACGGTCGCTTCGTTGTCCGCGCGGGTGTCCGGCTGGCGGACGCTGGTTTGGAACGGGCCTCTCGGCGCCTTCGAGACGCCGCCTTTCGACCGGGCGACGACCGAAGTGGCCCGTGCGGTCGCTGCGGCGACAGGGACGGGGCATCTGACGAGCGTCGCCGGCGGCGGCGACACGCTCGCCGCGCTGAGGCACGCGGGCGTGAGCGAGAAGTTCACTTACGTATCGGCCGCCGGCGGCGCGTTCCTGGAATGGCTGGAGGGAAGAAAGCTGCCGGGAATTGCGGCGCTCGAACGGTGAGCGCAGAATTGCGGCAAAGCAAGGAGGAAGGGAGGTTTCCGTGTCCAGGTTTGGACTGAGCCGGTCGATGAGCGGGCTTGGGGCTGCGGCTTGCGCGGCGGCAGCGCTGGGGATCTTCGGAGGGCCTGCGTCCGCGCAGGGCCCTCTTTCCACGACTTCGTTCTCGAGCGACTTCGCGGTCATGGCGACGCTCAAGGGAGTGGTGGGCCAGGGGAAGGGTAAGATCGGGGTCTTGCTTCCGGAGACGACCACCTCCGCCCGCTATACCTCGTTCGACGCCCCGTATCTCGCCAAGGCGTTCACGGCGGCGGGGCTCGCGCCCGACCAGTTCATCATCACCAATGCCCAGGGGAGTGAATCGACCGAGCTGACCCAGGCGCAGGCGGACATCTCCCAGGGGGCGACCGTCCTCGTGATGGATCCGATCTCCTCGGGCGTCGGCGCCTCGATCGAGACCTACGCCAAATCGCGCGGCGTGCCGGTGGTCGATTACGATCGCCTCACGCTCGGCGGCAGCCGGGACTATTACGTGAGCTTCGACAATGTCGAGGTCGGCAGGCTGATCGGGCAGGGAATGGTCTCATGCCTGCAGGCCTGGAACGTGGCGAAGCCGCAGATTCTGATCATGCGCGGGGCGCCGACCGACAACAACGCGACCCTGTTTGCCGAGGGCTATGACAGCGTGCTTGCGCCCTATTTCGCGTCCGGCAAATACGTGAAGGTGGGTGAGCCCGCGGGGACCTGGGATCCGGAGACGGCGCGAACGACCTTCGAGGAGCAGTTCACGGCGCATTCCAACATGAATGCGGTGGTGACGCCGAACGACGACAACGCCAACGCGGTAATCTCCTACCTCGAGACATTGCGAGTTCCGCCGATGCGGTTCCCGACCACCGGGCAGGACGCGACGCTGACCGGGCTTCGCAACGTGCTCGCCGGCTACCAGTGCGGGACCGCTTACAAGCCGATCTATCTCGAGGCGCAGGCCGCGGCGGCGCTGGCGCTCTACCTGCGGGCGAAGGCTGAGCCGCCGAAGACACTGGTGAACGGGACGACGATGGACACCGTCCAGAACAAGCCGGTGCCGTCGGTTCTGCTGACGCCGATCTGGGTGACGCCGGCGAACATGGCGGCGACGGTGGTGAAGGACGGGTTCGTGCAAGCCGCGCAGCTTTGCGCGGGCGCGCTGGCGGACGCGTGCAAGAAGGCCGGCATTTCCTTCTGAGGCTTGTTCCTTTGGGACTCGGCGATGCTGACGGGGCCGGCGGAACCGGACCGGTTCCGCCGGACGGCTCGCCGGCCTAGGGTCATGGCATGGCGGTTGCGTTGAAGCTCGCTTTTCGGGGCGGGCGATGACGGATGCGGTGGAGGCCGGCGCATTGGCGGCGGAGGGCGGGAGCGGGGTTGCGGCCCCGATCCTGCAATTGCGCGGCATCGGGAAGAGTTTTGGCGCGGTGCAGGCGCTTGCCGGGGTCGATCTCGACGTGCCGGCGGGCCAGGTGACCGCGCTGCTTGGGGATAACGGCGCGGGCAAGTCCGTGCTGATCAAGTGCGTCGCGGGCACTTACCAGCCGGACGCCGGAGACATCTTCTGGGAGGGACGGCACGTCCATATCCACAACCCGCGCGAGGCGGCTGCGCTCGGGATCGAGGTCGTGTACCAGGACTTGGCGCTCTGCGACAATCTGGACGTGGTGCAGAACATGTTCCTCGGCCGCAAGCGGCTGAAGGAGGGGCTGCTCGACGAGGACACGATGGAGCGCCTGGCGGCGAGCACGCTCGAGGACCTTCGGGTGACCACCGTGCGCTCGATCCGCCAGGCCGTGGCGTCGCTTTCGGGTGGCCAGCGCCAGTCGGTCGCGGTCGCCACGGCGGTGATGTGGAACTCGAAGCTCGTGATCCTCGACGAGCCGACGGCGGCATTGGGTGTGGCGCAGACGAGGCAGGTGCTGGCGCTGGTGCGGCGGCTCGCGGATCAGGGCCTCGCCGTGATCATGATCTCCCACAATCTGAACGATGTGTTCGCGGTCGCCGACCGCCTCGCCGTGCTGCGGCTGGGCCAGATGGTCGCGGCCGGCAAGGCATCGGAGTTCGACCCGCAGCTTGCCGTCGAGCTGATGACGACGGGGCGCTCGGCGCGGCGGGCGGCGCTGGCGGCGCGGCCTGCCGAGGAGGCGAGCCGGCCGCAAGTGGCGGCAGGGACGTCTCCGATCGCCGGGCCAGAGGTGCGGCGCGAGCAGGAGGGTCCGGACGAGGCGGCCGCCGAGGAGGCGAATGGCCTCGCCGTGGCCGGCAATCGCGGCGAGGCGGCCGGCCAGAGCCTCGGCGCCTATGGGCGGAGCCTGTGGTCGCGGATTCGCGCCGGGCAGAGCGGCGTTCTGCCGGTGGTGCTGGGCGTGGTCCTCATCGCCGCCATCTTCCAGACCGAGAACCGCGAGTTCCTCTCGGCCGGCAACATCGTCAACCTCCTCGTCCAGGGCTCGGTGTTCATGCTCATCGGGATGGGAGAGGTGTTCGTGCTTTTGCTCGGGGAGATCGACCTCTCGCTAGGGTTCGTGGCCGGGATCGGCGGGGTGGTCGTGACGGAGCTGGTGCAGCCGGCGGTGGCCTGGCCGTGGTGGGGGGCGATACTGGCCGCACTCGCCGCGACCTCGGTTCTCGGCGCGTTGCAGGGCACGCTAATCACGCGGCTCCGGCTGCCGGCGTTCGTCGTGACGCTGGCCGGGCTATTGGGCTTCGAAGGGCTGATGATCGAGCTGCTCGGGACGGGCGGCACCATTCCGATACCGAACGAGACCATCAACGATCTGGCCAACGGAACGCTGAGCCGTGCCGGCGGGTGGATTCTGACCGCTTCGGTGGTGATCATCTACGGGGTTGCGACCGTGTTCCGCGACCGGCAGCGGCGGTCGAGCGGGCTGACCGCGCCGCCGATGGGGCTGGTGGCGTTGAAGGTGCTGGCCGCCGCCGTTGCGGGTGTGGCGATTGTCGTGGTGTGCAACGTCAATCGCGGCGTGCCGGCGTTTCCCCTGAGCGGGATGCCGTGGGTGATTCCGATCGTGTTCGCGGTGCTGGTTGCCTGGACCTTCCTGCTCGGGCGGACCCGATTGGGGCGCTATGTATACGCGATCGGCGGAAGCGCGGAGGCCGCGCGGCGGGCGGGGATCAACCTCGTACGGATTCGCACGCTCGCGTTCACGCTGGCGGCGCTGACGGCGGGGATCGGGGGGATCATCTACGCTTCGCGGCTGCGCTCGATTTCGACGAGCTTCGACGGCGGCACGATCGTGCTTTACGTCGTCGCCACCGCCGTGATCGGTGGGACCAGCCTGTTCGGCGGCCGGGGGCATCCGCTGCACGCGGTGTTGGGCGGGATAGTGATCGCGGCGATCGTGAACGGGATGGCGCTTCTGGGATTGAGCGCGGCGGTGCAGCTGATGGCGACGGCCCTCGTGCTGCTCGCCTCGATCACGGTCGATGTCGTCGTGCGCCGGAGGGGAGAGACGGCGCACTGAAACCCACCACGATGTCCCGCGGAATGTCCGGCTGCGCTGCATTGGCCGTCAGGTTTCGCGCACGACGAGGCGAGGGGGCATGAGGATCTGCTCGGGAGATCCCCTGGGATCGGCGATCCGGCGCAGCAGGAGATCGGCCGCGACGGCGCCGATATCGGCGGGACCGGTGGCAATGCTGGTGAGCGCGGGAAAGGCGGTCGCGCATTCGCCGATATTGTCGAAACCGACGACCGCAACGTCCGTGCCGGCGCGAAGACCAAGGCGCTGCAGGCCGGAGAGGATGCCGAGCGCGATGACGTCGTTGTGGCAAATCAGCGCCGTTGCCGCGTTCGGACCGCGCACGAGCGAAGCCGCAAGAGCGGCGGCCTCGCCGCGCGAGGAAGCGCATGGGGCGACGCAGGCCGGAACCAGACTGTGACGCGCCAGGCTTTCCTCGAAACCGTCCAGACGTTCCCGGGTCGCCGATGACTGCCGGTCGCTGCGAATGAAGCCGATACGATGATGGCCGCGAGCGCGGAGATGCTCGACGGCGAGCACCATGCCGAGCCGGTAGTCCGGCCCGACATAGTCGATCGCGGGGTCGATCGCGGGCCGGCCGACGCGGCGGAGGATCTGGACGCAGGGCAGGCCGCTCGCGACCATCTCACGGAGCGGCCCGACGACGGTTCCGGCAGCCGGGCAGATCAGGACGCCGTCGGCCTTTTGCTCGCGCATGCGCTGGAGGAAGCGTTCCTGCCGGGCCGGGACGTCGCCGGTATTGGCGAGGAAGGCGACCCAGCCGGCGCGGTCGAGCACGGTGTCGATGCCGGCGGTGAGCTCGGCGTAGAAGGGGTTGGTGATCTCCGAGACGACCAGGCCGATGGTCTGGGAGACGCCGCTGCGAAGCCTGGCGGCGCCCCGATCATAGACATAGCCGATCGCCTCCATGGCCTCCCGCACGCGGGCACGCGTGGCGACGGCGACCAGCGAGCTGTTGCGCAAGACGAGGGAGACGGTGGAGCGCGAGACGCCCGCATGCTCGGCGAGATCGCGGAGCGTTGCGCGCGACGGGCCGGGGGGATTGGGCACCCGGCTTCCATGGGGCAGGCCATCAGGATGGTTCGTCAATTGGATCAGTCCAATTATTCGGCACCGACTCCGAGCGAAGATGACGAATAATGCGCCTATTGTTGCGGGCTACAAGCCCGAGTTTCTTTTGGATCGATCTTAGCTTTCACTTGACTCGCTGCCGCGCCGCGATCACCGTGGGACGAGAGGCGGAAGCACCGCACGGTCAGCCGAAGTCCGCCGGGCTGGAAATGGCCCGGTCGAGAAGCCGAGGTCGCAAAAAGGAGGGAACGATGATGACGCCATGGTCGCGTCGCGCCTTGCTCGTCGAGGGCGGGGCGGTTGTCGGATTCGCCGCCGCGGGGAGCTCGTTGTTCGCCCGCCCGGCCGCTGCCCTCGACCCGGTGGCCGCCGCTCGCGCAGCCGTCGCCCGCTACGCCGGGCCGCAGACGCATTGGGAGGGCCCGACATCCGGGCCGAAGCCGAAGCCCGGACAGTATGTCGTCTACCTCTCCGGCGACGAGCAGAACGACATCTCGCACGAGTACGGCGTCTATATGGGCGCTGCCGCGCGCGCGCTCGGCTGGAGGTTCACCGTGATCGACGGCAAGGGCAGCCCGACGGGCTGGCTCGCCGGCTTCAACCAGGCGATCGCGCTCAAGCCCGACGGCATCGCCATCTTCGCCGACGCCAAGAGCCTGCAAGGGCCGATCGGCACGGCCGTGGCCCGGCACATTCCCGTCGTCGGCCTGCACGCCGCCTCGCTGCCGGGGCCGCAGCCGGCGCTCAACCTTTTCGTCGACATCGAGGAGGACCCGCGCGACATCGGCCGGGCCCAGGCCGACTGGGTGATCGCGGACAGCAACGGCGCCGCCCGCGTCGTCATCGTCACCCACAACGAATACGCCATCGCCAAGACCAAGTCCGACGCGACGATGGCGGCGATCAAGGCCTGCCCGGGTTGCAAGGTCCTCGATTACGTGAACTTCCCGGCGTCCGAGGCGGCAAGCCGTATGCCCCAGCTCACCACGAGCTGGGTGCAGCGTTTCGGCCTGCCGCTCTACGTCACCTCGGTGGGCGACAACGATTTCGACTTCGCCGTCCCCGCTCTGCGCTCGGCGGGCATTCCGACCGCCAAGGCGAATCTGGTCGGCTCGGATGGAAACCGCTCCGCCTACGCGCGTATCCGGGCCGGGCTCTACCAGACGGCGACCGTCGCCGAGCCGATCGAGCTCGAGGCGTACCAGGCGATCGACGAGCTCAACCGCGCGCTCAACAACGCCCCGCCCAGCGGCTTTGTCCAACCGCCCTATCTGGTGATCCGGGCGAACGTCGATCGGGAAGGGGGCGAGAAGGACATCTTCGTCCCGACGAACCACTACAAGGAGCATTACCGGCGGATCTGGGGCGTGGCGGCCTGAAGCGCGGCCGCGACGCCGGCATGGCCGAACCTTCGCCACTCCTCGAACTCCCCCCGCTTCTCGAAATCGAGGACCTGAGCAAGCGTTTCACCGGCACGCTCGCGCTCGATCGGGTTTCCTTCGACCTGCACGGTGGAGAGATTCATGCCCTGCTCGGCCAGAACGGCGCGGGCAAGTCCACCCTGATCAAGATCCTCGCCGGCGTCTATCCGCCGAGCGCCGGAGCGATCAAGTGGCGCGGGCGGATCGTCGCGCCGACGGCGGGTCACCTGCCGATCGCCTTCATTCATCAGGATCTCGGCCTGGTCGAAAGCATGAGCGTTGCCGAGAACGTGGCGCTCAGCACCGGTTATCCCCGGCCCCGCGGGCTGATCAGCTGGCGCGCCGCTCGCGCGGGGGCGGCCGATGCGCTGGCGTTGATGGACAGCCGGATCGACCCGCGTCAGCTGGTCAAAGACCTCGCTGCATCCGATAAGGCGATCGTCGCGATCGCCAGGGCGCTCTCTGTCCGGGGTGACGCGCTGGTGCTCGATGAGCCGACGGCGGCCCTGCCTTCGGGTGACGTCGATCATCTGCTCGCCGTGCTCCATCGCCTGCGCGCGAACGGCCTCGCCGTCATTTATGTCACCCATCGGCTGGACGAGGTGTTCCGCATTGCCGACCGCGTGAGCGTTTTGCGCGACGGCCGGCTGGTGAGCACCAGCGCGGTGAACAAGACCAACGCATCCGCGTTGGTGCAGTGGATCGTCGGCCGCAAGGTTGCCGAGACGCCGGCTCCGCCGCGCCCCGCAGAAGGGAGCCCGCTCCTCAGCGTGCAGGGCCTGGTCGTCCCTGCGATCGCTCAGGCCGGGCGGGTGGGACCGGTTTCCTTCGCCCTCGCGCCCGGCGAGACGCTTGCCCTCGTCGGACTGCGCGGTGCGGGGCACCACACCACGGGGCGGGCCATCTTCGGCGCGGTGCGGCGGTACGCCGGCAGTGTATTGCTCGACGGGCAGGCGCTCGAGCAATCCCGTCCGGCCGAAGCGATGGCCCGTGGGATCGGCTTCGTTTCCAGCCTGCGCGGTACGGAGAGCCTCGCGCTTGACCTCTCGGTGCAGGAGAATTTGTTCCTCAACCCGACGATCCGCGGCTACGGGCCGTTCCAGCCGGTCGGACCGCAGGCCGAGCGTGCGGCGTGCGAGCGCGCCCTTGCCCGTTTTGCCGTGCGCCCGCCAGACTCCCGCGCCGTTGTTGCCCGCCTAAGCGGGGGAAACCAGCAGAAGCTCGTGCTCGCCCGCTGGCTCTCAGGGTCCATCCGCGTGCTCATTCTCGAGGAGCCGACGATTGGCGTTGACGTTGGGGCCAAGGCCGATATCTATCGCGACCTGCAGGCGGCGCTGGCCAGGGGCCTTGGAGTCCTGCTGATCTCGTCTGATTTCGATGAAATCGAGAAGCTTTGCCATCGAGCGATTGTCTTCAGTCGCGGGCGGGTGGTGGCAGAGGTCGGGCGTGACCGCGTGAGCCAGGAGCGCCTGACCGCGCTTGCCGCCGGCGCCACGGCTCAGGACGCCGCGTGATGCCGGATGGACCCGAGAAAGCCGCGATCGGGATCTCCCGGGGAGCGCGGACGGCAGGGAAGGCACGCGCACGCGAATGGCTTGTGCGGTTAGCCTCGGTCTGGGGCCTGCTCATTCTGTTGGTCGTGCTCATCATCGGCTTTTCCGTGCTCCGGCCGCGGACCTTTCCCACTTATTTCAACTTCCGATCGATCGCCAACAACAAATCGATCGACGCGATGCTGGCTCTCGCTGTCTTCGTGCCGATGACGGCGAACCAGTTCGACCTCTCGGTCGGATTTCTTCTCGGAATCTCGCAGGTCCTGGCCATCGGCCTGATCGGGCAGGGACTCGCATGGCCGGTTGCGGCGGCGCTGGTGCTGGGGCTCGGCGCTGTTGTCGGTCTCGCCAACGGTCTCCTGGTGACGGTCGTCGGCATCGACAGTTTCATCGCCACGCTTGGTACGGGAAGTGTGCTCTACGGCTTCAACGAATGGTACACGGGCGGCCAACAGGTCTTGGCAACCCTGCCGAAGAGTTTTACGGCCCTCTCCGGCGTCGTGCTCGGCATTCCGGCGCCGTCGCTCTATGTCCTGGCGATCGCCGTCGGTCTCTGGGTTCTCTTCGAGTACCTCCCGGCCGGGCGATTTCTCTACGTGCTGGGCGACAGCCCCCGCGCCGCCGAGCTCAACGGCATCTCGGCGAAACGCTATGTCACGATGGCGTTCTTGGCCAGTGGCCTACTATCGGCCTTCGCGGGCGTCGTGCTGCAGTCGCAGCTTCTGGTCGGCCAGAGCTCGGTTGGCCCCGAGTACCTTTTGCCCGCCTTCACGGCCGCGCTGCTCGGTGCGACATCGGTGCGTCCCGGACGCGTGAATGTCTGGGGGACGGTGCTTGCGGTCGCGGTTTTGGCGGTTGCGGTCGCGGGGCTCAACCAGCTCGGCGCCCCGTTTTTCGTGTCGCCTCTTTTCGACGGCACGATGCTGGTCCTCGCGGTCGGCCTGGCGGTCACGGCATCGCGGCGTCGCGTACGCATGAGCTCCGATCCGTCGGCATCACGGCCGGCGGGAGAGAGTCCCGCGGAAAAAGAGAAGGCCATCTTGTGACCGCGGGGCCGTGTCATCCGCGACGGCGCGCGCGATGCCGAGATTACGGCCGGCGACATTGTAAATGGCGATGGGCGCGCGGTGATCCGCGATGTATGCGTGGATGCTGTGATAGATGTACTCTGCATCGTCATCGGAATGAACCTGCTCTTCGAGCTGCAGCTGGGAGAATTTGCTGCGCAGGACGTGCCGGAATCCGGGCTCGCGCCCCTCGCGGCGATAGGGCGCGCTGCGGACGAGAAGGATCCTGCCCTTGCGGTGGCCGAGCATGCGGCCCATGCGATAGGCGGCGGTGTCGCGCCGACCGATCCGGCGATCGCCGGCGCGGGGCGTGTCCGGAGGACCTCGGAAAATCCAACCGGCGCTTGACGGCATAGTCTTTATGGTGTGTTTTTGCGAGCATCGCCAATAAGCAAACGAAGTCTGCCGCGATCCGCGCCTGACGCGGTGCACACAAAGGGGGGATAGAAAAATGATCCATATCGAAAGGAAAGCGGCATGGGGCGCGGTCGGCGCCGTTGCCCTTGCCTGTGCCGCCTCGCTCAGCCCGGTCGGCAGTTCGGCGGCGGAACTGCCGCATTACACGTTCGCGATGATCACCCACGCCCAGCCGGGCGATACGTTCTGGGACATCATCCGCAAGGGCGCCGAGGCGGCCGCGGCCAAGGACAATGTCAAGTTGATCTATCTCGCCAACCCGAATGCGGCGGGAGAGGCGCAGCTGGTGACCAACGTGATCGAGCAGCACGTCGACGGCATCGCGCTGACGCTGGCGTTTCCTGACGCCGAGGAAGGGGCCGTGAAGCAGGCGCAGAAGGCGGACATTCCGGTGCTTGGGTTCAACGCCGGCGCCGACAATTGGAAGCAGGCCGGATTGCTCATGTATGTCGGCCAGGACGAGACCATCGCCGGTGAGGCGGTGGGCGATCGGCTCAACGACGAGGGCGCCAAGAGCGTCGTCTGCGTCGATCAGCAGCAGGGTGCGGTCCAGCTCGAGGAACGGTGCGACGGCATCAAGAAAACCTTCCACGGCCAGTTTACCGTGCTCTACGTCAATGGCTACGACATGGCGAGCGCGCAGTCGCGAATCGTCGCCAAGCTCCAGCAGAACCGGGATATCGATTACGTCGTGACCTTAGGCGCGCCGTTCGCTCCCGTGGCCATCACCGCCGCGGGCATGGCGGGCAGCCATGCCAAGGTGGGGACGTTCGATATGAGCCCGACAGCGGTCAAGCTCATCCAGGAAGGAAAGCTGCAATGGGCGATCGACCAGCAGCCCTTCGTCGAGGGCTATGAGGCGATCGATCTCCTGTGGCTCTACAGATACAACGGCGATGTCGTGGGCGGCGGCGGGCCCGTGCTCACGGGACCGGCCTTCGTGACCAAGGACAACGTCGACGACGTGGCGAAGTTCGCCGAGCGGGGCACGAGATAGGGATTGCACGAGCCGTAGGAGGACGTGCCGGCCGGCGGAGCGCGGCGCTGCCGGCCGGCACCGGCGTCGCAGAGGAGGAGCCATGAGCGCGGTCCTGAAGGGGATCGAGCCGCGTCGCGCCGAACGCCGGGTGGTCCACCAGGCGGCGTGGAAGAAGGTGCTCAAGCGGCCCGAGGCGGGGGCGCTCGGCGGGGCGATCCTGGTCTTTCTCCTCTTCGTCGTCGTTGCCCCGCCCTTCCGCCAGTTCTCGTCCTTCGCAACCGTCCTCTATCAATCCGCGATCATCGGCATCCCGGCGGTCGGCGTCTCGATCCTGATGATCGGCGGCGAGTTCGACCTGAGCGCCGGCGTCGCGGTCACCACCTCCTCGCTCGCCGCCTCGATGTTCGCGACCGAGATCGCCGGCAATCTCTGGGTCGGCATTCTGTTCGCGCTCGTCCTCTCGCTCGGCATCGGGATGCTCAACGGCTATCTGCTCGTCAAGACCGGGCTGCACAGCTTCCTCGTCACTTTGTCGACCTTCCTGATGCTCCAGGGATTGAACATCGCCATCACCAAGCTCATCACCGGCAACGTCGCCACCGGCGATATCAGCACCATGCCCGGATACGCCTCGGCGCACGCGGTCTTCGCCTCGAGCGCCCATATCGGCGGCGTCACCGTGAGCATCGCCATTCTCTACTGGTTCGTCTTCACGCTGGTGGCGACCTGGGTGCTGCTGCGCACCAATGTGGGCAACTGGATTTTTGCCATCGGCGGCCAGGCAGACAGCGCCCGGGCGGTCGGCGTTCCGGTCAAGCGGATGAAGATCGCGCTCTTCATGCTGGTCGGATTTTCGGTGTGGTTCCTCGGCATGCACATGCTGTTCGCCTACGATACGGTGCAGTCCGGCGCCGGCGTCGGCAACGAGCTGCTCTACATCGCGGCCTCCGTGGTGGGCGGATGCCTGCTGACCGGCGGCTACGGCTCGGCGGTCGGCGCCGCGCTCGGTGCATTCATCTTCGGCATGACCACGGAGGGTGTCATCTACGCCGACTGGGACCCCGACTGGTTCATGTATTTCGTCGGCGCAACCCTGCTGCTGGCGACGATCGTCAATACCTGGATCCGCGCCCGCGCGAGCATGGGTAAATGAGATGACGGATCAATCCGCGCCGGTCATAGAGCTCAAGCATATCGGCAAGAGCTACGGAATCATCAGCGCCCTCAGGGGCGTGAGCCTGGCCGTGCGCAAGGGGGAAGTAACCTGCGTTCTCGGCGACAACGGCGCGGGCAAGTCAACCCTTATCGGCATCGTCGCCGGGCTGATCCGCCACGACGAAGGCACCTACGCGGTGGACGGCGAGCCGGCCCGGTTCAGCTCCCCGCGCGAGGCGCTGGACCGCGGGATCGCGGCTGTCTACCAGACGCTCGCTCTTGTCCCGCTTCTGCCGGTGTGGCGGAATTTCTTCCTCGGTTCGGAGATCCTGAAAGGAGCAGGCCCGTTTCGCCGCCTCGACGTCAGGGCTATGCGGGCGGAAACCGACGAGGAACTGCGGCGAATGGGCATCGACCTCGCTGATCTGGATCAGCCCGTGGGGACGCTCTCGGGCGGTCAGCGTCAGGTCGTGGCGATCGCCCGCGCGATTCATTTTGGCGCCCGCGTGCTGATCCTGGACGAGCCGACGGCTGCCCTCGGGGTTGCGCAATCGGGGATCGTCCTCCGATATATCGTAGCGGCGGCGCGCGAACAGGGGATCGGCGTCATCTTCATCACCCACAATCCGCATCACGCCTACATGGTCGGCGACCATTTCGTCGTGCTTGCGCGAGGCGAGGTGGAGCTCGATGCCGCGCGCTCGGAGCTCACGCTCGAGAACCTCATGTTTCACATGGCCGGCGGCGCCGGGCTGAACGTCCTCGAGCACGAGTTGCACCGTGCGCCCGCCCCTGACCAGGAGTACGCGGTTCACAACCCGTAACGGGTCTTCCGCAAAGCTGGTGAGATGCGAACTGGTCCGTTGGCCGGCAATGTCGGTGCGTCCGGATGTCTCCCCGGGTTGGTCGCTTCCTTTGCGCCGCGCGATGCTCAGGGAGCGCGCGCGAGGCGGCGACCGGGCTTTCGTCGCGCCAGAACGAGAGGGAGAGGACCTTGCCGGGCTCGCTCAGGCTTTCGAAGCGCTCGATGGAGAGGAAGCCATCGATCTCGTCGAGCCGGGGCCGGAGGCGCGCGGCGAGGTCGAGATCGGCGCAGCGCCTTCCTTCGCGGGGAAGGACCTCGAAGATGACGGCGATCATGGCGCGGGGAGGATTGGCGTGAGGAAGCTGCGCTCCTCGCTCAGGATGAAGCGCTCCTTGTACGCGATGGCGAGATTGGCCGCGCCCTCGGGGTCCGATTTGAGGCGTGCGCGATAGGCCTCGTACGCGGCGAGACTTGGGAAGGTGATGAGGGCGAGGGCGATGTTGTTCGAGCCCTCGTGGGGCAGGAAATAGCCGACCAGATCGCCGCCGCAGGCCGGGATGATCGTCAGCCATTTGCGGGCGTAGGCCTCGAAGGCGTCGCGCTTGTAGGGATCGATCACGTAGCGGATGCAGCAGGTGATGCTCATAGGAGGGCTCCGGGTGGGTTGGGCGTGGCCGCAGATTAGCCGGCGGGCGCGGGGCGATGGTTCGGCTTCGGCCGAACCGTGGGCGCCGCGGCTTGGACGGGCGTGTAGCATCGCGGGCTCTACTTTTGCAGGGCGGCGCGGATGATCGGGATCGATTGGGGCACCAGCAGCTTTCGCGCGTTTCGGATCGATGCGGCGGGCGTCGTCCGGGAACGGCGCGCCGCGCCGCGCGGGATCCTCGCCGTGGAGGGCGGCCGGTTCGAGGCGGAGCTGAGGCGGCAGGTCGGGGGCTGGATCGAGGCGGGCGAGCGGCATGTGCTGATGTCGGGAATGATCGGCAGCCGGCAGGGCTGGCGGGAGGTGCCCTATGTGTCGTGCCCGGCGGGCCTGCCCGAGATCGCGGTCGGGTTGGCGAGCATCGCCTGCGAAGGCGTCGAGGTGCGCGTGGTGCCGGGGCTCGCCTGCGAGGATGCGGCGGGCACGCCGGAGGTGATGCGCGGGGAGGAGACGCAAATCCTGGGCGTGGCGGCGGAGATCGGGGGGGCGGCGCTCGCCTGCCTGCCCGGCAGCCATAGCAAATGGGCGCGGCTCGAGGAGGGGCGGATCGCCGCCTTCGAGACCTATTTCAGCGGCGAGGCGTTCGCGGCGCTGCGCTTGCATACGATCCTCGGCCGGCTGATGCGCGAGGGGGCAGGCGACGACCCGGAGGCGTTCGATCGTGGCGTGGCGCGCGCCGGCGAGGCCGGGCACCTGCTGCATCATCTGTTCGGGGTCCGCACGCTCGGGCTCAACGGGCGGCTCGGCGAAGAGGCGGCCGCCTCCTATCTCTCGGGGCTGCTGATCGGGCATGAAGTGCGGGCGGCGCTGCCGCGGGGCGGGGCCCCAAGGGAGGCGGACGTGCAGCTCATCGGCGCCGCGGCGCTTTGCGAACTCTATGCGCGGGCAATCGCCGCGGCCGGGGCGCGGGCGAAAGTGCATGGCGAGGAGGCGGCGGAGCGCGGGCTGGCGCTGATTGGGAGGGAGGTGGGCTGGGATTGAGCTTGGGCGTCGGAAAGTGCTGGCGTCATCCCGTCCGATCTGGTCACGTCACGGAGTGCCGACAGATTTCTCCCCTATTCCGACAACGGAGGCCCTCATGACGGTTCGAACGCTCGCCCGATCCGGTTTTCTGCTGATGACTTCTCTGTTCTTCGCCTTGCTTGCGGGTGGTGCCGCGACCGCGCGGGCCGACGCGCTCGCCGCTATCAAGCAGGCGGGCGTGCTGAAGGTGGGCGTGTTCGAGGATTTTCCGCCCTTCGCCTCGGCCGGGCCGGACATGCGGCTGCACGGCTATGACATCGACGTCGCGACGGCGCTTGCGAAGGCGCTCGGGGTCAAGCTCGACCTCGTTGCGGTGACCGGGCAGAACCGGATCCCCTACCTCGAGGACCACAAGGTCGATATCCTGCTGAGCGTGGGCGAGAGCCCCGAGCGGGAGAAGGTGATCGACTTCACCGCCGCGTACGCGCCCTATTATATCGCGGTGCTCGGTCCGCGCGCGCTCAAGGTGACCGGGCCCGCGGATCTCGCCGGCAAGAGCATCGGCGTCAATCGGGGTACGCTCGAGGATACCTCGGTGACGAAGGTCGCCCCGCCGAGCGCCGACATCCGGCGCTTCGACAACTATAGCGGCGTGATCGCGGCCTTCCTCGCCGGGCAGGTGCAGCTGATCGTCGTGGGCAACGACGTGGGGGCGGCCGTTCTGGCGCGCAACCCTGCGATCGCGCCGGAGGAGAAGTTCCAGCTGCTGAGCTCGCCGGACCACATCGCGCTCAACAAGAACGAGCCTGCGCTCAAATCATTCCTGAACGACGCCATCGCGAAGATGATGAGCGACGGCACGCTCAACGCGATCAGCGTCGAGTGGCTGCACAAGCCGCTGAACCCGAAGGACCTCTGAGGGACGATGCATGGCTGGCCGGTAGTCAACTGGCTTCGCCTCTACGGTGTCGCACTTCTGAGCGGCGCGGCGACGACGATCGAGCTGATCGCCGTCACCACGCTCTTCAGCGTCGGGTTGAGCGTGCTCGGCGCGGCTGGGCGGCGGAGCAGCGCCGCATGGTGCCGCGCCGCCGTCGGGTTCTATGTCGAGCTGATCCGCAACACGCCGTTCATCGCGCAGCTCTTCTTCATCTATTTCGGACTGCCGAGCCTCGGGCCGCATCTCGGCGCGTTCACCGCCGCGATCCTGGCGATGACCGTGAACCTCACCGCGTACGGGATCGAGATCGTGCGGGCCGGGCTCGATGCGGTTCCGGCGGGCCAGCGCGAGGCGGCCCGCGCGCTGGGGCTCAGCCGCACATCCCTCTTCCTCCGCATCGTATTGCCGCAGGCGATGCGAGTGATCTTTCCCGCGCTCGCGAGCCAGATCGTCATCACCATGCTCGAATCCGCGGTGGTCTCGACGATCGCGGTGCGCGACCTGACCTACCAGGCGGACCTCGTGCAGTCGCGCACGTTCCAGGCGTTCCGGACCTATCTCGTGGCGACGCTGATCTACCTCGTTCTTTCGATCCTGCTGCGCCGGGCGCTCAGCCGCGGCGCCTCGCTGCTCTTCGGGGCGGGGATCGGCTGATGCAATTCACCTTCTGGGACATCCTGCGCAATCTGCTGCTGGCGACGCGATGGACGATCGCGCTCGCCTTGGCGGGCTTCGCCGGCGGCGGGACAGTGGGGCTGGCCGTGCTGATGGTGCGGATCGCGCGTAACCGCGCGGCACGGACCGGGGCGCGGCTCTATATCGAGCTCTTTCAGGGCACGCCGCTCCTCTTGCAGCTCTTCCTGGTGTTCTTCGGCCTACCGCTGCTCGGGCTCGACGTATCGCCGTGGGCGGCGGCGGTGGTGGGATTGACGCTTTCGGCGAGCGCCTATCTCGCGGAGATCTGGCGGGGCGCGGTCGAGGCGATCCCGCGCGGGCAGTGGGACGCGGCGGCCGCGCTCGGCCTGCCGGCGTGGCGCCAGGCGAGGCTGGTGATCCTGCCGCAGGCGCTGCGGATCGCGGTTGCGCCGACGGTGGGGTTTTCGGTCCAGCTGGTGAAGAGCACGGCGCTTACCTCCGTCATCGGCTTCGCGGAGCTGTTGCGGACGGGCAACGTGATCACCAACGCGACCTTCGCGCCGTTCACGGTGTATGGCCTCGTGACGCTGATCTATTTCGCGCTCTGCTTTCCGCTGACCGTGTTCGCCCGGCAGCTGGAGCGGCGGTTGGCGTGGGGGTGAGGAAAGCCCGGCGTTCGGAAGTCGGGAATGGGGGTCCAGGGCCTCAGGCCCTGGCAGGGGGTGCAGGGGGGCAGAGCCCCCCTGGTCTTCCTTCGGGGCGGAGCGCGCGCACGGCTTCCTCGGTGGAGTGGAAGATGCGGGTTTGGCCGATGGTGTCGAGGAGGCCGGTGAGTGCGGCGGAGCGTTGGGCCTCTCTTGCGCCGAGGCGGGCCAGCGCGACTTCGATGCCGCGCTCACGGAGCGCGTCGATCGCGGTGCGCAGGATCGTCGCACCCGTATAGTCGATCGAATCGACGCCGCTTGCGTCGAGGATGACGAGGCGGACCGCGGGATCTTTGAAGGCGATCGCTGTTTCGAGCCGTTTGCGGATGTAGTTGACGTTGGTGAAGTTGATCGGCGCGGCCGGCGCGAAGACGAGGATTCCGGGCTCATGCTCGCCTTTGTCGATGGCGGTCGGCGCCCACCAGATCGTGGTTCCCGGGATCCGTTCGAGCTCGGTGCAGGTGGGGCGTGCGACGGTGTAGATGCTGTGGAGCAGGGAGAGGACGACCGAGAGGCCGACGCCCATTTCGATCGGCAGCGCGATGACGAGGCCGGCGCTCGCGGCGACGAGGAAGATTTCCGGGCCGCCGCCGCGGGCGATGGCGATCATTTGCTTGAGGCGGAAGATGCGAAAGGCGATGAAGACCAGGATCGCCGAGAGCGCGGCGACCGGCACATAGGCGAAGGCGCGCGCGGCGGCGAAGGCGAGCGCCATCATCAGAGCGGCGGCGAGCAGGGAGACCACCTGCGAGCGGCCGCCGGCGGCGGCGACGACGGCGGTGCTTGGCGGGCTTGCGTCGACGGCGAAGGCGCCGAGCAGGGCGGCTGCGATGTTCGAGGCGCCGACGCCGCCGAAGTCGCGGCCCACCGATTCTTCTTCGCCTTGCGTGGGGAAGCTTCGCGTGACGGCCGCGGTTTGCATCATGCAGACGAAGGCGACGGTGAGGGCGAGGGGAAGAAGTGCGACGAAGTCCCCGAGGCCGACGCGCCCGAGCGTGAGGCGCGGCACCGGCGGGGCGAGCTGGCCGAGGACCGCGACGCCGCGATGTTGGAGCCCGAAGGCCCAGACGGCGAGGCCGGCGGCGACGAGGCCGACGAGCGCGCCGGGGACGCGAGCGTTGGGGCGCTGGCCGAGGAGGGTCGCGGCGAGCACGCCGAGCCCGATCGCGGCGGTGGGTGGGCTGGCTTCGGGCAGGTGGCGGACGAGGTTGGCGAGGCGGACGACGATGTGTCCGCTGCCGGCGGCGATGCCGAGCATTCCCGGGAGCTGGCCGGCGAGGATCTGCACGGCGATGCCCGCGAGGAAGCCGACGGTGACCGGGATCGAGAGGAGATCGGCGATCCAGCCTGCACGGGCGGCGCTGACGATCGCGAGGATGATGCCCACGAGGAGGGCGAGGAGGGCCGCGAGTGCGGCGTAGCGCGCGGGGTCGGCGCCGGCGAGGCCGGCGAGCGTGCCGGCGAAGATGGGGGCGATGGTGGAGTCCGCGGCGATTGAGGCGAAGCGGTGCCAGCCGAAGGCCGCAAAGCCGATCGCGCCGGCGACAAAGGCGAGGAGGCCGGTCTCGGGTGGCATGCCGGCGAGGCGCGCGGTCGCGAGCTGGCCGGGCAGCGCGATGGCGAGCAGCATGATGCCGGCGGCGATGTCGCGCGGCAGGAAGGCGAGCCGGTACGAGCGGAGCGAGTGGAAGAGGTGCGCGCCGCCGTCAGCCATTGCCGTGACCGGATTTCTCCTCCTTCACGGCGGCGTGGTAGTCGCGCCTTATCTTGGCGAGATCGACCGTGGGCTTGGGGTAGCTCATCTTGAGCTCCTCCATTGTCGCGGCGACGATCGCCGAGACCGCGAGGTTGCGGAACCATTTGTGGTTCGCCGGCACCACGTACCAGGGCGCGTGGGCGACGCTGGTGCGGGCGAGGGCTTCCTCGAACGCGGCCGTATAGGCGTCCCAGTATGCGCGCTCGGCGTAGTCGGCTTCGCTGATCTTCCAGTTGCGCGCCGGGTCCTCGAGCCGTTCGGCGAAGCGGGCGAGCTGCTCCTCCTTGCTGATGTGGAGGAAGAACTTGAGGATGGTCGTTCCGTTTGCGGCGAGCAGCGACTCGAAAGCGCGGATGTCCGCGTAGCGCGCCTCACAGGTGGGCTTGTCGATCAGCCCGTGGACGCGGGTGACCAGCACGTCCTCGTAGTGCGAGCGGTTGAAGATGGCGATCTCGCCCTTGGCAGGCACGTGCGGGTGGATGCGCCAGAGGAAGTCGTGGGCGAGCTCGGCGGCCGTCGGCTGCTTGAAGCCGGTGACGGTGGCGCCTTGCGGGTTGAGCGCGCTGAAGACGTGGTTGACCGTGCCGTCCTTGCCGCCGGCGTCCATCGCCTGGAGGACGATCAGCACGGAGCGCTTCTTTTCGGCGTAGAGGAGGGATTGGAGCGCGGCGAGCTTGCCGCGGGAGAGATCGGTCTCCTCTTTGGCGGCGTCCTCGGTCTCGTGATGGGCCTTGAACGACGGATCGATGTCGCGAAGGTGGAGCGCGCCGCCAACGGCGACCCGGAATTTTTCCCGGTAGTCCAACTCTTCCTCCCGCCTCCTTTTGTCCTCCTATTTCAGGGGAACCGGCGGGGAAAGGCCAGGGGGCTGAGGGGTTAGCGGAGGCTGTGGTCGGGCGCGTCGAGCCGGAGGCCGTCGGAGACGAGCGCCGAGCCGCCGGGAGCGGCGTAGGGAGCCGGGGCTTCCGCGACCTCGACGGTGGCGGCTTGCGAGCCGGGCAGGCCGGAGATGCCGGCTGCCTCGAGGTCGGCAGGGCTCATCGGCGGGAGCGGGAGGTTCTCGGCCACCACGGTCGGGCCGGCGCCGGGGGGCGCGCGGTAGATGAAGCCGTAGGTGGGATACTCGGAGCCGAAATGGCCGCCGCCGATGCTGACGCGGACTTCCGTCCAGTCATTGTCGGGGGAGACGTCGACGACGGGGACGCCGAGGCGGATCACGCCCGCAGGCATCCAGTTGGCCTGATCGACCAGGATCTCGCGGGGGTTGACGACCCGGCTGACGACGGCGACGTGGCCGAGCGGCATGCTGCGGATCGAGCGGAAGTCGAGCACGGCGCCGGGCTCGGGGGTTTGGCCGCGGGCGTAGCGGCCGGCGGCGTTGTACCACCACTGCCAGGCGTTGCCCTCGATCAGGATGCCGCTGCGCTGCCGCGCGTAGGGCACGCAGGAGACGAACCAATAGGCGTGGGCCGAGCGCGCGGGGAGGAAGGAGGCGAGGGGAAGGGAGAGAAGGGCGGCGAGAAGCAGACGTATGGATCCTGACCGCCTCATTCTCGATCACCCCCTTGTTACGAATCCCGCGCTTCTGTAACAACAGGGCTGCGTTACACGCAAATCACATAGTGCCGGAAACCGGGACCGAGGCGCAATTTTGCAATCGGCGCCTGTGGATAGTCGTCCAGTTTGTGACTGAAATCCTATGTAACGAGTCGTGAGGTCACTTGCAGGCGGTGACCATGATCTCCACGAGGTGGCGGGGATCGGCCATGTTGGCCTGGACGCAGGCGCGCGCGGGCGCGCCGCCGGCCGGGAGCCAGGCGATCCAGAGCTCGTTCATGGCGTCGCGGTCGCGGATATCCTTGAGCCAGATCTGGGCCTGGAGAAGGCGGGTCTTGTCGGTGCCGTGGACCTCCAGCAGGCGGTCGATCTCGTCCAGAACCTCTTCGGTCTGGCCCTTGATGTCGAGCGAGAGGTTGCGCGCGGTCGTGCCCGATAAATAGACGAATCCATGAAACTCGACCGCCGGGGAGAGGACCTTGTTGGATTCGGTGCGGTCGATCTTGGCCATGGCACGCCCTTTTCGCTCTCGGGGGACGGCCAAGCTTCTAGGGCGCGTGGCCGGGGCGGGCAAGGCGCGTGGGCAAGCCGGCCCGGGTAAAACCCCTCAGGGCGCGGGCGGCGGTTGTGGCGGCGGCGGGGCGGCGGAGGCGTTCGGGGCGATCGGGGCGGGGCCGCTCGCGCCGCGGAGGCAATCCTCGACCATCTGGTGGTGCGTGTATTGGTCGGCGAGGCTCTGCATTTGCGCGGCCTGCGGAGTCGTCGTCGCGTAGGGCGTGAGGCTGGTGTCCGGCTGGTAGAGGCCGGAGCGGTTCTGGATAAGGAATTGCTGCTCCGCCTGGGCCCGGCAGGCCGCCGTGGCCGCCTGCTCCTGGGGCGTTTGGGGAGCGGGCACGGCACAGGCGGCGAGGAGGCAGGGCGCCAGGAGGGGAAGAAGCGGGAGAAGCGGCGGCAGGTTCATGGAGGCGAGGATGAACTTTCGCTGTGGCGTGCGCCAGAGCCGGGCGAGCCGGCGGATCAGCTCTGCTCGCGATCGGCCTCGAGGAGGACGGCGAGCTCCTCGGCCGCCTGCTGGGTCGTCTGGATGAGCTGGCGCTCGTCCATGTAGATCGCCTGGGTCTCGGCGAGGAGGCGCTCGTCGTACTCGCTGAAGATCTCGATCGTGCGCCTGGCGTCGGCGGCGGGGACGTCGAGCTCCTCGAGCGCCATCTCGGCGAGCTTGAGGCTCGAGAAAAAGGTCTCGCGGACCAGGTGCGCCACGCCGCGATCCCTGAGCACGTGCGCGCTCTGGCGATCGCGGGCGCGGGCGAGGATGACGAGATGGGGGAAGTCCTGGGTCGCCGTCTCGACGATCCTCAGCGTCTCCTCGACCTCGTCGGGCACGACGACGATCACCCGCGCGGTCTCGGCGCCGGCGGCGCGCAGCACGTCCGGCCGCGCCGGGTCGCCGAAATAGACCTTGCCGCCGAATCGGCGGACGACGGCGATCTGGGCGGGGCTGCGGTCGAGTGCCGTGAAGGCGATCCGGCGCATGGCGAGGATGCGGCCGACGATCTGGCCCATGCGCCCGAAGCCGCAGATGAGGACCGGCGGGTCCGACTGGGGGATCTTGTCGGGCGGCGGCGGCTTGTCCCGCACGAGGCGGGGTATCAGGAAGCGCTCCGAGGCGGCGAAGAGGAGGGGTGTCGCCGCCATCGAGAGGCCGACCGCGAGCGTGGCGAGGGCGGCGATGGGGTGCGAGAGGGCGCCGAAGGAATCCGCGGCGGCGAAATAGACGAAGGTGAGCTCGCTGCCTTGGGCGAGGGAGAGCGCGAAGCGGAGGGCGCTCGGCGCGGTATCGCGCTTGCGCAGGCCCACGGCGAAGGCGATCGCGGCCTTGACGGCAATGAGGCCGATGACGGCGGCCGCAACTTGGAAAGGATGCGACCGGACGAGGCCGAGATCGGCGGACATCCCGACCGAAAGGAAGAAGAAGCCGAGCAGCAGGCCCTGGAAGGGCTCGATGTCCGCCTGGAGCTCGTGGCGGTAGTCGGAATCGGAGAGCAGCACGCCGGCGGCGAAGGCGCCGAGCGAGGGCGAGAGGCCGGCGGCCTCGGCGATGGCGGCGGCGCCGAGGACGACGAGGAGGGCGGTCGCGGTGAAGAGCTCCGGCGTGCGGGCGCCGCCGACGGCGGCGAAGGCGGGCTGGAGGAGGAAGCGGCCGCCGAGCAGGATGACGGCGATGGCGGCGAGCGTCTGGCCGGCGGCGAGCCAGGGGAGGTGGGTCGGCCAATCGGCCGGCAGGTGGGTGGGGAGATGGCCGGGCGCGAGGAGCGGCAACAGCGCGACCAGGGGGATGAAGGCGATGTCCTGGAAGAGGAGGACGGCGAAGGCGTCCCGCCCGGGCGGCGAGGCGAGGACGCCGCGCTCGCGCAGCATGGGCAGCACGATGGCGGTCGAGGAGAGCGCGAGGCCGGTGCCGAGGATGAGGCTGTCCCGCCAGGAGAGGCCGGCGAGGACGCCGACGACGGCGATGACCGCGGCGGTGGGAACGAGCTGGCCGGGGCCGAGGCCGAGCAGCGCCTTGCGCATCAGCCAGAGGCGGTGGGGGCGGAGCTCGAGGCCGATCAGGAAGAGCAGCATGATGATGCCGAGGGCCGAGACGGCGGCGATCTGGCCGACATCGCTGACGAGGCCGAGCCCCGCGGGGCCGATGGCCGCGCCGGCGAGGAGGTAGCCGAGGATGCTGCCAAGGCCGAGCCGCCGCGTGGCGGTGACGGCGATGGCAATCGCACCGAGCAGGACGACGAGGGCTAAGAGCACCTCACCCGTTTAGCATGCCCCGCGCCTACGCTAAGTCCCGCAACGATGCTCCGAGCGCATCGAGGAGCTGGCCGGTCCCGTGCTCGCGGGAGCCCGCATCGTCGTAGCCGTCGAGGAAGGCGCCCTGCTCGGTGACCGCCAGCACGGTCTCGCCGCCCTCTTCCTTGAGCTCCATCGTCGCCAGCGACACCGAGATCTTCTTCTCGTCGAGGTGCATCGCATAGCTGTAGATCAGCCGCTCGTTCGGGATCACGTCGTGATAGAGGGCGTCGAACGTGGAGACCACGCCGCCCTCCCAGCGTCCCTTCAGACGCTCGCGCCCGCCGACCCGCACGTCCATCTGCCGCTCGAGCAGCTCCCAGCGTCCGGGCGGGCCGGTGAACCATGCCGCCTTGGCCGCTTCATCGGTCAATGCCTTCCACACGCGCGCGACCGGCGCGTCAAAGCGGCGCTCGAGACGGAAGGTGGCGTGCACCACCGAGCGGAGGCCGCTCCCGCTCCCGCCCTGCATGCGCACGGCCTCCTTCTCCAGCTTCTCAAGAGTGGTGCGCCATCCCTCCGGCGCGCCCGCTACCATCCAGGCCATTGCGGGATCGATCAGCGTGTAGCTCTGCACCAGATCCATCCGCGACCCGCCGGGCGCGTCCGAGAAATCGACCTCGGTCAAAGCCCGGAACAGAGGCTTGTCGGTGGCGTCGGCAACTTCGATGTCGATCACCAGCCTCTGGTCCGGCACGACCTCGACGAAGGTGCCGCGCAGCCGATGCTCCTCGCCGGCGAGCGAGCGCATCTTGAGCTCGAAGGGACCGCCGAGCCGCATCTCCACCCGGGCCTCCGGGACGGAGAAGCTCTCCGGGCTGAACCAGCGCTTCACGTGCTCGGCCGTGCTCCAGGCGCGGAACAAGGTCGCGCGCCGGGCGTGGAAGAGGCGGGACAGAATGAGCGGAGGCTGCTCCACGCCCGGTTTCGCCTCAATCGCCGGAGCCATTTCCATCTCCTTCGCTTTCCAGGGTTTTCAGATACGCGCCCAGCCGGTCGAGCCGGTGCTCCCAGGCGAGCCGCCTTGCGTTGATCCATCGCTCGGCCTCGCTCAGCGCCGCGGGATCGATCGCGCAGGTGCGCACCCGGCCGGATTTCTCCGAACGCACGAGGCCCGCAGCCTCGAGGACGGAGAGGTGCTGCATGGCCGCGGGCAGCGACATGGGCAGCGGCCGCGCGAGCTCGCTTACCGGCGCCGGCCCGCGGCTCAGCCGTTCCACGATCGCGCGCCGCGCCGGATCGGCGAGGGCATGGAAGAGGCGATCGAGCTCCGCCGATTGGTTAAGCATACGCCTAAGTATCAGGGCGCGGACAGTCAGGCAATAGCCTTAGTATTCGGGAACCGGGGCGTGCGGTTTCAACCCGGGCCGGCTTCAACTAGCCTCGGGACCACGAGGAGGAGGAGCGCGATGGGCGACTTGTCCTGGATTTTCGGGCGGATCGTGGCGCTGGTCGGCGAAGCGGCGATCGCGGTGCGGCGGCTGCAGGGCGGGCCGCGCGAGCAGGCGGTGGGGAGCGCGCCCGCCATTCCGGCAGCGAGGCCGCAGGGGAGCCTGCCGACGCTGAAGATGCCGACGGCGAGGGGCTGGAGCGAGGGGCAGACACCGGTCGCGGCACCGGGGCTCAAGGTCAATGCGTTCGCGATAGGGCTCAAGCACCCGCGCTGGCTCTCAGTGCTGCCGGGCGGCGATGTGCTGGCGGCCGAGGCGCTGACCGTGCCGGGGCCGATCCGGAGCCTTTTCGACTACGCCATGGTCAGCACGATGAAGCGCGCGGCCGCGACGGGCGTGAGCCCGAACCGGATCACGCGGCTCCGCGACGCGGACGGCGACGGCGTGGCGGAGGTGCGGGAGCCGTTCCTGGAAGGGCTGAACCAGCCGTTCGGGATGGCGCTGCTGGGCGATCAATTCTACGTCGGCAACACCGATGGCGTGGTCGTGTTTCCCTATGCGGCGGGGACGGGCCGGATCGCCGGTTCGGGGCGGAGGATCGCGACCTTCAAGCCGGGCGGGCATTGGACGCGGAGCCTGCTCGCGAGCGCCGACGGGCGGAAGCTCTACGTGGGCGTGGGCTCGCTCACCAACATCGCCGATCAGGGGATGGAGGCGGAGGCGGGACGGGCGGCGATCTACGAGATCGATGTGGCGAGCGGCGAGAGCCGAATTTTTGCCGGGGGCCTGCGCAACCCCGTGGGGCTGGCATGGGAGCCGCGGACGGGCGCGCTTTGGACGGTGGTGAACGAGCGCGACGGGTTGGGCGACGAGACGCCGCCCGACTACCTGACCTCGGTGCGCGAGGGCGGGTTCTATGGCTGGCCCTATTGCTACTGGGGGCGGACGGTGGACGACAGGGTGAAGCAGGATCCGGCGCTGGTCGCGAAGGCGATCACGCCGGACTATGCGCTGGGCGGGCACACCGCCTCGCTCGGCCTCTGCTGGCTGCCGGCCGGCACGCTGCCGGGATTTCCCGACGGCATGGTGATCGGGCAGCACGGATCGTGGAACCGGAGCAAGCTCAGCGGCTACCGGGTGATCCACGTGCCGTTCGAGAACGGGCGGCCGGCGGGGCCGCCGCGCGAAATCCTGACGGGGTTCCTGGCCCCCGACGAGAGCGTTTCCTACGGACGGCCGGTGGGTGTGGCGATCGGGCCGGACGGCGCGCTCTTGGTGGCGGACGATGTGGGCGATGCGATCTGGCGCGTGAGCGGCGCGCCGGCATGAGCCGCGCGGAGGCTGAGGCGGGCGGGCCCGGGGCGGCGTGAGGGGTCCGCCGGAAGCGAACGAGACGGTGCGGGCGCTTTCGATTCCGCCCGACGCTCTCTTCGATGTGCGCGCGTTCGGCGCGCGCGGCGAGGGAAAGCGGATCGAGAGCGGGGCGATCAACCGCGCGATCGCGGCGGCAAGCCGTGACGGCGGCGGAACGGTGTGGCTGCCGCGGGGTACTTACGCGAGCTATTCGATCCGGCTGCAAAGCCGCGTGAGGCTCTATCTCGATGAAGGCGCGGTCATTCTGGCGGCCGAGCCGCCGGATTGCGCGAGCGATACGGAGGGGTACGATCCGGCGGAGGAGAGCATTGCCGCACGCTTCCCCTATCAGGATTTCGGCCACAGCCATTGGCACAACAGCCTGATCTGGGGCGAGGATTTGCGGGATGTCGCGATCGAGGGCGAGGGCCTGATCCGGGGCAAGGGGCTCGTGAACGGGGACTTCGAGCCGGGCCGTCCGCCCGCCGCGCGGCGGGGCGTGGGCAACAAGGCGATCGCGCTCGTGGGCTGCGAGAACGTCGTTCTGAGGGATCTCTCGATCCGGGAGGGCGGGCATTGCGCCGTTCTGGCGACGGGGGTGAAGAATGTGCGGGCGGAGCATCTCAGGATCGACACCAACCGCGACGGCTTGAACTTCGACTGTTGCGAGGGCGTGCGGGTGATCGGCTGCACGATCAATTCGCCGAACGATGACGCGATCTCGCTCAAGAGCACGTACGCGCTCGGGAGGCCGGTTCCGACGCGGGACGTTCTAATCCGGGATTGCATGCTGACGGGTGATTATCTGCCGGGCACGGTGATGGAGGGCACGTACCGGCGGCTCGGGAACGATGCGCGGACGATCGCCGAGCATTATGTCTGCCGGATCAAGCTCGGCACCGAATCCAACGGCGGGTTTCGCGACATTTGCATGAGAAGCAACGTGATGCGCGGCTGCCGCGGCATCGCGATCATCACCGTGGATGGCGGAGTTGTCGCAGGCGTGACCGTCGAGAATCTCGCGATGCACGATGCGCGGAGCGCGCCGATCTTCATCCGGCTGGGCGCGCGGCTCAACGGACCGAAGGGCACCGTTCCGGGGAGGCTGCGGGACGTGAGGATCAGCGACGTGCATTGCGAACAGCTCTACACGTCCATGCCGATGATCGTGAGCGGCATCCGGGGCCATCCGATCGAGGATATCGAGATGCGCCATGTCCATATGCGGATGCGGGGCGGCGGGACGGCGCGGATGGCGGCGATCGTGCCGCCGGAGGCCGTGCGATCCTATCCAGAGCCGAGCGGGCATATTCAATGCTTCGGTCCGGCGCTTCCTGCTTGCGGGCTTTTCGCGCGCCATGTCAGGGGATTCGAGGTCAGGAACTTCACGCTCGAATGCATCCGGCCGGATCGGCGGCCGGCCGTCTGGCTGCGGGATGTCAGGCGGGGGAACATTCGCGTCGCACGGACGCGCGGCGTGCGGGTGCGAGGGCCGGGCGAAGCGCATCATGGCTGAGGCGGGCCTCGAGGCGTTCGCAGCGTTCTCGTTTCCGCGCTGGCATCGCGGGCAGTTGATGGGGTTTTCCGGGATCGACGGGCCGACGAATTACGAGACCGGCCTGGTGGCGAGGACGAAGAGCGATCCTGCGGGGCTGGAGATCGTCTTTCCCGGCGGCGCGTTCGTGGTGTTTGAGCAAGAGCCGGAGACGGGCGTTGTTGTCTCCAATGATTTTTTTGCGTTCGGGCGGGCGGCGGGGCAGGTGACGCGAGGGTGCCTGCTCGATGCGCACCATCTGCTGATCGACGGTCCCGTGGTCGTCTCGGGCGCGGACGAGAGGATCGGGCACGTTTCCGAAGGCGCGCGCGTGCTGGTGGGGACGGCGGCGCACTTCGATCCGGCGCTCATCGGGACGGACATGGAGGCGGCATGGCGGGCGCGAAGCCGATGGATCCTCGATCAGCCGATTTTGGCGCGGGTTTCCGGGCCGGCGCGGAGAACGGTCTTTCGGGCGCTCTCGGTGATGAAAGGCCAGCTCTGCGCGGCCGAAGGCGCGGTGCATCACAAGTGGACGACGCCCGACCGCTGGCCGCACAAGGACATGTGGCTTTGGGATTCGGTGTTCCATGCGATCGGCTGGCGGCATCTCGATCCCGGTCTGGCGCGGGAGGCGCTCGACGCGGTGCTCGAGTTTCAGAAGGCGGACGGATTCATCCCGCACCAGATGTCGCCGACGCGAAGGCCATCCGAATACACGCAGCCTCCGCTTCTCGCCTACGGGGTGGCGCTCGTGCACGAGATGCTCGTCGACGATGCGTGGCTGCGGCGCGTCTATCCGAAGCTTGCCGCCTATATCGGCTGGGATCTGGCCCATCGCGACAAGGACGGCGACGGGCTCGCGGAATGGCTGATCGAGGGAGATCCCGCGAGCCGGAGCGGCGAGAGCGGGATGGACAATTCTCCGCGCTTCGACTTTCACTATCCGGCATCGCTGGCCGCCGTCGATTTCAATTCCTATCTCGCGCTCGAATGCGAAATCATGGCCGGGTTTGCCCGCAGGCTTGGATACGGGGAGGACGAAGCGCGGTGGAGCGAGAGGCACGCGCGGCTCTGCCGGCTGATCAACCAATATCTCTGGTCGGAGAAGGACGGGATCTACTGCGATTATTGTCGCACCGACGATAGCCGCTCGCCGGTCCTTTCGAGTGCTGCATTCCTGCCGCTGATCTGCGGCGCGGCGAGCCCGGAAAGGGCGGCGCTGCTCGCGCGGCATCTCCGGGATCCCGCGATGTTCGCAACGGAATTTCCCGTCCCTTCCATCGCGGTCAGCGACCGGGCGGATTATTCGAAGGATATGTGGCGCGGGCCCACTTGGGTGAACGTCAACTGGCTCATCGCGCGCGGGCTCGAGCGCTATGCGCGACACGGCGAGGGGTTCACGGCGCTGGCGCGATCGCTGGACGAGGCGACGATTGCGCATGTCGAGGGGATGTGCGAATCGTACGGGACGTTCTTCGAATATTTCGACGACAGGGGGGAAGTGGCGCCGCCGCGGCTGCTGCGGAAAGGGGTTTGCGCGCCGGACAACCCTTTTCGCCAGGTCATTCACGACTATGGCTGGACCACGACGCTCTATCTCGATCTCGTTTGCAGACGCTCGAGCGTGACCGCCGACAGCGGATTACCGAAGGCGTGAGCCGGACCGCGCGCAAGCCGCTATAAGAAGGGCAGCGTCACCTCGGAGGAGGATCGAAGGAGACCACGAAGCGCGCGACGCCGACCGCCGAGCCCGCGCTCATGACAAGCTCTGTCAGCCCGATGAGGGCGAGATGCCGGACTCCGAGGGGTGGTTGAGCGAAGACGGCAAGGACGGGCACGCCGTTTGCGAAGACGGCTATGCCGGCGACAAGCCAGAGCCAGCGCGCCGGCTTATTGGCCGCGGGGCTCCCGACAACCCACCTTCTCACGGACCTCATCGGGCCCTCTGGCCCGGCGGGCCGCTCGCGCTCATCAAGTTCGGTGAGCAACCCGGCGCTGTTCAGGTCGTCGGGGATCCCGTCAAGGTCACTCATCGGAGAGGGTGCTCCGAGGCCTGGATCTCTTCGATAGGGCCTCGAGCGGGGCGCCGTTTCCGAGTCGCGCGGCCACCGCGCGCGTCTGGCGTGCGACTTTCCAAGGAGACCGATCGCGCTCAGTCATGGGATTGCCGCCGCGCGATCGAACGGGGGTTGAGAGCATCCCTGCGTCCGAAGCGGCGCGAAAGCCTGATCCAGGCCATCACGTTCTTTGCCCCCGAATATTCTTCCAATCACGAGCGGGTAGCAGCCGGCGCACCCGAATCGCCATCCGCGCACGAGCGCAGATCTCGGGAATGTATTCTCTCGCCCCCGACTCACACGATGCCGGAAAGATAATTTTTGGCAATGTCCGAGTTCGCGGCCGGGGCCGCGCATGCGTTGCTCATGGCAACGGTTCCTATGAACCAGAGCTGCGTCCCAACTGCCTACGGTAATAATTCCAAGTTAATGGGGGATAAAAGCGGCAGTGGCGTGATGGCCCTCCGCACGGGCACGAAAGGATGAGATGTTCTTGTCTTCAAGGACAGGGAGGGCGACTCGGGGGCGGCCTCAGTTGGCCTCCGCCGCAACGCGCGCGGCGCCGGCCGCGCTGCCATCGCGCGGCATCACCTCGACCGTCGCCGTTCGCCCCATCACCAGGCGCACGCCTGCCGGCACATGGTCGAGCGCGATCCGCACGGGGATGCGCTGGGCGAGCCGCACCCAGCTGAAGGTGGGGTTGACGTTCGCCAGCAGATCGGGGCCGGCCGCCCGCTCGCGGTCCGCGATGCCGCGGGCAATGCTCTGCACGTGCCCCTCGATTACCCCGCTCTGGCCCATCAGGTGGACGCGCGCGGGGTCGCCGACCGCGATTCCCGGCAGCCGCGTCTCCTCGAAATACCCGTCCACGTAGAAGCTGTCGCTGTCGATCAGGGCGAACACGGGCTGGCCGGCATTCACAAAATCGCCTGGTCGCATCTGGAAATTGGTGATGTAGCCGTTGACCGGTGCCCGCACCACGGAGCGTGTGAGGTTGAGCCGGGCGACCCCGAGATCGGCGAGCGCCTGCTGGTACGAGGCGGCGTCCTCCGCGGCCACCGCGTCCCGCTGCTGCTGCTGCTCCGTCGAGACCGAAAGATTGTTGAGCGCAAGAAAGCGGCTCGCCTCCCTGACCGCCTCGCTGAGTTGCGCTCTCCGCTGGGCGACCGTCGCCTCGGCCTCCTGCACCGCCAAGCGGAAGCGCAGCGGGTCTATGCGGAACAGAACCTGGCCTTTCCGCACCGCCTCGTTGTCATGCACGGCCACGTCGTTCACCAAGCCCGAGACATCGGTCGTCACCGTGACCACATCGGCCCGCAGCACCCCGTCGCGCGTCCAGGGCGCGTCCATGTCGTAAACCCAAAGCCGCCAGCCCACGGCCGCGGCGACGCCCACCATCACGAGCGTCACGAAAACGCGCCCGGCCAGGCCGAAAACCCGCGCCGCGACTCGCCGTCGGGGCGGCTCGGCGGCCGGCGTTCTCTCCGCCTCGCTCACGGTGCTGTCGCCCATACCACCCCTCCGAGCACGATCACGAGCAGCGCCAGATCGAACAGCGGGCGATGCCAGACGAACCGGTAGGCCCCGCACCAGAGAAGCGCGCGGCGCAGCACGCCGGTCACGGCCAGCGCGAAAACGAGCAGAACCAGGGCCCGCAGCACGAACACGCCGCCGAAATTCACCTCACCTATCATTTTGGGCCTATCATTTTGGGCCGATCATGCTGGCTGCCCCTCGGGTGCGCCCGCGGCGCCCTCCGCATCCTCCGGCGCGTAGGGCGGGGCATCCGGGAAAAGCCCCCGCCGGATTCCGCTCAATTGCAGCAGCAGGCTTGGCGTCGCCGCCCCGGGCTCGCGCGTCACCGCGGCGATCGCCCGGTCGATCGCCGTGCGAAGCGCTGCTCCGCCGGCCCGCGGCTTGCGGAAATGCGCCGCGAGCGCCGCCAGCATCGCGCCCACTTCCTTCCGGCCCGCATCCGTAAGCCCCGCCATTCCGCCATGGCGGGCGGCCTCCGCCTGCAGGTCCACCACATTCACCCCCACGCGCAGATCCGCCAGCGCCGCCGCCGCCTGCTCGCTCGCCCCGGCCGCGCTCGCGGCCAGGCGCGGGACCACCAGGCTCAGCCGGTCCACCATCAGCGAGGCGAACGCCTCGCGGCTTTGCGCGTCCGATTTCAGCGCCGCGTGCGCAATGTCTGCCCGGTTGCGGCGAAGCAGCCGCGACGCCGTCCACTCGGCGCTGACGGAGCGCACGATCCGGATCACGATCGAGGTGGCGCCGAGCCCGATGATGGCGGCAATCCCCTCATTCACATAGCCCGCGAAATCGCCGCTGTAGCTGCTCTGCAGCGCCAGCAGCGTCGCCGAAACGAACGCGATGGGTCCCGCCCGCGCCGCCGTTGCCGGCGTTCCGGCCAGCACTCCCAACGGGACGTACATCGCCGCCAAGGCCAGCACCAGCATCCCGAACCCGTCCACCTGCGGCAGTATCACGAAAAGATAGACCGCATCGAGAACCAGCGCGAGCAGCACGCCGTAGACGAAACCCGTTATGCCGGGCGCCGGGTCGTCCTGTGCCGCGAACAGCGCGGCCGCCACCGCCGCAAGCGATGCCGCGAGGCCGCCCTCGGGCCACGACGCCGCGATCCAGAACGCGGAGATCACCGCCACGACCAGCGTCGCGGCAAAAGCGGAATGCAGCGCCATCACATGGTCCCGGTGCTGCCGCGCATGCGCCGTCACGTCCACCGGGACCGCGAGCTCCGGAAGCCGCCGGCTTCCCTCCCGGATCTGCCGGCGCAGCGCGATGATGTCGTGCACCAGGTCGGCAAGCTCGCGCATCCGCTCCAGCAAGCCCGTCAGCAGGATATCGTTCCAGCGCGCCTCGGCATCGATCACCGGCGCCAGCGCCGAAATCTCGGCATGGACCCGCTCCGCCTCGGCAAGATCGCTCGTCCGCGCGCCGCGGATCCATCCGGCGATACGATCGAGCAGCCCTTGCAAGGCGGGCGTCATCGCCCCCGCCTCTCTGAGCGCGCCGATCCTGTCGGCAGCGCCGCTTATCACGGGCAGCAGCAGCAGCACGCGCTGGCGCAGCAGCCGCATCGGCGCGGTCGCCGTCTGCAGATGCGAGGTGTCGTAGGCAAGGTGGGTTTCCAGCATCCCGATCTCGACCGCATCGCCCGCCAGGCGCTGCCGCGCCGCCGCCAGCGCCGCCTCGTCCGCATCCCCGCGCAACACGCCCACGGTCCAGTCGGCGGCGTCCTGCACCCAGGCATCCAGCCGCGCCGTGAGGCCAGGACCGAGCGGCACCGGAAACACCACGCTGCCGACCACCGTCGTGCAGGCGATCCCGAGCGTGATCTCCTCGACTCGCGCCAGCACCACGTACCAAATGTCGCCCGGTGCATCGACGCTCGGAAACCCGATCAGCGCCACCGTGTATCCGGCGAGCAGGAAGAAATAGGCGCGCGGCGTCCGGTCCAGGATCGCGAAATAGATGCAGGCCCCGGTCCAGAGCGCGAAGGCGCCGGTCAGCAGCACCGGCGTATCGACCAGCACCGGCACCAGCAGCAGCGTCGCGGCCGCGCCCACCAGCGTGCCGGCGAAGCGATAGGCCGCCTTCGAGCGCATCGCCCCGGTCAGCGGCTGGGCCACGATATAGACCGTCGCCATCGCCCAATAGGGCCGCTGGAGATCGAGCTGAAGCGCGATCCAGAGCGCCAGCATCGCGCTCGCGAACGTCTTGAGCGAAAAGACCCACGCCCTGAGGTCGGGCCAGATCATCGCACTCGGCGCACCAGCGCGGTCTCGCTCATCGTCCCCGCCCGCTTCCCGGCCATCAGGATCGTCGTCCCGACCGGGGCCCCAGCGGAAAAGGATAAGAGTACCACAGGCAATTCCTCTCGAAAAGATAGCGGCAAGTCAAGTCGCCCGATTGGTGGGATCGATGGCGCGGCAGTTTGTTCCGATTTCCGTTTCTCTGTCGTATTGAGAGCGCGGGGAATGGAAAATCGAGGATCCATGCTGTGCTTGCCGATGCGCGGAAGGCAAGCCTGATCGGCGCCTGATGGTCTTCGGGATTCCCCCCGATGAGCGGCCAATTCCGCCGTGAGGCGATGGTGCTGGATTGCAGCCGGGCGCAAACCGGACTCGAAGTCGCCGAGCTGATCGCAGCAAAGCGCGGCTTCCGGCGGGTCAAGGGTTACGAGCGAGAGGGAGGCACTTTGGCCGGTGCGCACGTCGTTGCGTTCGTCTGCCGGCGCTCCGGGGGGGGCGAATCCCCGAGACAGGCGCGCGTGCGGCCTATAGATAGACGGAAGGGACAAGGGCAGGACGATTGCGCCGTCCGCGCCTGTCTCATGGAGGAACGTTCCGTGGCCGACTCGCTGCCCCCGCTCCCGAGCTGGATCGGACTCGGCGCCTTCAATTTCTTTGCTGCGGCCGTTGAAACCGGGTTCGGGCCCTTCCTCCCGGTCTATCTGACGAGATCCGGCTGGAGCCAGGGCGCGGTGGGCCTTGCACTCAGCGTGGGCGCCATTGCGAGCGTGGCGAGCCAGGTCCCGGGCGGGCTGCTCGTCGATCACGTGCATCAGAAACGACTCATCTGCGCCGCGAGCCTCGGCGCGGTCGGGATGAGCGCGCTGGTCTTTGCCTTCTGGCCGGGCCTGGCGGCGGTCTGGGGCGCGGAGATCCTGTACGCGTTCGGCACCGCGGTGTTGGCGCCGGGAATCGCCGCGCTCACGCTCAGCCTGTGCGGCCACCAGGCGTTCGGCGAGCGGGTGGGCAATAACGCCCGCTACGCCTCGCTCGGCAATGCGGCCGCCGCCGCCGTGCTCGGCCTCGTTGCCTATCGGATATCGCGCCAGGCCGTGTTCCTCCTGGCCGCGGCGATGACCGCGCCCGCGGTTGCCTCGCTGCTGATGATCCGGCCCGGCCGCATCGATGCAAGGCGCGACCACCCGGCGCTGTTGCGGCCGCGCGAACGCACCGCGCGGCCGTGGCATGTCTTCGTCGAGCTGCACATGCACACCTTCGCGGTCTGCGTGATGCTGTTCGCGCTCGCCAACGCGGCCATGCTGCCGGTCGCGCTCAATGGGCTGGCCGCGCGCCACGAGGCGGCGGGGGTTGCGACGACCGGGTCCATCGTCGCGCTGCAGGTCGTGGTTGTGCTGTTCGCGCCCTGGATCGGGCGGGCGGCGGAGCGCTGGGGACGCTGGCCCGTGCTGGTGGCGGGATTCGCGGCCCTTCCGGTGCGCGGCCTCCTCTTCGCGACCCTGCCCGGTCCCGGCGCCTTGATCGGGTTCGAGCTGCTCGACGGGGCGAGTGCCGCGGTGATGGGGATCATGATCCCGCTGATCGCGGCGGACCTCACGCGGAAGACCGGGTTCCTCAACCTGGCGATCGGCTCGTTCGGGCTCGCCGCCAGCCTCGGCGCCACGTTCAGCACGACGGCCGCCGGCTGGATCGCCGGCAGGTTCGGATTGCGCGTCGCGTTCCTGGCACTCGCCGCTGCCGGCACGGTGGCGCTTTTGGTCGTTCTGCTGGTGATGCCCGAGACCAGGCCCGCGAAAGCGAGGCGGAAGGTGAGCGCGGCCTGACCCGCTCGGCGCTATTTTGCCGGGCGAGGGAAAGCGAGCGGGAGGCCGGGCTCGGGCCAGTCGAGCACGGCGAGCCGGCCGGTGCCGGAGAGCGTGATGAAGGCGGTGCGGAGGTCCGGCCCGCCGAAGCAAATATTCGTGGTCATGGGATCAGGCAGGCGCGGCTCGCCCAGCACGCGTCCATCGGGCGAGACGATCGTGATGGCGCCGGTGATCAGCGTGGCGACGCAGATATTGCCTGAGGCGGCGACGGCCAGGCTGTCGAAGCGCTGATAGCCGGGAAGGCCGATGACGAGGCGGCCGCCGTGGGGCGAAGGGAAGGGACGTTTTTCGACTTTTCCCGGCTCGATGATGTCGAAGGCCCAGAGGCGGGAGGTTTCGGTCTCGGCGACGTAGAGCGTCTTGCCGTCGGGCGAGAGGCCGATGCCGTTCGGCGTCAGCACGGGAAAGGCGATCTCGACGATGCGCGAGCCGTCGGCGCGCGCGT
>DATJTV010000325.1:0-7230 GCA_035503055.1 Acetobacteraceae bacterium
GGTATAGGCCGGCAGGAATCCGGCCAGCAGGCCGAGCACGGCAAACGCGCTGAGCACCCAGCGATTGTTGCGATCCTCGCGCTCGCCTTTGCTCACATTGCCGCTGCTGAACAATGCCGCGCCCACCATCGCGAAGAGCACGATCGCGAGCGCGAGCCGCGCCGGATCGGCGAAGAACGCGGCAAACCCGCCCCAGCCGAGAATGGCGAGCCCGAGATAGGCAAGACTCGCCACGATCGCGAGAATAGACGTGAGCGTCATGCCCGCCTCGCTCGCACGTTTTTCCCGCTTTCACGGTAGAACAACCCGGCTCGGAATCAAATCGGGGCGCCCCGCCGATCTCTCGGCGGGGACCACGACTTCGCCAATATCGATGGCTACCTCGAGCGGGACTGGATCGCTTGGCACTCACCCATCCCGCTCCCTCATTCCTTTCCCGCGTGATCGAACGCCTTCGGTGATTCAACCTTCGGCGATCACGCTCTAAAGCGCCGATGCCATCGCCAGCGCCTCCGCATGGAGCGGAACGCTCATCCCCTCGATCGCGGACTGCTGCTGCGCCCCGAACACGTCGCGCTCGTCCATCGAGGCGGAGACGTTGGGCCGGTCGATCGAGATCTTGATCGCATTGCAGGTATCGACGAAGAATGTCCCGACCACGCGCTCCGGTGCCAAGCCGAGGATCCGCGCCACGCTCTCCTTGTGGAACCGGTTCGACCTCAGGGCCGCCTCGTAATTCCCCGCCGAGTTGAAGATGATGTCGAAGGCGAGCCGGTTGATGCCGGCATCCTTGCTCCGGATCACCACCGCCATGTCGAGCAGCCGCGCCGTCCCCTCCGCCGCGCCCTCAGGCGGCACATCAGCGATCAGCGAGAGCGTGCGGTCGTCGAGGCTGCCCTCGTAGCCACTCTCGCCGATCTCCGCGTAGCTCGGCCGCGCCTCGCCCTCCTTCGTCCACGCCGCCCCGTTCGCCCGATAATACGCAATCGGGAACATCCGGTCCTTGATCACCGCCTCGTTCTGCAAGAGGTGATAGAGCGACCACTCATAGGCATCCGCGGCGTCGAGATCGATCCGCGACGTGGCCCGCGGCGTGGCGAGCGCGCTCACGCGCGCGATCTCCGCCCGGTGCCGCGCCGCGAGCCGCTCCGGGTCGCGGTCCATGGTCCTGAGCAGCACTGCCGGATTGGCCGCATCCGCGTCGGTGATCGTGAAGCTCGCCGCCGCAAGCGCGTCGGGGAAGGTCGTGCGGATCAGCCGGATAACGGCTTCCTTGACTTTTGCATAGTTCGCGAAGAACACCGTATCGCGCGTCCCGCTCGGCACGATCGCCCCGAACGTCCCGTCCTCGCGCCGGAAGCTCACGAGGTTGGGCGAGAGCGGATAGGCGATGTTCCCCGCCGTCGCCTTCCGCCCCGGATAGCCGTAATGGATCAGATAGTGCGTGAGCAGGCTCGCCAGCAGCACGGCGGCCTCCTTCGTCTTCGCACGCGTCTCGACGACGATGCCGAGCTCGCGCTCGCCCGGCGCGACCGGCCGCGCCTGCACGCCGTTCCGCCCATAGACCAGCAAATCCGCCGGCATCTTCGCGAGATCCTCGGGCTCGATATAAATGAGCGAGACCTTCCGCGCGCCCACCCGCCGCGCGCCCTCGAGCTTGATGCTCCACGGCCACGGCCTGCCCGCGCGCACGAAGCGGCTGCCGCGGATCCCAGCCGTCCGCGCGTCCCTGGCGAAGAACTCCGTTTTCGTCATGACGAGCACGCCTTCGGGATAGAATTGCAGCTCCGGATGGCTCTCCTCGTAGAGCGAATGGGCGGCGATCGAGGAGGGCGTGCAGCGCCGGCCCGCGTTGGGCGCCACGAACACGGCCGAGCCGTCGTCGTACACCTCCGCCACCAGGCAGTCGGACGGCGAGCCGGGATCGCACGCGAGCGCCCCGCATTCGAGCACATGCCCCACATGATAGGCGAGCCCGGGGTCGATCCCGCGGCGGATCATGTCGGAGGCGAAAAGGGCGACGTCGCAGGAGCGTCCGGCGAGGATGAACTGCGCCCCGCTCTCGAGCGCCGTCATCAGCGGATGGATGCCCATCTGTCCGACGATGGTGCTCTCGCGCAGCGCCTCCTCGCTCAATTCCGGCCCCGCGCCGGTCGGCCGCAGCGCGCCCTTGCGAAGCTCGCCGATGACGGTCTCGGGATCGAGCTCCGCCCCGATCACCGCGACCTTCGCGTCCGCGACCTTGAGCTCGGCGAAAACCTCCTTCGCGACCTCGATCATCCAGGCGAGGTTGCGGTCCCCGCCCGCCATCCCCGAGCTCCCGAGGATCACCGGGCAGCCGATCCTCTGCCCCGCCGCCACCATCTGGCGGTAGTCCGCCTTGACGGCCTCGCGCTCGAAATATTCCGTCCCCGTCCCGAGATAGTAGGGCCCGGCGTCCATCGATCCGGCATCGGACACGATGGCGTCGACCCGGCCCTTCAGCGCCTCCTCCATCGATTCCTTCGGATATCCGTAGCCGAGCGCGCCGCACGCCGAGACGACACGATAGACGAGCTTTGCCATGATATTTTCCTCCATGTGCGCATCCGCCCCGATGCGGGGCCATGCGGATGCGGCGCATGTGCGGCGCGGCGGGCCCGCGCACAAATACTATGTCGCTATGAGCCTATCGGCGTTCGCTATGGCACGCCGCCGATCCATTCCGCGCCGGGCGGCGCGCTCTCGGCGAACCTCCGCCCGACGAATTCCGCGAGCAGCTCCCGCACCGCCTCTCCCGCGCCCGTCAGCGGCGTCTCGCCCGCCGCGATGATCGATGCCGTGAGATGGATCGGCGGCAAGATCGGAACGCACTGCAATGCCCCATGGCCGGGCACGTCGGAGAGATCGCCCTTGGGCAGGATCGTCTCGCCGATGCCGCTCTGCACGGCGGAGAGAACGCTGAAGAGCGTGTCGGCCTCGGCCGCCATGTTCGCAACGAGTCCCGCCTCCGCGAAGACCCGGTCGAAGAGGCTCCGCGTCACGTTCGGATGGGCGGGCAGAACGAGCGGCTGCGCTGCGAGCTCCGCAAGCGACACGCTCTCCACCCCGGCGGCCGCCGGCGTGCGCCTCACCAGGAAGAGACGCTGCCGGAACAATACCCGCCGCGCCATGCCCGGCAGCGCCCCGTCCTCGAAGACAATGCCGAGATCGAGGGTTCGCGCCTCGATCCGCTCCGCCACCAGCGCGCTGTGGCCGGTGATGAAGCGGAGCGCCACCTTCGGCAGCGCCGCCTTGCACGTCTCCATGAACGGCCCGGCGAGGAAGGCGGCAAGCGTCGAGCTCATCCCGAGATTGACCGCCCCGGCCGCCTCGCCGCCCGCGGAGCGCACCTTGCCCGGCAGCTGCTCCATTAGCCTCAGGATGGACGAGGCCTCGCGATAGAGCGTCTCACCCGCAACCGTCGGGCGCACGCCGCGCGCGCTCCGCTGGAGCAGCCGCACGCCCAGCTCCTCCTCGAGCTCACCGATCTGCTGGCTCAGCGCCGGCTGCGCCACGCGGATCGCGGCCGCGGCGCGAGAGAAGCTTCCCGCCTCCACGATCTTCGTGAAATAGCGCAGGTGCCGCAATTGCATGGCGCGCGGAACGATCCTGCCGGGATCCCCCCGCGCTGACAACCTCGCCCGCCTCTGCCCGCGCGATCTCCGCCGGCGGATCGATCGAGAGGCAGAATTGATCGCCATGCAGCCAGCACGTTCCCTCCCGCTCATGCCGATCGCGCCGCAGCGAGCGGATGAAGCGCTGCCCTCCGCCTGCGAACGCGCGCACCAGCGCCCGCTCGGCATCGCGCTCGCGCGCGCCCGCGCACGGATAGATATGCACGCCCGATATCACCTCTGCCGCGTAGGCGGCACTCTTTCCCAGCCGCTCGATGCGCAGCACGATCCCGTCGTCCCGCTCCGTCGTGAGCGGCAGTAGCATCCGCCCGCCCGGCTTCAGCGCCGCGAGCCAGCAAGGCGCGGGATGCGTCGCGCCGGCATTGACGATGATCGCATCGACCGGCTCGGGCTCGTAGAGGCTCCCGTCGCCCTCCACCACTTTCACATTCGCCCGCTCCGTGAGATTGGCCCGTGCCCGCTCCGCGAGCCCCGCATCGACCTCGATCCCGGTGACCCGCCCGTCCGCCCCCACGATCTCCGCCTGGATCGCCGTGTAATAGCCCGTCCCGGCCCCGACATGGCACACGCTCTCCCCGCGCCGCAGGCCCAGCCTACTGAAGAGATGTGCCCAGAACTGCGGATGGCCGTTGTTCAGCTCGCGCCCCGCGTCGATCGCCACGAGCACGTTGTGGTACACGTGCGCGGGGTCACCGTCCGGCGTCCACCAATAGGCGCGATCCTCGCCCATGATCTGCCACGGCCCGGGGCCCAGGAACTTTTCCCGCGCCACGGTCGCAAAAGCGCGAACCACCTGCGCCTCCGCCCGCGCGACGAAGCGCAATTCCTCGGCATAGAATCCCCGCGCGGCCGCGATCCGCGCCGCCCCGTCCTCCGCCATCGTCTCCTCCGTCCCAGCCCGCACCAAACCCCTGCGCCCCGCGCGCAAGCGCGCGGACAGCGGCGAAATCTTTTTTCCGCCCTGTCCGCGTCCGCGCCGCTCGTGCGTATTCTCCTGGTATGGAGCAATCCGCGGCACGCGCGCGCATCGCCCTCGCCGGCATCGCCGAGGCCAGCCGGGACGTCGCATCCGCCCTCCGGCTTCTCTCCGCGACCGACCTCCTGCGCCTCGAGGCGCTCGCCCGGCTTCGTGCCCGCGGACTCCCTTCCTCCGTCGCCTGGTCGGACCTGCTCCACGAGGCGATCCGCCGCGCGCTCGACGGCTCGCGTCCCTGGCCGGCCGGCGTGCCGCTGCTCGCCTTCCTCGCCGGCATCATGCGGAGCGTCCGGAGCGAGCTCTGCCGCCGCGGCGCCCACGAAGCCCTTCTCCTGCGCACCGATTTCCCGTACCTCTGTGGCCCCAACACCGACGAAAGAGACCCCGAGCGCATCGTCGCCGCCTCGCGCGCCGTCGCCGGCATCAACGCTCTCTTCGCCGGCGACGAGGCCGCGCTCAAGGTGATCTCCGCGCTCGCGAACGGCCTCACGGCCCGCGAGATATGCGCCACACTCGGCCTGTCCGAAACCGAGTACGACACCACCCGCAAGCGCATGCGCCGCGCCCTGCTGCGCCAAGGCCTAAAGGGGAGGGAGCCCAAGGGGACAGAGTCATGAGGAACCGCCGTCCCATCCGCGATCTTGAGCGCCTGCTCGATGCCTTGGAATCCGAGCTCCTCTCGGCCGGCGACGACGAGATCCGCGAAGCGCTGGGCCCGAGGCAGCCCTCACGCCGCGTCATCGAAGCGGTCTGGGGCGCCCGCTCCGCGCCGCACCCTCTCGCCTGGCCCCGCCCGCAAAGCCTCGCCGGCCCGGACTCCCGGATCCACTGACGCCGCCGCCCCGCCCTCCTACGGCCCGCGCGGGCGCCAGGCGGTCGGCACCACGGTCACCAGCGCGCCCGGAATATGCTCCCGGACCTCGCTCGCCACGTTATCGACGACGCGCTGGATCTCGCCCATCTTCCGATCCTCGATAAAGCCGAGGACGACCTCCACCAGAGGGGTCTTGCCCGAGATCCTCGAGCGTACCGCCACCAGCCCGTCGTAATCCTCGAAATGGCTGGCCAGCGCCCGGTTGATCATCGCCTGCTGGCTCTCCTCCAGCGTCCGGTCGAGCAGCGATGGCAGGGCCTGCCGCCACATGGAAAGGGCGAGCTGAAGCATGACGAGCGCCATGAAGGCGGATCCCATGACTTCGGCGGCCACGCCGACCGGTCCGCCGGCGAATGTCGCGTTGACGGCAAGCCCGCAGAGCACGACCGCCGAGCAGATGACCTTCGCCAGCCGCGTACGGACCTGGCCGAGCATGATGAGCGACGAGCCGTCGCGCCCACTCCGCCACAACAGCCAGAACGCCAGCGCATTCTGCACCACGTGGATCGCCGAGACCGCGGCGGCGAACTCGAGCCCGAGGCGCACCTGCTCCGGCGGATGCCACCAGCGGTAAGCGGCGCCGGCCGCCACCCAGAGCCCGCCAATCCCCATGGCAACGCCGATCCCGAAATTCGCGAAATGCTCGAGCTTGCCCGCCCCGTAGTCGAAGGAGCGGGTGCGGCCGCGATGAATGTTCCGGAGCAGCAGCAACGCCAGCATCTGGAACGTGATCAGAAGCACGTTGCGCAGCGCTTCCGCCCCCAGCATCAGCGAATTCGCCCAGAGCGCCGTCACGATCATTCCGATCAGCACGACGATGTCGGATACGCAAGCGACCAGCATCGACCGTTCGCGCCGACGCGCTGCTTCGTCCACGACGGCGTGGCCACGGGACGGCATGAACGCGTTCCTTGTCGGCCTTGCGGCGGCTTCGGCCCGCCTTGCCGGCCGGGAAATAGTCCATCGGCCGATGCTGAAATTATAGGCGAGTGCGCAACGTTGCTCAAGCAATATCAATTCACGCTATGCTCCGCCGGAAGCAGATCGTGCGAGCCGTGCGGGCGCCAGGCGGTGGGCACCACGGTGACCCGAGCCGCGGGAATATGCTCCCGCACCTCCTTGGCAACCTCATCGACGACGCCCTGGATCTCACCGATTTTTCGATCCTCGGTAAAGCCAAGCACGACCTCCACCAGAGGGGTGTTGCCCGAGATCCTGGAGCGCACGGATACCAGCCCGTCATATTTCTCGAAATGGCTGACCAGCGCCCGATTGATCATCGCCTGCTGGCCTTCCTCGAGAGTTCGGTCGAGCAATGAGGGCAGGGCACGGCGCCACATGGAAACGGCCAGATTGAGCATGACGAGCGAAACGAAGCCGGACCCGGCGACTTCAGCGGCATCTCCGAGGCGGGTATGGGCAAAGACCGCGTTGAGGCCGAGCGCCGCGAGCACGATCACGGAACCGACGAGCTTCGCGAACCGCGTGCGGATCTGACCCAGAATGATGAGGGAGGAGCCGTCACGGCCGCTCCGCCACAAGAGCCATAGCGTCGCCGCGTTCTCAACGAGGTTGATCGCCCCGACCGCGGCGGCGAAATAGAGCCCGAGGCGCACCTGGTCCGGCGGATGCCACCACCGGTAGGCGGCGGTGGCCGCTACCCAGAGGCCGGCCAATCCCATGGCGGCGCCGATCCCGAAATTCGCGAATTGTTCGAGCTTGCC
>DATJTV010000326.1:0-5275 GCA_035503055.1 Acetobacteraceae bacterium
CCGGGCGTGAGATGCAGTTGCTCCCGATAGACCTTTTCGTCCGCCGTAGGGGTCGGGAAGAAGATTTTGGTGAGGCACTGGCCGACGAGAGTCGCGCCGAGCGTCGAGCCCAGGACGTGCTCCGGCTGCTGCGTGACGAGCAGGACGATGGCGTTGCTCTTGCGCACCGTGAGCATGAAATCTTCCCACATGTCACGAAACTGCGGGTTGACGAGATAGGCCCGAAATTCGTCGCACGAGAGAACGAAGCGACGGCCATCGACGACCGCGCGAATGCGATGGAGGAGGTAGTGCGCTGCCGGTTCCACGATGGTCGGATCGCCGAGGATGGCTGTCAGGTCGAAGCCGATCATGCCCGCATCGAGCGCGACGTCGTCGTACTCGCCGTCGAAGGCCCAGCCGAGCGAGCCGCCGCGGCACCAGCGCTCCAGCCGCGCCCCGGAGCCTTTGGGATCGCGCCAGCCAAGGAACTGCCGCAACCCTTCCAGCGTGCGCATCTCGGGCGGCAGCCGCATCACCGCTGCCACCCCGCGCGCGAGGCGCGCGTCGTCCTCCGGCGGCAGCGGCCCATGGCCATCGAGCGCGATCAGGGCTTTCAGCCACTTGACCAGGAAGGCGCGCGAGCCCGGCGTGTCATCGAGGCCCCGCAGGGGCGCCAAGCCGCTTGCCTCTCCCGAGCGGACGATCAGATAGCGCCCGCCGACGGCCCGGGTCAGCAATTCGCCGCCGCGGTCCTTGTCGAAGAACACGATCGTCCCGCCCCGAGCGACCATGTACTGGTCGAACATCGCGAGCAGGAAGAGGAGGAAGGTCGTTTTGCCGCCGCCGATGCGACCGAAGATCGCGGTCATCCCGACATCGCCGACGTGGGGAATATAGTCGTAATAAGTCGCGGCAGTCGTCTTGAACCGCATCATCGCTGGCCCCCACCGCCCGGAGCGCTGACCGCGGGGAAACGCATCAAAGCCGGCGAGGTGGGCGAAATTCCGGGAGGAGATCACGCCGGGCCTGGCCCGCCAGCTGAGGTTGCCGGGAAGTTGCCCGAAATACGCTGCTTCCATCGCCAGCGATTCCTGTGCCACCGCGGCCCCGGCATTCGCGAGCTCGGCCCGTGCCGTGCCGGCACGCCGATCCAGCTCCTTGAGGCTGTCGGCATAGACCGCCAGGGAGAATGCGTGGGTCCCCATGACCGATTCGCTCGAGGCAACCTGATCCTGAGCGTCGGCCAAGCCAACGATCTGCGAGGTGGCCTTATCGCCGGCCGCCACCATCTGGCGCTCTCGAAGGCCAAGCATGGCGAGGCTGTCGGGACGCGCGAGGAAGCCGAAGCTCTGCGACACCACGAGCGGACACGACAGCGCCAAGAGCGGAGCAAGCATGCCCGGCCAAGTGGTGGGCGGATACTCCCGAAACCCAAAGATCGCGCCATACCGGGAGCCGCCGGGCGCCCGGATCTCATAGGCCCGGCGGCCAAAGATCACGCGGTCCGTGTAGATCACGTTGCCGAGGAAGCCGCTTACCAGGGGCACCGCAAGGAACTCGCCCGTCAGGATCAGCCGCAAAGCCTCGGCAATCTCGGAGAATTGAGCCGGTCCCCGAGCCCGCAGCCCGCACCGGCGGAGCTCATAGCCCTCGAGGCTCCGCGCAAGGGTGCTCCAAATGTCCTCGAGCTGCGTCAGCAGCTCCCCTGAGACGCCCCCATCGCGGCCGTGGATGCGGGCCAGGGCGCGCCTTGCCTTGCGTGCGCCAAGGGTGCCTCCCAAGGGGTTGCGTGGAGAGACGAGGACGGAGAGGAAGTACGTGTTCTCGAACAGCCGCCCGGTGAGCACACTCTGGCGGTAGAGCCGCTCAAGCTCGGCCGAGAAGCCGTTGCGGAACGCCGCGTGGGGCAGATCGTCGACGCGCTGGTGGCGGACCAGATGCACGTACATTGTTACGTTGTCATCGGCAATGTTGCGCAGCGCGCCGTTCAGAATCCGCGCCAGCGCATTCCTCTCGTTGTCTGCCGCGAGTTCCGTCGGCACGCCATGCAGGGGGCCAATGGCGAGCAAGGAGCCGTCATCCAGAAGACCCACCAAGCGGCTGCAATGGCCGACATACGGCAGATACGATTCGGCCGAGCGCTCGGTCCACGCCGCATCAACGCGCATCGAAAATCCCCCGCGGCGCGCGCGGCCGGCGAACCAAGGTCCAGCCCTCCAGCCGGCACGTCATCAGGGGCCTGGTGGGGAACGGCGTCGGTGAGGCCCCGCCCCACCGATGCGCGTCAAAGGAGCGCATGGACGATCGCAACCATAGGGTCACAATCCGGACGGCGTTGTAGTCGTGGCGCAAGATTGCCCGGGCGCTGACCCACAGGGGCACCAGTGCCAGCTCATAGAGTGGGTTCTGACCGAGGATCATGATGAAGCCGCCCAGCATGATGAACGCGACCGCGAGCCCGAGCGGCAGGCCCGCCACGAGCGCCGGCCGGGTGGCGGCGACGAACAGGGGCGCTTCCTCGAGCTCTTCCATCAGCCCGCGCCCACGAATTGCGTGATCAGGTAGCTGGCGCCGAAGATCAGCACGAGCCCGCCGACGATGCTGCCGACCAGGCCGAGCGAGGCGCGACCCATGATGAAGGCGAACCCAATGCCGATCACCCCCAGGACGGCGAGGCCTTCGCCGAATGGGCCGAGGATGAATGTCGCGATGTTGTTGAGGATCGTCGTCGGATCCGTGCCGCCTGACACCACCTGCGCCTGTGCCACTGCCGGCATCATCAGGCCTGCCAGCAGGAAGAGCGAAAGACGGCCGCGCAGCGCTGCCTCGAACCGAAAAGCCACCTCCGCCGCCGCCTGGCGCAGAGTCCTTCGGCACTCAATGCCTCTCTTCGTCATTGGGGGTCCTCGCGTGCTGTCTCAACCGGGGATGCGCGGTGTCCGGTCAAGGTCACGGCTGACTCTGACGCCAGCCGACCCGGCCCGGCCAGTTGGGGAAAGACATTCCAATCCGGCGCGAGCAGCGCGGCGGGCACGTTCGCGCCCCCCAATGCCTCCCGCTGAAATGCGCTCGGCGCCTGGTGCAGGACCGGCCGCGCCAGCCGGCCAGGGCCCAGCGAATCCGGGAAAACGTTCCAATCATGCGGGGTCGCATCCGCGGTCGGCTTCATCGCTCGCGGGGCATCCGGGTCAATCTCCGGGACCACCTGCCTTGCTGCGCCGACCACCCGGGCGACGTAGCCGTTGGTAAATCCGCCGCCTTGGGTGCCCGAGTTGTAGCGGGAGAGCGCCGTCCGGAGCGCTGTCTGGTCCTCCGCCTGGGTCCTGCCTCCGTCGTAGTCGTTGACCAGCAGGGCAGCTCCCGCGTGCAAATTGGCGCAGGGGTCAAAAGCATCTTGAACCGTGAGGTGGAGCGCGGCGAGGTTGGCGGAATTGATCTGCATCAGGCCGAGATCAACGGAGTCCCCCGCACCGATCAGACGGTGGGCCAGGGCCACTGCCCTTGCGGGGCGCTTGGGCCACCAGGCTGAATGCGTCGCGTTATCGTAGATCGCGAGGGAATCGAACCGGCTCTCCGTTGCCGCGATCGCTGCCAGTGTCCCGGGTGCGACCCGGGGCGCACATGCACTCGCTAGCTGGGTGAACAGGGCCAACGATGTGATCACTGCGACCCCCTTCCCCGAGCGGCCGGGTGAAGTCGACTCTGGTATGATATTCCCGTACATTCTACCGAACGGAGGGATACCGATAAGGTCACGACAAGCATCTCCTTAAGCCTCCGACAGGCTGTGTTGAACCAGTCGGGGTAGTATGCGATACGCAGCGAATGGCGACGCCGAAACGATTCGCGGGGATGACCATGGCGCGGTTCCTCGAGGGGACCTTCGCGCGCATCGGTACCGTACTCTCGCCCGACGAGGATCGGGCGAGCTTCATCCGCAACGCAGTCGAGTCGGAAATCGCGCGGGGCGATCAGGGTTTTTATTCCGACCTCAGGCGCCATCTCCTGGGCCGCGAAAGCGAATTGGACTTTTGCCTGAACGCAGAGCGGCGTGCAGTCCAGGACCGCAAAGCGGCCCTCGCCGGTAAAGGCGTCGAAAGAGCCCCGCCGGCGCAGGGTCCCCGACCCGGCAAGCGACTCGGCCGGAAGCCGATTCGCCCGCAACGAAAGAGATGAATCCCAGAGGCGGCTTGGCAGACAGCATTCGGCGTTCCTCCGCGAGCTTCCCGATCGCTGGCGGCTTCTGGCAAGTCTCGCCGTCATTGCTCACGCCCCTGCACGTTCCTTGCATGAAGACTTTCCGGGTCAGCGGCTCGCGCAAAGGCTGCCGTGGAAGTCCCACTTTTGTGTCTTCGCATAGGCAAGATTCATCGCGATGAAATCACGTCGCCAGAGACAGTCAAGTGACAATCAGGATTCTTCCGCAAGCGACATCATGCGACCATTGGATGTTTTCGGCGATCCCGCTCAGCACCGGAGACATAGCTGCCCTTGGTGAGGCAATCGTCGTGAAACGCGTCGCGCAACGCGGCGACGGCGATCATGGTGGGGCAACAACTCGCTGTCTCTGAGTCGCCTCCCGGGCCACGACTCAATTTTGATTCAGAGACCGAAAAATAATTCCGTTTTGGAGGCTCGGCCGCCTCCCGGGCTCAATGAAGGACTTGCGGCACATCAAGGAGCGGATCGCCAAGGTAGGCGGCGGCTTCTGCTCGCTCACCGAGAACATCGATATGACCGCGGTGGCGGGACGGATGTTGATGCAGATGGTGGCGTCGTTCGCGGAGTTTGAACGCGCCATGGTCAGGGAGCGAACCGCTGGCGACGGGGCGGCTGGTCACGAGCTGCGAGTCGGGGGTCGGCGCAAGAAGGTCGGTTCGGCCGAACGCAGCGAGGCCGCCGAAGGCGTCAACACCGACCGCGAGTCCGGCGTGGCTCTACAAGCTCAGTGCACCGACCGTCTCGTGCATCGTCGCCCAACAGCGGGCCGGCTTGGCTTAGAGTGCAGTTTTGCACAGCATCCTGGATCCTGCGGAACGGTCCGTTTTCTCCGTCTGCCCCCCGCCGCGATCAGTTCACCGGCTCTCCGTGCCACCGTTCTGTCCGCCGCAGCTCACTCATCGCCGCCAGTATCCTCGCCCACACCCTACACCCCTCGATGTCGCCAGCCGCGGTCAGCTCGCGTAGCCGGGCGCAGCCCCTCTCTATGGCAGCGAGGCCGTACTGGTCGATCAAGAGCCGCGCGGCACGCCAGATGGCGATCTCGTCCATAGGAGTCGGCTCCGTCGCAAAG
>DATJTV010000327.1:0-4144 GCA_035503055.1 Acetobacteraceae bacterium
TCGCCCAGCATGTCGAAGCTGTAGCGCCAGCGCCTGCCGTCCCCGGTGCCGGCGCGGCCGAGCGCCTCGCCGATCGTGCGGCCGAGCACGAACTGGCGCGCCAGCACGCGCATGCCGCGGCGAAGCGCGGTGCGGATCACCGGCTCGCCCAGCCGTCGCACCATGCGCCCGATCGCAGGGCCGGCACCGTCCGCGTTGTTCGCCAGCACCCGTCCGCTCAGCATGAAGGCGAAGGCGGAGGCGTTCACCGCGAGGCTGTCGGCCCGGCCGAGATGCGCCTCCCAATCGGGCTCGCCGATGCGCTCCTCGATCAGCCGGTCCGCGGTCGTCGCGTCGGGGATGCGCAGCAGCGCTTCGGCCAGGCAAAGCAATGCGACGCCCTCGGCCGTGCCGAGGCCGAACTCGCGGAGGAAGCCACTGACATCCGCGCCGGGCCGATAGGAAGCCCGCGCTGCCCGCACCAGGCTCTTCGCCCGCGCCGCGATCCGGGCCGCGATCTCCGGCGAGGGCGTCGCCGCCGCGAGGAGTGGGGCCAGCACCTCGGCCTCGGCCGCGCGATGCAGCGCGCGCATCGCGCTGCGATCGGGCATCGTTCCGGGTGGCGGCGCGTCAGGCATCGCTCATTTTGGCACGCCGCGGCGGGCGGTGCGACCGTCTCAGCCCTCCGCCATGCCCCAGATGAGGCCGAGGATGCGCTCGCGCATCGCGACGAATGCAGCACTCGACTTGATCGCGCGGATATCGCGCTCGCCGTCCTGCCGCGCGAACGGGGCCGCAATACGCTCGATGATCCGCCCCGGCCGCGGCGACATGACGACCACCTCGGTGCCGAGATAGACGGCTTCCTCGACGCTGTGGGTGATGAACAGCACGGTCATTCCGCTCGCGCGCCACACTGCGTGCAGCTCCTCCTGCATCTTCTCCCGCGTCAGCGCATCGAGCGCCCCGAAGGGCTCGTCCATCAGCAGCAGCACCGGCTCGTTGACGAGCGCACGCACGATCGCGAGCCGCTGCTGCATGCCGCCCGAAAGCTCGTAGGGATAGCGGTGCCGGAACTCGGTGAGCCCGACGCGGGCGAGCCAGGTCTCAACCCGGGCGCGCCGGCGCGCCGCGTCGACGCCGCGCATCTCCGGGCCGAATCCCGCGTTCGCTTCCACCGTGCGCCAGGGAAAGAGGGCGGGCTGCTGGAACACCACGCCGCGATCCGGCCCGGGCCCGGTGATCTTACGGCCGTCCACCGAGACCTCGCCGGCGGAGGGATGGAGGAAGCCGGCGAGCGTCTGCATCAGCGTTGTCTTGCCGCAGCCGGAGGGGCCGACGATGCAGACGAAGTCGCCCCTCCCAAAGGAAAGGGAGATCCCCTCCAGCGCCTGCACCGAAGCCGCGCCATCCCCGAACACCATCGAAACCTCGGCGAAGCGCACGAACTCCGCCGCCGGCGAACTCGTTTCAGCCAACGACCTTCGCCAGGTAGCTCGTATCGATTGCGGCCGCGAATGTCGCGAGCGGCGGCGCGCTGCGGATGCTCTTCTGCTGCACCAGGAACTCGGCGGTGCCGTGCAGCACGGCGGCGAACTTGCCCGCATGGCCGGGCGGGCCGAGCCATTCGGGGGTAAGCTGGTCCTTGAGGCTCACGAAGTCGTACTCGGCGAGATTGCTCTTGGCCACGGCGGGGCTCACGCCCGCCGCCTGGGCGACGACCCCCGCCGCCTTGTCCGGATCGGTGACGTAAAGATCGAGCGCCTTGCCATAGGCCGAAAGGAACCCCGCCACCGCATCCGGATAGCGCCGCCCGAACGCAGTGCGGACGACGATGAGATCGGCGATCACGTAGCCGTCCGCGTCCAGCTCCTTGTAGGTCTCGTACACCTTGCCGCCGTCGGCGAGGATCTCCGCTTTCGCCGGACTCCACACATAGGCGGCGTCGATATCGCCCCGCTTCCAGGCCGCGACGATCTGCTCCGGGCTCATGTCGAGCACCGTCACCTGGCTCTGGCTCAGGTGATTGACGGCGAGGAATCCCATCAGGCGGAAGTGGGAGGTCGATCCGAACGGCGTCCCCACCTTCTTGCCGATGAAGTCGGCGGGCTTCGTGATGTTCGCCGCGGCGCGCACCGTCATCTCCTCGGCGGGGCCGATATTGTCCACCATCCCGATCAGCTGGTAGCCGAGGCCCTCGGCGATGCCCGCCGCGACCGGCGAGGAGCCGATGGCGAGGCCGAAATCGAGCCCGCCCGCGGCGATGCCGGTATTGATCTCCGCGCCGGTTCCCATCTCGTGCCACACGGTCTTCGTCTTCATCGCGTCGGCGAACCAGCCGAGCGACTTCGCGATCATCGTGGGCTTCGTCTCGACGAAATAGCCGATCCGCGCCTCAGGCGGCGTCGCGGCCCGCGCACCGCGCGCGAGTGCCGCACCCGCGCCAAGCCCGATCCCGGCGGCCAACAGCGTGCGGCGGTCGAAGCTCTTCCCTTTGCTCATTGTCTGTCTCCCGTTCTTATGTTGCGGCCGGCCCGTCACTTTCCGGCCCAGTGGACGACTTTCCGCTCGATCGTGCGCAGGGCGAAGTCGAGGCCGAGGCCCATGAGCCCGATCAGCAGCACGCCGACGAAGACGTAATCGGAACGAAGGAACCGTCCCGCGTCGAACACCAGCCAGCCGATGCCGTTGCTGCCGGCGATGATCTCGGCGGCGATCAGCGTCGCGTAGACGATGCCCACCGCGAGCCGCGCGCCGATGAAGATCTCCGGCAGCGCGGAGGGGAAGATAACGTGGCGGAAAATCTGGGCGGGGCTGGCGCCGAGCGCCCGCGCCGCCTGGATGCGCTGGAGCGGCACGTTGCGTACGCCGTCGCGCGCGGCGATCGCCGCCACCGGCAGGGCCGTCAGGAACAGGAGCACGATCTTCGAGGTCTCGCCGATCCCGAACCACACGATCAGCAGCACCAGGTACGCAAGCTGCGGCAGCGGCCGCAGGAACTCGACGAACGGTGCGGCGAGCGCATCGAAGAGCGGCGCCGCACCCATGCCGAGCCCGATCAGCGTGCCGACGATCGCGCCCGAGCCGAACCCGAGGAGCACGCGCATCAGGCTGATGCCGATATGCGCCGGCAGCGAATAGCCCTTGTAGCCGTTGAGCAGCAGATCGAGGAAGCTCGAGAAAAGGAGGCCGGGCCCCGGCAGGAAGAGCGGGTTCACGAGGTTGAGCGCGCTCGCCGCGGTCCAGGCAGCGAACAGGAGCGCCGCCGTGGCCACCGTGAAGGGCCAGAGAAGCTCCGTCTTCATGCCCGCCCACGCCAGTGCACGAGGCGCCGGTCGAGCAGCAGCAGGAACCGGCTGAGCGCCATGCCGAGCACCCCGAGCAGGACGATGCCCACCATGATGATGTCGTTGCGCAGGAACTTGCTCGCCGAAAGAACCATCCAGCCGAGCCCGTCATTGGCGGCGAGCAGCTCGGCGGCGACGACCGTCGAGAACGTCGCCGCGAGCGCGATGTTGAGCCCGGTGAAGATCATCGGCAGCGAAGCCGGCAGCACGACGTGGCCGAACACCTGTCGCGGCGTTGCTCCGAGCGAGCGGGCGACCGCGATCTGCAACTCGGGCACGCCACGCACGGCGGCCTGGCTCGCGCTGGTGATGATCGGAAAGGCGGTCATCGTGAGAAGCGCGATCTTCGACGCCTCGCCGAGCCCGAGCCAAAGGATCAAAAGAACCAGGAACGAGAGCGGCGGCAGCGGCCGCATGAACTGCACGATCCAGCCGAACGCGGCGCTCGCGCGCCGGCTCATGCCCATCCAGAGCCCGAGCGGCACGCCGAGGAGTGCGCCAAGCCCGAACCCCGCGAGGGCGCGTCCGAGCGTTGCGCCGATGTCCTCGCCAAGCGTGGTGTCGCGATAGCCGTGGCGCAGGATCTCGACGAAAGCGCGCCACACCGCGGTGGGCGGCGGCACCAGATCCCCCGGCACGAGCCCCGCCGCGACCACTCCCTGCCAGGCGGCGAGCGCCAGCAGCACCGAAGCCGCACCAAGCCAGGTCCGCGACGATCCCGGGAGGAGACGCGCCGCCGGCAATCTTCCTTTCTCGGCCCGGCGACCCGGGCGCGCCTCGTCTCCCAATCGCCACTCCCCGAAGCCGTGCCGGCGCGC
>DATJTV010000328.1:0-8911 GCA_035503055.1 Acetobacteraceae bacterium
GCGGTACATGGTCGCCATCCAGTCATAGATTTTTATGCCGGTCGGGATGCCGATCAGCATCGTGCCGATCCCGAAGGCGGCGTTGATGTTGGCGCTCTGCCCCATCGTGAAGAAGTGATGCAGCCAGACGCCGAACGAGAGAAAGGCGATCGACGAGGTGGCGATCACCAGGCTCGCGTAGCCGTAGAGGCGCTTGCCGGAGAAGGTCGCGATGACCTCCGAATAGACGCCGAACGACGGCAGGACGAGAATGTAGACCTCGGGGTGGCCGAACAGCCAGAAGAGGTTCGCGAAGTTCATCATGTTGCCGCCGAGGGCGTTGGTGAAGAAATGAAAGCCCATGTAGCGGTCGGCGGCGAGCATCAGGGTCGCGACCGTCAGCGGCGGTAGGGCGAAGACCATCAGGATCGCGGTGCAGAGCGCATTCCAGGTGAAGAGCGGCATCCGCATGAGCGTCATCCCGGGCGCGCGCTCCTTGAGGATCGTGACGACGAAATTGATCCCGGTGAGCGTCGTCCCGATGCCGGCGAGCGTCAGCGACCAGATCCAGTAATCGGGCCCGGCGCCCGGCTGGAAGGCGGCCTCCGTATAAGGGGGGTAGCCGGTCCAGCCGCCGGTCGAGAAATCCCCGATGACGAGCGAGATCATCACCAGCATGGCGCCGGCCACGGTCAGGCCGAGGCTCAGCGAGTTCATCATCGGGAAGCTCACGTCGCGGGCGCCGATCTGCATCGGCACCACGATGTTGATCAGGCCCGTCAGGAACGGCATCGCCATGAAGAAGATCATGATGGTGCCGTGGGTGGTGAAGAGCTGGCCGAAATGGTCGGGCGAGAGGAAGCCGCCATGCAGCCCGTCGGCCTGCTGGAAGCGCATCACTATTCCTTCGATCGCACCGCGAAGGAGCATGATCAGCGCGAGCACGATGTACATGACGCCGATCTTCTTGTGGTCGACGCTGATCAGCCACTTCGAGAACATCGGCGCCCAGAGCCGGAAATAGGTGAGCAGCGCGAGCGTGACGATGGCGCCGATGATGACGAGCCAGGCGGCGCCCGAGAGAATGACGTCGTTCATGCTCGGGTGGAGGAACATCTTCAGGAAGTCGAGCGAGTTGATGTCGAGACGGCCGAACACCACGCTCCAGAAGCCAGCTGTCATCTTGGCAATCCTTACTTGCTCGCCACCTGGCGGTTGTAGGCGACGGCGCCGGGCTGGTCGGAAGATGGCACGGGCTTGCCGCTGTGGTAGCGCATGACGATCCGCTTGAAGAAATCGGGTGCTATGTTGTTGAAGTACGTCACGCCTGCGGGCATGGCTTCATTGCCGAGCGTTGCGTGGACCTGGTCTTCCGTCGAGCTTTTGCCGAGGATCCGGTAGCTGATCCGGTTCAGCGCGATGCCGTTCTCCTGCACGCTCCGGAGCCAGCTGTCGAAGTGCCGGGTCGTCATGGCGACGGCCTCGAAGTGCTGGCCGTGAAACCCGTTGCCGTTGTACTGGGTGTTCATGCCCTCGAAGCTGCCGGTGCGGTCGGCCTTGAGGTTGAGCCGCGTCACCATGCCCGGCATGGTGTAGATCTGCCCGCCGAGCGCGGGGATCATGAACGATTGCATCACCGTATCGGATGTCAGCGTCATCGAGACCGGGCGATCCTGCGGGAAGGCCATCTCGCCCACCGTCGCCACATGGTATTGGGGGTAGATGAAGAGAAATTTCCAGTCGAGCCCGACGACCTGGACGATGAGCGGCGGCCGGGTCGAGGCGATCGGGCGGTAGGGATCGAGCTTGTGCGAGTCCGTCCACAGATAGGTGGAGAGGACGACGACGATGGCGCAGGGGACCAGCCACATCGGCCATTCGAGCGCTGCCGAGAAGTCCCAGTTCGGCGCGTAGCGGGCCTTCTTGTTGCCGTAGCGGTAGCGCCAGGCCAGCAGCGGCACGCCGATGACCACGGGCAGCACGACGATCAGCGTGACAAGCGCGACGAACCACAGGTGATAGTATTGCGATAGGGAGACCGGCCCGTCCGGCGTCAGGAAGCTCTGGCCGCTGCCGGCGCAGCCCGAAAGCAGAAGGGCAGCGGCCAAGGGAACCAGCCGCAGCAGCCGGCTCGCGGTCATCCGGAGATCGGAAGCGGTGATCGGGGGATGGCCGGGACTCGGCGTCTCGAAAGACGCAATCCGCCTCTTCGAGCGGATGTATCGACCGATGTATTGACTATTTTTCATTCGACGAGTCCGTGCGAGTGGTTGGCTCGCGACGAGGCGAGCCACGTACCAGAACCGCCCCGGATCTCTCGCTGGCTTGCCGAAGGCCGGACTAACCTCGTGCGCTCAAGGCGGTGAGGGTCCGGAGGTGCCGGCGGAAAAAGCTGCCGGCGCGGACGCTGCCTGCAAGAGAGGCGGGCGGAGTGCGCCCGATCAGGGCGGATGAAGCGGGATGGGTCCTTCCACGGAGCTCAGGCTGGCGTGCATGAGATAATGACGTCCGACTCTCATGCCGGTGGCACGTAGCATCTTTGCGATGGAAGTCAACGTATTTCCCCGGGCGCCTGTTCCTTCGGATGATCGAACGGACATTATGGGAACAGGCGAGTCTCGGCTCTTGCGGAAAAAGAGACCGGCGCGGATGGCGGCGTCACGCCGCCTGCGCCGGACCGGAGCCGTGCGGGCGGCGCCATGGCCAGTCGGGCGGGACGAGCCAGAGCAGCGCGAGCACGTAGAGGAAGAGAACAACGTAGGCCAGCGCGAAGATCCAGACCGGCAAAGGCCAGAAGATCACCGCGTTCAGCGAGCGCATGATGAGCGGCGCGGGGGTTGCGCCGCCGGCGAGCGCGCTCTGCCAGAGCGTGAGGAAGCAGGCACGGCCGGCGATGGCCTGCACCGCCACCACCACCATGACGAGCACGTGGAGCGCGCGCCAGGGGAACCCGCGAACAAAGCGCCAGCCGCGCCATGCGCCGAGCGGAATGGCGACGAACCCGAAGAGGTTGAAGAGGATGATGCAGAGATGGAGCGCAAGCACGCCCTCGGCGAGGGCGAGCGAGGCCCCGCCGCTCATGGAAGCCGCGTCCGCGCGCGCCGGACGTGGAGCGCCATTCGATTCCTCCACCTCTATCCCGCGAGCGAATGGCCTGCATCACGTTCGCTGATGATGCAACACGTACCAGCGGTTGCGCTCGGTCGCCCGGACGACGCCTCCGCCTGTTTGCCGTGTCAAGGTCTGGGGCCGCACTATACCATTCCGTACCGTCATGGTTCCCATGACGGGACCCCGGTTCAAGCGGCCGCATGACGAACGATCTCTGAACTCAGTTGCGGTTTCGGGGATCGGGAACAATGTTGCGCCGCTTCGGTTTGTCTGCGGCATTCTCTTGCGTAATCGCGCTCGGTTTTGCGGTTGTCGTGTCTTCCGCCCGGGCCGCGCCGCAGCAGGGCCAGGCGGAAACGCCAATCGGCGCCTGGCTGACCGCCAAGGGCAACGCCGTCGTGCGGATCATGCCGTGCGGGGACGTGCTCTGCGGGGAGATCGCCGGCATCGCACGCGCGCCGGGCGCGCCGATGCCGACCGATGTCGAGGGAAAGCCGCAATGCGGGCTCGTCATCATACGTGACGAGCGGCCCGAGGGCGACGACAGCTGGGTCGGCACGGTCACCGATCCGCGCGACGGGGCCTCGTTCGGCGCGAGGCTGCACGTCGATGCGGCCGGCAATTTGCGCCTTAGAGGCTTCTTCGCCGTTCCGCTGCTCGGCGAGACGCAAACCTGGCACCGCTTCACGGGCCGGCTCGGCGCCGAATGCCGCATGTCATGACCCATCGGGAGAATCCTCACGGAGATAGAGCGATGACTGGATACCACCCCCCCCTTGCGGGCCGGCGGAGCGCGCTCGCGCTCGGCGCCGCCGCCCTCTTCGCCGCCGCCCTGCCCTGGCAGGCGGCCCACGCACAAACTGCGGCAGCTTCGTCGCCCACCATGCCGGTCGAGGCGCTCGATAACGCCCTGCTCGCCGCGATGAAGGCGGGGAACGGCACTCCGTTCGCCGCGCGCTATGGGGCGCTCGCGCCGGTGATCGAACAGGTGTTCGACCTCGAGAAGGTGCTCGCGGGCTCGGTCGGCTTCTCGTGGCCCACGCTGCCGCCGGCGCAGAAGGCGAGCCTCGCGGCCGCCTTCCGCCGCTACACGGTGGCGACCTATGTCGCGAACTTCGACAGCTACGACGGCCAGTCCTTCGAGGTCCTGCCCGCGGTGCGCGCTGTCGGCAACGGCGAGTTGGTGGTGCAGACCAGGCTGATCCGTCGCGACAAGGCGCCCGTTGCTCTCGATTATGTGATGCGCCGGGGCGCGGACGGGTGGAAGGTGGTGGACGTGCTGACGGACGGCTCGATCAGCCGCGTCGCCGTGCAGCGCTCGGACTTCCAGGAGCTGCTCGCAAGCGGCGGGGTGCCGGCGCTGACGGACGGCCTCGCGCGCAAAGCGGAAAACCTCTCCGGCGGCATGCTGGGATGAACCGCGCGGAGCCCGGCGCGACCCTCCTCCAGCGCCTGCTCGCCCACCTCGTCGATGCGAGCCGGAGAAACGCCTGGTGGGTGGTGCTCGTCGGCATCGTGCTTGCGGCAGGCTCGGGATTCTATGCGAGCCGCCATCTCGGCGTGAACACCGACACGGATCAAATGTTCTCCGCCTCGCTTTCCTGGCGGCAGCGCGAGATGGCGTTCGAGCGCGCCTTCCCGCAATTCCAGGGCCTCCTGGTCGCGGTGATCGACGCGAAAGTGCCGGAGGAGGCGGAGGCGACGGCGCGCGGCTTGGCGGGGGCGCTTGCCTCCGATCGCGCGGATTTCAGCATGGTCAGCCGGCCCGGCTCCTCGCCCTATCTCGCGAAGGAGGGGCTGCTCTTCCTCTCGACGCCCGACCTCACGCGGCTCTTGAACCGGGTCATCGGCGCGCAGCCGTTCCTCGGTAAGCTCGCCGCGGACCCGACCGCGCGCGGGCTGTTCGCCGCCCTCGGGCTGCTCGGGCAGGGCGTGACGCACGGGAGCGCCGACCTCGCCCCCTATCGCGGGGAATTGCAGGCGTTCCACGCCGCGATGGCGGCCGCGCTGTCGGGCCATCCTGAGCCTCTTTCGTGGCAGCGGACGCTGAGCGGCGGGCTCGGCAATCTCGCGGGCAAGTATCAATTCGTGCTCTTCAAGCCGCGGCTCGATTTCCGCTCGCTCGAGCCCGGCGGTGCCGCGACCGAAGCGATCCGCGCGGCGGCGGCGAAGCTTCCCTTCGTGCGCGACGGGGCCGCGCGCGTGCGCATCACCGGGCCGGTTGCGCTCGCCGACAGCCAGTTCGCCTCGGTCGCCAAGGGGACCGTCACCGGGCTCATCGTGAGCGTCGTGCTGATCACGCTCTGGCTCGTGCTCGCGGTGCGGAGCTGGCGGCTGATCGTGCCGATCCTCGGCACGCTCGGCCTCGGGCTGATGCTGACGCTCCTCTTCGCCGCCGGCGCGATCGGGACGCTCAACCTCGTTTCGGTGGGATTCGGCGTGCTGTTCGTGGGCATCGCCGTCGATTTCGCCATCCAGTTCAGCGTCCGCTTCCGCGAGGCGCGACACGAGGCGGGTGAGATCGGGGAGGCGATGCGGATGACCGCGCGGCGCGCGGGCGGGGCCATCCTGGTCGCCTCGCTCGCGACGGCCGCCGGCTTTCTCGCCTTCGTGCCGACGGATTTCAGCGGTGTCGCCGAGCTTGGCCTGATCGCCGGCACCGGAATGCTGATCGCGTTCCTCTGCACGATGACCTTCCTCCCCGCCGCGATCACGCTCTGCCGCGCACGCGACGAGCGCGCCGAAGTGGGCTTTGCCTGGGGCCGGCGGGCGGATGCGTTCATCGTGCGCCGGCACAGTGCGATCCTGCTGGGATTCGCCGCACTCGTCGTGCTCTCGCTTGCGCTTGCGCCGCGTCTCGCCTTCGATTCCGATCCGCTGGACACGCAGAACCCGCACACCGAGGCGATGCGCACGTTGCGCGACCTGATGAACCAGCCGCTCAGCAACCCCTACAGCATCGATATCCTGGCGCGCAACGTCGCCGCGGCGCGCGCGCTGGCGGCGAAGCTCCGCACCTTGCCGACGGTCTCGCACGTGCTCACGATCGGAAGCTTCGTTCCCGCGGACCAGAACCAGAAGCTCGCGATGGTGCAGGACGTGGCGGGGATTTTGGCGCCGAGCCTGCTGCCGCCCGCCGACCCGCAGGCGGCGACGCTGGCCGAAATCCGCGCCGCGGCGCACGCGGCACTCGGAGAGATCGAGCCCGCGCTTCCCAAGCTCGCGCCCGGCGATCCGCTGGACGCGATCGCGGGCGATCTTCGCGCGGTCGCGCGCGCGCCCGACGCCACGGTGCGCGCGGTCGATGGCGCGCTCACGCGGTTCCTGCCGCTCGAGCTCGACCGGCTTCGCACCGCGCTCGGCGCCGCGCCCGCCGCCCTCGCCTCCGTGCCGCCCGATATCGCGCGCGACTGGGTGCTGCCGGACGGGCGCGCACGCATCGAGGTGCTGCCGGTCGCGGCGGCGCGCAACAGCGAGGGGCTGCACCGGTTCGTGGCCGAGGTGACGCGCGTGGCACCCAACGCGGCCGGCACGGCGGTGAACGTCGTGGCGAGCAGCGATACCATTGTTGGCGCGTTCCGTTCCGCTGCCGTATCGGCTCTGCTTGCGATCGCGGCGATCCTCCTCGCAGCCCTCCGAAGGCCGCGCGACGCGGCACTGGTGCTGGCCCCCTTGCTGCTTTCCGCCGCACTCACCGTGCTCGCGATGGTGCTGCTGCCGCTCCGCCTCAACTACGCCAACATCATCGCACTCCCGCTGCTGCTCGGCGTCGGCGTCTCGTTCAACATCTATTTCGTGATGAACTGGCGCGCCGGACGGCGAGACATGCTGGCCTCCGCGACGGCGCGGGCGGTTCTCTTCTCCGCGCTGACCACCGGGACCGCCTTCGGCTCGCTCGCCGTCTCGGGCCAGCCCGGCACGGCCTCCATGGGCGAGCTTCTGCTGATCAGCCTCGGCTGCACGCTTCTCGCGAGCCTCGTCTTCGTTCCCGCTCTGCTCGCCGCCCTGGCCCGCGCGCGGAGCCCGCGGCCGGCACGGCATCCGCTCGTGGCTTCGGGCGGCGATTGAGCCGAACGCGGGAGTTCAAGGCCAAGGGGCTTCGGCTACCGGCGCAGCAGCTTGAAGGCGTGGCCGGTGGTCCCCAGCCCCTGGCGGTAGCCGAGGTGGACCCAGAGCATGGCGAGCGGCTCGAGCCAGCGCGCGGCGACGAGCGGTCCCGTATCGACCACGTCGAAGCCAAGCTCGGCGGCGAGCGCCCCGACCGCCGCCTTGGCCGCCGGGTCGTCGCCGGCGATGAACATGCTCGCATTCTCCGACCCGAAGCGCGGGTTGGCGAAATTCTCTGCACCGATGGTGCTGAAGGCCTTCACCACCTTGGCTTCGGGTGCCCAGCGCGCCACCTCCTCGGCGGCGGAATTGTCGGTGCCGATGAGAAGGCCCGAGAGATCGGGACGTATCGGATTGAGGCAATCGACGAGGATCTTCCCCGCGAGATTGCCGGCGGATCGGATCGCTTCCTCGGCCGCCGGCCAGGGCGTTGCCAGGACGACGATCTCGGCGTCGGACGCCGCCTCGACGAGGCTTGCCGCGCGCGCCCCGGAGGATTTCGCCAGCGCCGCGACCTTGGCGCTCTTCGGGTCGCGCACGCCGAACACGACCTCGTGCCCCTTGCCGGCCCAGAGCGTGCCCAAGGCGCCGCCCACGTTGCCCGCACCGATCACCGCAATCTTCATCGGCTCCTCCTCCTTCGCCGGCCGCTGCCGGGTGCCGGTTTGGATATTGCGAGTGGGCCGGGGAATGGCTAGATAGAAAATGGTTCAAGGCTTACGGGCGATGGAGTCCGCCCGGGTTAATCGCCGTTATGGCTGATGACTCCTGCCGTCACCTCGTTGCGGGCAGGAGAGCCGTCGATGAACCGTTTTCATTCCTTTGCCGGCGACGGCATGGGCCGCTCCTGATGGAGCTGCGGCAATACGACCGGATCAAGACGGCGCTGGCCGAGCTCCTGCGCGCCGCCGCGATGGGCCGCGAGCAGGGACCCGAGCGGGAGGAGGTGCGCGCGCTGTTCGCCCGCCTCGCCGAGGACCGTTTCAACCTCGTCATGGTCGGCCGCTTCAGCCGCGGCAAGAGCACGCTCATGAACGCCATGCTCGGCACCGACCGGCTGCCCACCGGCATCGTTCCGGTGACGTCCGTCATCACCACGGTGAGCTACGGGAGCGAGGAGCGGGTCGTCCTCCGCTACCTGCATACGAGGCTCTTTCTCGACGTCCCGATCTCGGAGCTTGCCCTGCACATCACCGAGCGCGGCAACCCCGGCAATGTGCGGCGCATCCGCACGGCCGAGGTCCAGCTTCCGGCCGAGCTGCTGCGGCGCGGCTTTTATTTCATCGACACGCCGGGCCTCGGCTCCCCGATCGTCGAGAACACGCGGACCACCGAGGCGTTCCTGCCGGAAGCGGACGCCTTCGTGCTCGTGACCAGCTACGAGGGTTCGCTGACCGAGGAGGAAAGCCGCATCCTCGAGGACATCCGCCGCTCCGGGCGGCGCGTGTTCGTGGTGGTCAACAAGCAGGACTGCGCCGATGACGCCGAGCGCGCGGAGGTGCTCGCGCATCTCGGCGCGCGCCTCGCGGCAATCCCGGGCGGGCTGCCGCGGGAGGTCTATTCGCTCTCGGCGCGCCACGCGCTCGAGGCGCGGCTCGCCGGCGACGCAGCGGCACTCGCGGCGAGCGGGCTTCCCGCCTTCGAGGCGGCGCTGCTCGACTTCCTGCTCAACGAGAAGCGGCGCGAGTTCCTGCTCGGCATGTGCGGCCGGATC
>DATJTV010000329.1:0-21129 GCA_035503055.1 Acetobacteraceae bacterium
AGCCGGCGGCGCGCGGCCGCGCCGGGTCGCGCACATCGACGATGCTGAAGCCCTTCGAGAACATGTGGCCGATATAGGCGTAGCCGCGATGGACCATGATCTGCACGCCGTCGAGCCGGCCGCCCTGATCGCTCCAGCCGATCAGGCGCATGTTGCGGACATGGTCGGGCCGCGGAAGATCGATGACCGGCATAGGCAGTTTCTCCCCCCATCTATCCCGACGCGCACGGCACCACGGCCGCGCTTCATCGCACCGCGAGGTTAGCCGTCCGCCCGGATCGGTCAATGCGGCCCCTCCCCTTGCCGCGCAGGGCCGGCTCGGCCACGATCACTCCGGGCAGGCGCCGGCGGATCCGCCGGGGCGGCCCGACCGTTGGGGGAGGAACGCCATGAAACTCGCGAACCGCAGGCTCGGCACCGCGCTGCCGCTCGTCCTTGCCGCCCTCGCGCTCGCAGGCGCCCCCGCGCGCGCCGGCGAGATGAGCACGGCGAAGGACGGCATCGCGCTCAGCAACTCCTATGCCGGCAACAGCTGGCGCCAGCAGATGCTGAAGATGTGGGACCTCGCCTCCAAGGACGCGACCGCGTCGGGCACCATCGCCAAGACCAAGGTCGTCAACGCCGACAACTCAGCCCCGCAGCAGGCCTCGCAGATCGGCGACCTCACGCTGCAGGGCTGGAAGGCGATCGTCATAGACGCCGCCTCGCCGACCGCGCTCAACGGCGTCATCCAGCAGGCGTGCAGCGCGCACATCGTGGTGGTCGTGTTCGACAGCCTCGCCACCGCGCCCTGTGCGTACAAGGTCGCGTACAACTACGTCGACATGGGGAAGATGGAGGCCGATTACGTCGCGAAGCGGCTCGGCGACAAGGGCAACGTGCTCGAGGTGCGCGGCATCGCCGGCACGTCCGTGGACAACGATATCCACCAGGGCATCGTCGAGGGCTTCGCCAAATATCCGGGAATCAAGATCGTGGGCTCGGTGCACGGGAACTGGACGCAGTCGATCGCCCAGAAGGAGGTCGCCGGGCTCCTGCCGACGCTGCCGCCGGTGGACGCGGTGGTGACCCAGGGCGGAGACGGCTACGGCACCTACCAGGCCTTCAAGGCGGCCGGGCGGAAGACGCCGCTGATCATCATGGGCAACCGCCAGGACGAGCTTGCGCTCTGGAAGCAGCTCGCCCAAGCGCCGGGCGGCTACCAGACATTCTCGCTTTCGTCCGCGCCCGGCGTCTCCTCGATCGCCTTCTGGGTCGCCCAGCAGATCCTCGCCGGGGCCAAGGTGCCGAAGACGGTCAATGTGCCGCTGCTCGTCATCACGTCCAAAGACCTCGATGCCTGGCTCAAGGCGGTGCCGGAAGGCGGCGTGGCCACGCCGCTCTACACCCAGCCCTGGACCGAGAGCCTGATCGCGGCCAATCTTTCGCAGAGCGCGCCGCCGCCCTCGCCGGTTCCGGGCGGCATGCCCTAAGCGCTGTGGTTCGCGCCGCGTGACGGACGAACCGGGCGCGCCTTTCGTCCAGCTTCGCGGCATCAGCAAGAGCTTCGGCGCCGTCCGCGCGCTCGCCGGCGTCGACCTCGCGGTCGCTCCGGGCCGGATGGTCAGCGTCGTCGGCCACAACGGCGCCGGGAAATCGACGCTGATGCAGATCCTCGCCGGCACGCTGGCGCCGGATTCCGGAGCGATCCGCGTCGCGGGGCACGAGGTCGGCCACGGCTACGGCGTCCGCCGCGCGAGCGCGCTCGGCGTACGCTGCGTCTTCCAGGAGCTTTCGCTCTGTCCGAACCTGAGCTCGGAGGAGAACGCGCGGGTCGTTCATCCGCATCTCGCGGGCCCAGGCTGGCGGCGCCGGGCCAGGCGGCTGATCGGCGACGCGCTGGCGGCGATCTTCCCCGGCCACGGCATCGACACGCGCCGCCCGGTGGGCGAACTCGCGATCGGGCAGCGGCAGATGGTCGAGACGGCACGCGCCTTCACCGAGACCGACCGCCCGGTGCGGCTCGTCATCCTCGACGAGCCCACCGCCTCGCTCGACGCGACGGAAGCCGATCAGCTCCTGCGCTACACGGCAGAGGCGCGCGCCCACGGCATCGCGGTGGTCTTCATCTCCCATCGGCTGCCCGAGATCCTCGGCCACGCCGACGAGATCGTCGTGATGCGCGACGGACAGGTGGCGGGCAAGGAGGAAGCCGGCAGGCTCGATGAAGCGCGGCTGGTCGAGATGATGGGGGTCGTGCGCGGCGCCGAGCCGGCGCACGGGCCCGGCGCGGAGCGCGCGCGCGGCGCCATCCGCGTCGCGCAGGCCGCGCGGCCCGACGCGCCCTTGCCCGTGACGCTGCGGGCGGGCGAGGTGGTGGGGCTCGCCGGCCTCGCCGGCCACGGCCAGCGCGCGCTGCTGCAGGCGGTCTTCGATGCCGCCGGCCATCGCCGGGCGGCGCTCCGCGTCGCGGGCTCGGTCGCCTACGTGAGCGGAGACCGCCGCACCGAGGGGATCTTTCCCCTCTGGTCGGTGGGGCTCAACACCACCATCGGCAATCTCCGCCGCCTCGCGCGCCTCGGTTTCCTGAGCCCGGCGCGCGAGAAGGCGGAGGCGGAAGCCTGGCGGACGCGGCTCGATATCCGCACACCCGATATCGGCCAGCCGATCGTGAGCCTCTCCGGCGGCAACCAGCAAAAAGTGCTGGTCGCACGCGCCTTCGCGGCCGAGGCGGACATCATCCTTTTCGACGACCCGCTGCGCGGCGTCGATGTCGGTACCAAGCGCGAGCTCTATCAGCAGGTGCGCCGCGCCGCCGAGGCAGGCCGCGCCTTCCTCTGGTACACCACGGAGAATGCCGAGCTGGTGAACTGCGACCGCGTCTATGTGTTCTATCGCGGAACGATCACCGACGAGATCGACCACGCGGCACTGACCGAAGAACGGGTGATCCGGGCCTCCTTCGGCACGGGACAGATCGTTGCCTTCTGAGCGGGCGGCCCAACCGCCGGCTCCTCCCCGCCGTCGCGGGGTGCGGCCGGCAAGCGTGCTGCGCGTCGGGCTGCCGGCGGTGGCGCTCGCCGCGATGCTGGGCGCGATCTTCGCGATGCAGCCGCGGGCGATGAGCTATTTCGGCCTCACCGTGCTGCTCAACTTCACGCTGCCGGCGATCTTCGCCGCGATGGCGCAGATGGCGGTGATCGCCGTCGGCGACATCGATCTCGGCATCGGCCCGTTCATCTCGCTCGTCAACTGCATCGCAGCGACCCTGCTCGCCACCCATCCGCTTCTCGGCTGGCTCTCCTTCGCGGCCCTGATCGCGGCCTACGCGGCGATGGGCGCGCTCATCCATCTCCGGCGGCTGCCCTCGATCGTCGTCACGCTCGGCGCCTCCTTCGTCTGGCTCGGCCTGGCACTCCTGGTCCTGCCGAGCCCGGGCGGCGCGCCGCCCGCCTGGCTTCCCGCGCTGCTTGCCTGGCGGCCGCCGCTCGCCCCGCTCCCGTTGCTCGCCTCGGTCCTGCTCGCCGCCCTCGGCGAGTTCCTGCTGATGCATACCTCCTATGGCGTCGTCCTGCGCGGGATCGGCGGCAACCCGCGCGCGATCGCACGCGCGGGCTGGTCGCTGCTCGCCGGGCGGGCGGCGCTCTATGCGCTCGCGGGCGCCTGCGGCATCGTCGCCGGGCTGGCGCTCACCGGCCTCAACACGGCCGGCGACGCGACCGTCGGCACGCAGTACACCCTCATCTCCATCGCCGCGGTGATCGTGGGCGGCGGAGAGTTCGTGGGCGGCATCGTGACGCCGATCGGCACGGTGGTCGGCGCCTGGATCATGCTGCTCGCCGGCTCGCTTCTCTCCTTCCTCAACATCTCGACCGACTGGCAGCTCAGCGTGCAGGGCGGAATCCTCATCGTCGTGCTCGGCCTGCGCGCGCTGAACCGGTGGAGTGCGGCATGAGCGCCAGGAGATGAACGGCAGGATCCGGACCTGGCTCGACGCGCGGCCGTGGATCTGGTCGTTCGCCGCGGCCCTTCTCGTCTGGCTGGCGACCGCCCTCGTCGCAGAAGGTCGCGGCATCCTGGCGACGCTTGCGGTCGCGCTGCAGTTCGCGACCTTCTATGCGATCGTCGGCATCGGCCAGATGCTCGCGATCTCGGCCGGCCCGGGAAACATCGACCTTTCGATCCCGGGCGTGATGACCTTCGCGGGCTATGTCGCCATGGGGCTGATGAACGGCAGCGATGCCGGGCTCGCCGCCGGGCTCGCGGCGGGCGTTGCGGTCGGCCTCGCGGCGGGCGCGTTCAATGTCGGGCTGATCCAGGGGCTCAGGATTCCGCCGATGATCGGCACGCTCGCCTCCGGGTTCGTGTTCCAGTCGATGGCGATCGCCTATTCGCGCACCACGCACGCGGCACCCGCGCCCGCGCTGGTCTCGTTCAGCGCCGCCCGCCTGCTCGGCGTGCCGGTGATCGCGCTCATCTTCATCATCCTCACCGCCCTTGTCGCCCTCGCCCTCAACCGCACGGTGTTCGGCCGCTCGGTGCTGGCGATCGGGCAGAATATCCGCGCCGCCCGGCTCGCCGGCCTCGCCGTGCGCCGCACGCTGGCCTCGGTCTACGTGCTCTCGGGCCTGCTCGCCGCGATCGCCGGCATCCTGCTCTCCGCCTATTCCGGCGGCGCCGCGCTCGACATGGGCGCGGACTATCTCCTGATGTCGATCGCCGTGGTGGTGCTCGGCGGGACCTCCATCGCCGGCGGACAGGCAAGCCCGGCCGGGCTCTGGGGCGCTGCGACATTGCTCGATCTCGTGGTGACCATGCTGAACGTGATGCGCGTCGGCGCGGGCGTGCGCTACGTCGTCACCGGCCTCATCATCATCGGCGTGCTGGCGCTGGCGAAGGGGCGGGACCAGGCCGCGTGAGGCGCGGAAGCACGGCTCGCCGTTGATTGCCGCCGTCCGCAAATCCGCCTCTACTGCCGGCCTCGGGACATGCGGAGCCTCGGAATGGGCGGCTTGGTGATCGGCGGCGGCCGGGTGGTGGATCCGGCGAGCGGGATGGACGCGGTGGGCGACGTCGCGCTCTCTGACGGCAGGATCGAAGCCGTGGGGACGGGACTCGGCGGCGCCGAGCGGATCATCGACGCTGCCGGCCTCGTCGTCGCTCCCGGCTTCATCGACCTGCACGCGCACGGCCAGTCCATTCCCGCCGACCGCATGCAGGCCTTCGACGGCGTGACGACGACGCTCGACCTCGAGGCGGGCGTGATGCCGGTGGCGCCCTGGTACCGGCGCCAGGCCGCGCAGGGGCGCGTGCTCAACTACGGCGCCTCCGCCAACTGGGCCTTCGCGCGCATCGGTGCGATGACCGGCTCCAACGAGGAATCCTCGCTCGAAGCGTTCGGCCGCGCCATGCGCGATCCGCGCTGGGTGAAGAACGTCGCGAGCGAGCCGGAAGTGGCGGGGATACTCGAGCGAATCGCACGCGGGCTGGACGAGGGCGGCATCGGCATCGGCATCCTCAACGCCTACGCGCCGGGCGCCGGCGTCCAAGAGCTGACCGCCGTCTGCGAGCTTGCGGCCGCGCACGGCGTGCCGACCTTCACCCACATCGCCTATATGTCGCGCATCGATCCTGAGAGCGCGGCCGAGGCCTATGTCCGCCTCATCGGCTATGCCGGCGCCACCGGCGCGCATATGCACATCTGCCACTTCAACAGCTCGAGCAAGACGGACGTCGAGCGCTGCGCCCGGCTGGTGGCGAAAGCGCAAGCGCAGGGCCTGCCGATCACCCTGGAGGCCTATCCCTACGGCACCGGCTCGACCGTGCTGGCGGCTTCCTTCTTCAGCGATCCCGAGTTCGAGGCGCGCAACGGCACCGGCTACGATGCCGTGCAGCGCGTGACCGACGGGCGGCGCTTCCGGAGCCGCGACGAGCTGCTTGCCGCGCAGGCCGAGGAGCCCGCGACGCTCGTGCTCTGGCACATCCTGGATACCGAGAACAACGCGCACCATCGCGACCTGCTCGATATCTCGGTGCTCTATCCGGGCGGCGCGATCGCCTCGGACGCGATGCCCTGGACGCTGCCCGACGGCACCACCTACACCGGAGACGCTTGGCCGCTGCCGGCGGACGCCACCTCCCACCCGCGCTCGGCCGGGACCTTCACCCGCTTCATCCGCCATTGGGTGCGCGAGCGAAAGGCGATCCCGCTGCTCGAAGCCGTGCGCAAATGTTCGCTGATCCCGGCTGAGATCCTCGCTCCGAGCACGCCCGCCATGCGCGCCAAGGGCCGGATGCGGCCGGGCGCGGACGCCGACATCGTCGTCTTCGATCCCGAGACGCTCGCCGACCGCGCCGAGTTCTCGGCGATGAACCGCCCCGCCGAGGGCGTGCGGCATCTTCTGGTCGGCGGCGAACCTGTGATCGCCGATGGCGTGATGGACGTGGCGGCGCGGCCCGGCCAACCGGTGCGCCGGCCTCTCGCCCCCGGGCGATGACGCGCGATGACGGGCGCGCCGGTCCCGGTCCTCCTCGTCACCGGCTTCCTCGGCGCGGGCAAGACGACCATCGTCAACCATCTTCTCGCCCATGCCGAGGGAAGAAGGATCGCGGCAATCGTCAATGATTTCGGCGCCATCAACATCGACGCCGAGCTGATCGCGGGCGCTGGCTCCGGGGCGAGCGAAGGCGTCGTGAGCCTCGCCAACGGCTGCATCTGCTGCTCGCTGGAGGGCGACCTCTTGCGCACGCTCGCCGCCATCCTCCGCCGCGCCCCGCGCCCGGACGCGATCGTGATCGAAACGAGCGGCGTCGCCGACCCCGCCGACATCGTCCGCAACCTCATGGATCCCGTGATCTGGCAGGAGGCGCCGCTGGAGACGGTGCTCTGCGCGGTGGACGCGACGATCGCCCCGCACTCCCTGCAGGACGCCCTGCTCCGCTCGCAAATTCGGACCGCCGACGTGATCGCGCTGACCAAGCCGGACCTCGCGGACGAAGCCGGCCTCCGCCAAATCCGCGATTCCCTCAAAACCGCCCGCCGGGCCGCGACCCTCGTCGATGCCCCGCACGGCCAGGTGCCCCCGGCGCTCCTGTTCCCTGATGACCCGGAGCGTGTGGGGGCACCCCGCGACCCGGGGCCCCGCCGCCCGGCCGCCGACCGCTTCGAGGCGCTGGCCTGGACCTCCGACCGGCCGGTCTCCCTGCCCCGCCTCCAGGACGCCATCGCCCGCCTCGCGCCGAAACTCGCCCGCGCCAAGGGTCTCTTCGAGACCGTGGAGCAGCCCGGCCGCCAGCTTCTCTTCCAGCTCGCCGGCGGCCGCGCGACCCTCGCCCCGGCCGGCCCGCCCGCGCCCGCCGCACCCCGCGCCCGCATCGTCTTCGTCGCCGAGATCGGCGCCCTCTCGAGCGACGAGGTCGCCCGCATCATGGACTCCTGCGCGGGGTCCGCCGCCGCTTCGCGCCCGGCTCGCTGATGCCGCGCCGATCGGTCGGGCCGTCGTCATAGACGGTCTCTATCGCGCCGATTGACACAGAAGGCCTTCATTCATCGTCGGGGTGCGTCTACATCTGCGCCGGAGCAACCACCCTCAGGAGCAGCCGGAGGACCCAACGCCGCACCATGAGCGTCGCCGAGAACCGGAACAGCCTCACCACGCTCGTCGCGGCGTTCACTCGCGAATGAGGTCGATCCGGAGCGGGATGAGTTCGCTTGCGCTCACCCATCCCGCTCCAAGCTTGTGTCTTATCGCGTGATTGAGACCTACGGCGATTCCGCCTTCGGTCATCACGCTCTACCCACCCAGGATCGGAGGGAAACATGGACGAAAGCAGCAGCCAGAGCGCCGGCAAGTGCCCGGTCATCCACGGGCCCGCGGTGCAGGCGACCTTTGCGGGAAGGTCGAACCGCGACTGGTGGCCGAACCAGCTCAACCTCAGGATTCTCCACCAGCACTCGTCCCTGTCCAACCCCATGGGCACAGGCTTCAACTACGCCGAGGCGTTCAAGACGCTCGACCTCGAGGCCCTGAAGAAGGACCTCTTCGTGCTGATGACGACCTCGCAGGAATGGTGGCCGGCGGATTTCGGTCATTACGGGCCGCTCTTCATCCGCATGGCCTGGCACAGCGCCGGCACCTACCGCATCGCCGACGGCCGCGGCGGCGCCGGCTCCGGCCAGCAGCGCTTCGCGCCGCTCAACAGCTGGCCCGACAATGTGCTTCTCGACAGGGCGCGCCGCCTGCTCTGGCCGGTCAAGCAGAAATACGGCGAGAAAATCTCGTGGGCCGACCTCATGATCTTCGCCGGCAATTGCGCGCTCGATTCGATGGGCTTCAAGACCTTCGGCTTCGGCGGCGGGCGCGCGGATGTCTGGGAGCCCGACGAGGACGTCGATTGGGGCATCGAGAAGACCTGGCTCGGCGATGAGCGCTACAGCGGCGACCGCGAGCTCGAGAACCCCTTCGGCGCCGTGCAGATGGGCCTCATCTACGTCAACCCCGAAGGGCCGAACGGCAAGCCGGATCCGCTCGCCGCGGCGCGCGATATCCGCGAGACCTTCCTGCGCATGGCGATGAACGACGAGGAGACCGTCGCACTCATCGCCGGCGGGCACACCTTCGGCAAGACGCATGGCGCGGGCGACGTGACGCTCGTCGGGCGGGAGCCCGAGGCCTGCGGCCTCGCGGAGCAGGGCCTCGGCTGGAGGAACAAATTCGGCACCGGCAAAGGCGACGACGCGACCGGCAGCGGCCTCGAAGTCGTCTGGACCTCGACGCCCACGAAATGGAGCAACAATTTCTTCGAAAACCTCTTCGGCTATGAATGGGAGCTGACCAAGAGCCCGGCCGGCGCCTATCAGTGGCAGCCGAAGAACGGCGCCGGCGCCGGCACGATCCCGGATCCGCACGACCCCGCGAAGCGCCGCGCGCCCGCCATGCTGACCACCGATCTTTCCCTGCGGATCGACCCTGCCTACGAAAAAATCTCACGCCGCTTCTACGAGCATCCGGATCAGCTCGCCGACGCCTTCGCCCGCGCGTGGTTCAAGCTGACGCACCGCGACATGGGCCCGCGCGTGCGCTATCTCGGCCCGCTGGTCCCGGCCGAAGAGCTGATCTGGCAGGATCCCGTGCCCGCGGTCGATCACAAGCTGATCGACGCCGCGGACATGAGGGACCTCAAGGCGAAGATCCTCGCCGCGGGCCTCTCGATCCCCGAACTGGTCGGCGCCGCCTGGGCCTCGGCCTCGACCTTCCGCGGCTCCGACAAGCGCGGCGGAGCGAACGGCGCGCGCATCCGCCTCGCCCCGCAGAAGGATTGGGCGGTGAACCAGCCCGCCCAGCTCGCGAAAGTGCTCGCCGCCCTCGAGGGAATCCGGAAGTCGTTCAACGCCGCGGCAACCGGCGGGAAGAAGGTCTCGCTCGCCGACCTCATCGTCCTCGGCGGGTGCGCCGCGGTCGAGCGTGCGGCGAAGAACGCCGGGCATGAGGTCGAGGTTCCCTTCGCGCCGGGCCGTACCGATGCGACGCCGGAACAGACCGACACCGCCTCCTTCGCCGTGCTCGAACCGGCCGCGGACGGGTTCCGCAACTACCTCAAGACGGGGCTCGCGTCCCCGGCGGAGGCGCTGCTCGTCGACCGCGCGCAGCTCCTGAGGCTCACCGCCCCCGAGATGACGGCGCTCGTCGGCGGCATGCGCGTGCTGAACGCGAATGTCGGGAAGTCCGCGCACGGGGTCTTCACGAAGCGGCCGGAGACGCTCACCAACGACTTCTTCGTCAACCTGCTCGATATGGGCACGGAATGGAAGGCGGTCTCGGACGCCGAGGAGGTGTTCGAGGGTCGCGATCGCGCGAGCGGCGCGGTGAAATGGACCGGCACGCGCGTGGACCTCGTCTTCGGCTCGAACTCCCAGCTGCGCGCTTTCGCGGAAGTCTATGCCTCCGCGGACTCGCAGAAGAAGTTCGTCCATGACTTCGTGGCCGCCTGGAACAAGGTGATGAACCTCGACCGCTTCGACCTCGCCTGATTTCACCGGCAGGGCGCCGAACGACGCTGGAGCGGGATTGCTGAGCGCGGGCAATCCAATCCCGCTCCAAGCGTCGGTCGCGCGGGAGGGGGGTCAGGCGGCGGCGGACTCTTCCGATTCGCCGGAGCGCAGCAGGTTGCCGCGGAGCGCAAGCAGGGTGTCGAGCAAATGCTCGCGGTCGGCGGGCGGGATGCCGGCGAGGGCCTCGGCGCGGACGATCTCGGTGATCGCGCGGATTTTTGCGACCGCCGCCTCGCCGGCTTCGGTGAGCCACAAGGTGCGGGCGCGGCGGTCGGTTGCGTGCGGCCGGCGCTGGACGAGCCCGGCTTCCTCGAGGCTATCGACCAGCCGGACGATGGAGATCGCTTCCATGTCCAGCATGATCGCGACGCCGATCTGCTTGATGCCGGGATCGTGGAAGACCTGGAGCAGCAGGCTCGCTTCGGAGGGGTTGAGGCCGAGGCCGGCCCGCTTCGAGTGATAGACGAAACGGCGGCGCATCAGGCGCGAGCCTTCGCGGAGCAGGAAGCCGAGCGTGCGTCGGCCGGGCGAGAGGTCGCTCATGGCGAGCGGGCCGCGCCGCGGGCCGGGTGATGTCGGGGACGAAACGGTGTCATCGCGTGGTCCTTGGGCGTGGTCCTTGGGCGTGGTCCTTGGGCACGTTCCTCCGTTGGCTGGAGCGGGACGGGTGAGCCGAAGCGAACGCATCTCCCTCTAGTCGTCTCCGTCCCCGTCCCCGCTCATCATCGCCGCGAGCTTCGGAAGCGTGGGGGCGGGGCGGCGCAGCAGACGGTGTTGCAGGCGGTCGAGGTAGAGATAGATCACCGGCGTCGTGTAGAGCGTGAGCACCTGGCTGAGCGCGAGGCCGCCGACCATGGCAAAGCCGAGCGGCTTGCGCAACTCGGATCCGGCCCCGTTCTCGAGCATCAGCGGCAGGCCGGTGAAGATGGCGGCCATCGTCGTCATCAGAATGGGCCGGAAACGCAACAGACAGGCCTGGCGTATGGCGGCCTCGGGCGCGAGGCCGTCGCGCCGCTCGGCGGTGATCGCGAAATCCACCATCATGATCCCGTTCTTCTTGACGATGCCGATGAGCAGGATGATGCCGATGAGCGCGATGACGGTGAGCTGGTAGCCGAAGGCGAGCAGGATGAGGAGCGCGCCGACGCCGGCGGAGGGCAGGGTGGAAAGAATGGTGAGCGGCAGGATGTAGCTCTCGTACAGCATGCCGAGGATGATGTAGACGGTGACGATCGCCGCCGCGACGAGATAGGGCTCGGACCCGAGCGAGGCCTGGAACGCCTGCGCCGTGCCCTGGAACGAGCCGTTCAGGGTGGCCGGCACGCCCATCTCGGATTCGACCCGCTGGATGGCGATCACGGCCGCGCCGAGCGAGGCATTGCCCTTGAGGTTGAACGAGATCGTCACCGCGGGCATCTGGTTGACATGGTTCACGGCGAGCGGCTGCACGGGCACCGTGGTCTCATGGACCAGCGTCGAGAGCGGGACGGGCTTGCCGCTCGACGAGGCGACATAGAGCTCTTGCAGGGTGGAGAGCTTGCCCTGCTCGTCCGGCAGCACGCCGAGGACGACGTAATAGGCCTTGTCGCCGGTGAAATACTGCGCGACCTCGCGCTGGCCGAAGGCATCGTAGAGGGTGTTGTCGATCGCGGCGGGCTGCACGCCGAAGCGCGCCGCCTGGTCGCGGTTGTAGGTGAGCGTCTCCGTCGTGCCGTCGACCTGCTGGTCCGAGGTGACATCGGCAAGCTCGGGAAGGCGGCGGATGCGCGCGAGGATCTTTGGCGCCCAGGCGTTGAGCTCGTCCGGGTTCGCGTCCTCCAGCGTGTACTGGTACTCGGTGCGGCTCAGATGGCCGCCGACGCGGACATCCTGGATGACTTGCAGGAAGAGGCGGACGCCCTTGACCGATCGCATCTTGCGGTCGATCTGCGCGATGACCTGCGAGGCGGTGGCGCTGCGCTGGTCCCACGGCTTGAGGGTGATGTACATGCGGCCGTTGTTCGCCGTCTGGCCGCCCAATCCGGCGCCGACCGCCGCGACCACCGAGGCCACGGCGGGATTGGCGAGGACGACCCGGTTCACCTCGCGCTGGAGCGCGGACATGGCGTCGAACGAGCTGTCCTCAGCCGCGACGGTGATGCCGATCATCACGCCGGTGTCCTGCTCGGGAAAGAATCCCTTCGGGATGACGATGTAGAGGAAGATCGTGAGCGTGACGGTGGCGAGGAAGACCATCAGCGTGACGAAGCGGAATCTCAGCGCGACGGCGAGCGTGCGCTCGTAGAAGCGGAGCACGCCCGTAAACATCCGCTCGACGAGATTGTAGAAGGCGCCGTGGCTGTGCGCCTCCGCGCTGAGGAAGCGCGAGGCCATCATCGGGGTGAGGGTGAGCGAGACGATCGCCGAGATGACGATGGTCATCGAGACGCAGACCGCGAACTCCCAGAAGAGGCGGCCGACGATCCCGCCCATCAGCAGCAGCGGGATGAAGACGGCGATGAGGGAGAAGCTGATCGAGACGATGGTGAAGCCGATCTCGCCCGCGCCCTTGATGGCGGCGTCGATCGGCCGCAGCCCGTGCTCGATATGGCGGAAGATGTTCTCGAGCATGACGATCGCGTCGTCGACGACGAAGCCGACCGCGATGGTGAGGGCCATGAGCGAGAGATTGTCGAGGCTGAAGCCGCAGAGATACATCACCCCGAACGTGCCGACCAGGGCGACGGGGATCGTGACGCTCGGGATGATGGTGGCCCAGACATTGCGGAGGAAGAGAAAAATGACGGCGACCACGAGGGCGATGGCGAGCAGCAGCGTGAAGCTGACATCGCGGACCGAGGCGCGGATGGTGAGCGTGCGGTCGGAGACCACGGAGACGTGGATGTCGCGCGGGATGTTGGCCTCGAGCGAGGCGAGGCGGGCCTTCACCCCGTCCGCCGTGGTGATGACGTTGGCGTTGGGCTGCTTGAAGATGAGCAGGAGGACGGAGGGCTGGTTGTCGGTCCACGCGGCGAGTTCGTCGTTCTGCGGGCCGCTGACGGCGCGCCCTATATCGCCGATGCGGATCGGCCCGCCGTTGCGGTAGCCGATGATGACGTTGTTGTAGGCCTCGGCCGCGGTGAGCTGGTCGTTGGCGTAGATCGTGTAGGATTCCTGGCGTCCGTCGATGCTGCCTTTGGGATCGTCCACCGTGGCGTTGGCGAGGACGTTGCGCACGTCCTCCATGGTCAGGCCCATCGCGGCGAGACGGGCGGGATCGACCTCGACGCGGACCGCGGGGGTCTGCTGGCCGCCGACCAGCACCTGGCCGACGCCGGGGAGCTGGGAGAGCTGCTGCTCGAAAAGATTCTCGGCGTACGCGTCCACCTCGGTGATCGGCGCCTGGTCGGAGTGCATCGAGAGGATGAGGATCGGCGCGTCCGTGGGGTTCACCTCGCGGAAGGTGGGCGGGCTCGGCATGTCCTTGGGCAGCGAGCCATCGGCGGCATTGATCGCCTCGAGAACCAGCGTCGCCGCGGTGTTGATGTTGGTGTCGAGGCTGAACTGAAGCGTGATGTTGCTGGTGCCGGTGACGCTGATGGAGGTCATCTGCGTGAGGCCGGGCAGCATCTGGCCGAACTCGGTCTCGAGTGGCGTGGCCACGGTGGCCGCCATGGTCTCGGGGCTGGCGCCGGGATATTGCGCGGTGACGCTGAGCGTCGGGAACGAGACGTTGGGCAAGGGGGCGACGGGCAGGAGCGGGAGAGCCGCGAGGCCGGCGAGGAAGATCCCCACGGTGAGCAGGGAGGTCGCTACGGGGCGGCGGATGAAGGGAGTGGAAACGCTCATCGCGGCTAGTCGCGGCCGGGCGCGTGGGCGAGGTCGCGCGCGGCAATGGCGCCGCCGGCGCCGCCGGGCTCGTTGTCGGGGGCGGTTGCCGTGACGCGCACGCCGGGCATCAGCCGCGACTGGCCGGCGAGGACGACCTGCTGGCCGGCCTGCAGCCCGCCGGCGACGACCGCGAGGTTGCCGTCCTGCTCGCCGAGCGTGACCGGCTGCGTCGCCACGGTGTGGTCGGGCTTGACGATGTAGACGAAGAGGCCGTCCGGCCCGTGCTGCACCGCCGGGACCGGCACGGTGACGACGTTGCGGAGCGTGTTCAGCAGGAGCCAGGCATTGACGAACTCGCCCGGCCAGAGACGGTCGTTCGCGTTCGCGAAGGTCGCCTTGAGTTGGATCGTGCCGGTGGTGGTGTCGATCGTGTTGTCCGGCGTGAGCAGCGTGCCCGTGGCGAGCTTCGTCGCCTCATCGGCGGTGTAGGCGGCGACGGGAAGCGTGCCCTTCGCCATCGCCGCCTGGATGCGCGGGAGGTCCGCCTCGGGCAGGGTGAAGACGACCGAGATCGGCTTGTCCTCGGTGATGGAGAGGATGCCGGTCTGGGCGGAGGCCTCGATCAGATTGCCGACATCGGTCTGGTAGAAGCCGACGCGGCCGGCGATGGGCGCGCGGATGGTGCAGAAGCCGAGATTGATGAGGGCCGATTCGACCGCGGCGTCGTCCGCCTGGATGGCGGCGCGGAGCCGGTCGACCGTGGCCTGCTGGTCGTCGACCTGCTGCACGGAGGCGAAGCTGCGGGACTGGAGGCTCTGATAGCGGGCGAGGTCGAGCGCGGCGCTGTGGAGCTGGGCCGCGTCCTCGGCGCGCTGGGCGGTGGCCTGGTCGAGCGTCGCTTTGTAGGGCCGCGGGTCGATCTCGGCGACGATCTGGCCCTTGCGCACCTCCTCGCCCTGGCCGACCGGCAGGGCGATGAGCGTGCCGTTCACCTGGGCGCGGATCTCGACGATGTTGAACGCCTCGACCGTGCCGAGGCCGCGGAGATAGACCGGGACGTCCGCGAGCCTCGCCGGCGCGGCGGTGACCGGAACGGCGGGCGGGGCGTCGTCGGCCGGATCGGCGGCGAGCGTGGCATGAACGGCGTGGTGGGACAGGAGCAGCCAGCTCCCGAGGCCGGCCGCGACCACGATCGCCGCGAACAGGGGCAGGCGAAATCTCTTCTGGGCCAAGAAATCGGATCTCTCGTCGCAAGGGCGCGGTGGGCCGCGCGGCGAAGAGATTAGAGATAATGCATGTAACAGAAAAGCTCTATGAAGTGACGTTGTGCAACGCGGCGGAAGGCGATCTCCCTAGAGCGGGATGCGTTCGCTCCGGCTCACGCATCCCGCTCTAGGCCTTTGTTTTCCCGCGTGATCGAACGCCTTCGGTGCCGGGGTCCCCGCGAACGAGTTCGCGGGGTGCCCCGATTCAACCTCCGGCGATCACGCTCTAGCAAGCCGATGGGATGGCAGGCGAATACGCCCGCCTGAGCTGGCCCGAAGCGAGCGATGGGTTTCGGCGCCCGAGCGGCTCCGCCCGGCCCCTCACGCCAGCGGCGCGATCCTCCCCTCCTTCAGCGTCACCTGCCGGTCCATCCGCGCCGCGAGGTCCGGGTTGTGCGTCGCGATCAGCGCGGCGAGGCCGTGGTCGCGCGCCGCCGCGAGGAGCTCCTCGAACACGACCGAGGCGGTCGCGACGTCGAGATTGCCCGTCGGCTCGTCGGCGAGCAGCACGGCCGGCTCGTTCGCGAGCGCGCGCGCAATCGCCACACGCTGCTGCTCGCCGCCCGAGAGCGCGCCCGGCAGATGCCGCGCCCGCGCCGCGAGCCCGAAGGAGGCGAGCAGCGCCATCGCCCGCTCCTCGGCCTTCCGGCGGGGGATTTTCGCGATCATCTGCGGCAGCATCACGTTCTCGACCGCGCTGAACTCCGAGAGCAGGTGATGCATCTGATAGACGAAGCCGATGGCGCTGAGGCGCAAGGCCGTCCGCTCGGCGTCCGTCAGCATCGCGGCGTCGCGTCCCTCGATCAGCACCGCGCCGCCGTCCGGCTTCTCGAGCAGCCCGGCAAGATGGAGCAGCGTCGATTTCCCCGCCCCCGAGGGTGCGACGAGCGCCACGATCTCGCCCGCGCGCACCGCGAGATCGGCGCCGCGCAGCACCGGAAGATCGCCGCCTTCGCTGCGAAACGTGCGCGACAGATTCTTCAGAACGAGCTTCTCATTCATGCCGGAGCGCTTCGACCGGGTCGGTGCGCGCCGCCCGCCAGCTCGGATAGAGCGTGGCGAGCAGCGAGAGCGCGAGCGCCATCACGATCACCCTGACGACCTCGCCCCAGTCGAGCACGGCCGGAAGCTGCTCGAGGTAATAGACCTCCGGGTTGAAGAGGTTCGTCCCCGTCAGCGATTGCAGCCAGTCCTTGATGGTGTCGATGTTGCGGCAGAAGAGCACGCCGAGCACCGTCCCCGCCACCGTCCCCACGATGCCGACCGAGGCCCCGCACATCAGGAAGATGCGCATCACCGCCCCGCGCCCGGCGCCGATCGTGCGCAGGATCGCGATGTCGCGGGTCTTGTCCTTCACCATCATGATGAGCGAGGAGACGATGTTGAAGGCGGCGACCAGGATGATGAGCGTGAGGATGAGGAACATCACGTTCCGCTCGACGGTGACGGCAGCGAAGAAGCTGTCGTTCGCCTGCGTCCAGTCGATGATGCGGATCGGCTGGCCGGGAAGGGCCCGGTAGATCGCCCGGTCGATCCCGCCCACCGCGTCCGGGTGCTGGACGCTCACCTGGATCTGCGTGGCCTCGTTCGGCTTCTGGAAGAACACCTGCGCGGCCTGAAGCGGGAGGAAGACGAAGCTGCTGTCGTATTCGTTCATGCCCACCTGGAAGATCGCGACGACCTGATAGGAGCGGATGCGCGGGATGGTGCCGAGCACGGTCGCCGCACCCTGCGGCGAAACGAGCGTGACGCGCCCGCCGACGGTGACGCCGAGGCTCTGGGCGAGCCCGATCCCGATCGCGATCGTATCGTCGCCGCCGAACCGCGCGAGGCTCCCGGCCACGATATGATCGGCGACGGAGGACAAGCCCTCGAGATTCTGCCTCGTTATCCCGCGAATGAGTCCGCCCACGGCCGCGCCGCTCTCGTTCGTCAGCAGCGCCTGGCCCTCGACGATCGGCGTCGCGGAGATCACGCCCGGGATGCGGCCGATCCGTGCCGCGAGCGTATCGTAATCGGCGAGCCCCTGGCTCTGCGAATAGACGCCGAGATCGCCGTTCAGCCCGAGGATGCGGCTCAGCAGCTCCTGGCGGAACCCGTTCATCACGCTCATCACGATGATGAGCGTGGCGACCCCGAGCGCGATCCCGATCAGCGAGAAGCTCGCGATTACCGAGACGAAGCGCTCGCCGCGGCGCGAGCGCAGATAGCGGAACGCGACCGCCCGCTCGAAAGCCCCGAACATCTCAGAGCACGCGCGCCAGCGCGGAGTCGAGCGAGAGCTCTTCGCGCTCGCCGCTCGCGCGGCGCTTGAGCTCCACCGTCCCCTTCGCCGCGCCGCGGGGTCCCACGATGATCTGCCAGGGATGTCCCATCAGATCGGCGTCGGCGAACTTCACCCCCGCCCGCTCGTCGCGGTCGTCATAGAGTGCGGCGAGCCCGAGCTTCGCATAGACATCCTCGCAGAGCGCGTCGCACGCCGCGTCGCCCTGGCGAAGATTGAGGATGGCGGCACGGAACGGTGCGACCGCGTCCGGCCAGATGATGCCCGCCTCGTCGTGCGAGGCCTCGATCAGCGCGCCCGCGAGCCGGCTCACGCCGATCCCGTAGCTCCCCATCTCCGGGTTCACGGGGCGCCCGTCCGCGCCGGACACCGAGAACCCCATCGCCGCGCTGTATTTGGTCCCGAAATAAAAGACATGCCCGACCTCGATCCCGCGCCCCAGCCGCTGCCGCTCGGGCGCCAGGCGCTCCCACGCCGCGGGATCGTGCTTGTCGTCGGTCGCGGCGTAATGGCCGGTCATCAGCCCCTCGAAGCGCGCAAGGTCCGCTTCGGAGAAAATATCGAACCCGGCTGCGGAATAATCGATCTCCTCGAACGCGGCGTCGTAATAGACCGCGCTCTCGCCGGTGCTTGCGAGGATGATGAACTCGTGGCTCATGTTGCCGCCGATCGGCCCGGACTCCGCCTGCATCGGGATCGCCTTCAGCCCCATCCGGCGAAAGGTGCGCATATAGGCGAGCATCATCCGCCGATAGCTCACGACGGCGCCCGCATAGTCGAGATCGAAGCTGTAGCCGTCCTTCATCAGGAACTCGCGCCCGCGCATGACGCCGAAGCGCGGCCTCACCTCGTCGCGGAATTTCCATTGGACGTGATAGACGATCTGCGGAAGTTCACGATACGACTTCACCGACTGGCGAAAGAGGTCGGTGATCATCTCCTCGTTGGTCGGGCCGTAGAGGAGGTCGCGCTCGTGGCGGTCCTGGAGCCGCAGCATCTCCTTGCCGTAATCCTCGTACCGCCCGCTCTCGCGCCAGAGCTCGGCCGGCTGGATGGTCGGCATCAAAAGTTCCTGCGCGCCCGCCGCGTCCTGCTCGGCGCGCACGATCGCGGCGATGTTCTGCAGCACGCGAAATCCCGCCGGCAGCCAGGCATAGATGCCCGCCGCCGTCTGGCGCACCAGGCCCGCGCGCAGCATCAGCCGGTGCGAGACGATCTGCGCCTCGGCCGGAGTCTCCTTGAGCGTGGGCACGAAGCTCCGGGAAAGACGCATCGCCGGTTCGGTCCTCGATTGGGTTGAGCGCGAGAAGCTAGCCGTCCGCCGGCCTCGCGGCCAGATGGCGCCGCGGCTGCTGCGATGCAGCAATTTTTGTGCGCCGCACAACAAAACCGAGCAATAACGCCAAGAAATATTCACGCTCAGAGCACAAAAACGCGTGACTCGTCTGCTTGGACCGGCTAACAACTGGCTCGCGGCGGAGCGATCCGGGCCAAGTTTGGGGAGGGAACGCCAATCTCGGTTGGCAGGATGAGGAGGTCCCTCCTCGTCCTGCCACGCGTGTTGCGTACGCGAGGACGCCGCACCTTTTGCATCCCATCCCATCCCCTCTTGAATCCCATCCCGTCTTGGATCCCATCGTCGTCATCCCGACGCGCCTCGGCTCGGCGCGCCTGCCCGGCAAGGCGCTCGTCGACATCGCGGGCGAGCCGATGATCGTGCATGTCTGGCGCCGCGGGCTCGAGGCCGATATCGGCCCGGTGCTCGTCGCCTGCGGCGATGCGCCGATCGCCGAGGCGATCCGCGCGCAGGGCGGCGAGGCGGTGCTGACCGATCCGGCCTTGCCCACCGGCTCGGACCGCGTGCAGGCGGCCCTTTCGCTCATCGACCCGGATCGGCGCCATGACGTCGTCGTCGTGCTCCAAGGGGACCTGCCGACGATCGAGCCCGCGGTCCTGCGCGCGACGCTTGCCCCGCTCGCCGACCCCGCGGTGGACATCTCCACGCTCGCGACCCTGATCACCGATCCGCTGGAGCTGCAGGCCCCTCAGGTGGTGAAAATTGCCATGGGGCTTCTCTCGCGCGCGCGCGTGGGACGGGCCGTATATTTCAGCCGATCCGTCATTCCCGGCGGCCCCGGGCCGCATTATCACCATGTCGGCCTCTACACTTACCGCCGGAAATCCCTCGAACGCTTCGTAAATCTGCCAAGAAGCGTCCTGGAACAGCGCGAAAACCTCGAGCAACTGCGTGCCATCGAGAACGGCATGCGCATCGAGGTCACCCTGATCGAGACCGAACCCCTCGGCGTCGACACGCTCGCCGATCTCGAGCGCGCCCGCGCGCTCCTCAAGCCCTGAGCGAAGCCGGATGCGGCGGCGCGAGCCGCGCCCCGCCGCCGAAGAGTTTTTCCCGGTAGGTGCCCGGCGCGTAGGCCCGCTTGTAGAGCCCGCGCTCCTGAAGGACGGGGACGACGAGATCTATAAAAGATTCAATACATTCCGGGACGATCGTGCGGGATAGGTTGAAGCCGTCCACGGCGGCCTCCTCCATCCAGGATTGCAGCTCGTCCGCCACTTCCACCCCCGAGCCGACGATCGGCGGCTGGCGCGAGCCGAGCACGAGCTGGTCGATCAGCTTCCGCTTGGTCCATTGGGGGCCCATCGCCTCGACGTTCGAGCGGATGGCGTTGCCCGGCCCGGCGCCGATCGGCTCGTCGAGCGCGTAGCGCCCGAAATCGATCCCAAGCGAGGCCGAGGCATGCGCGAGTGCGGCCTCCGTGCTCGCATGGCGGCGATACTCCTCGAGGAGGTCCCGCGCCTCCTTGCTCGTCCGCCCGACGATCACCGTCGCGCCGACGAAGGCGAGGATCGGCCGCCCGCCCGCCCGCGCCCTTATGTCGCCGACCAGCCGCGCCACGGTCTCCTTGCCGCTCGCATTGAGGAACACACACTCGGCATGGCGCGCGGCGAAGGCGCGGCCACGCTCCGAGGCGCCCGCCTGGTAGAGCACGGGCGTGCGCTGCGGCGAGGGCTCCCACAGCGGCACCGCGTCCAGCCGCCACTGCTTTCCCTCGTGGCGCACGCGGTGCACGCGCGCCGGATCCGCGTAGATGCCGCACGCGCGGTCTGCGAGCACTGCGCCATCCTCCCAGCCGCGCTCCCAGAGCGCGTACATCAGCGCCATGTATTCGTCGGCCAGGTCGTAGCGGTCGTCGTGCGCCATCTGCGCGGCGAACCCCATCGCGCGGGCGGCGCTATCGAGATAGCCCGTGACGATGTTCCAGCCGATCCGCCCGCCCGTCACGTGATCGAGGCTCGCCATGCGCCGGGCGAAGAGCCAGGGCGGCTCGAAGGCGAGGTTGCAGGTGATGCCGAAGCCGAGATTCTGGGTCGCATGGGCCATCGCCGGCACGAGGGTCGCGGGATCGAGCAGGGGCACCTGCACGGCGCCGCTGAGCGCCGCATCCGGCGCGCCCTGATAGACGTCGTAGACGCCGAGCACGTCGGCAAGGAACAAGCCATCGAAGAGCCCGCGCTCGAGCAGCCGCGCCAACCCCACCCAGTAATCGAGCGAACGGTACTCGGTCGAACGATCGCGCGGATGCGTCCACATCCCCTGCTGGATGTGGCCGACCGTCGCCATGTCGAAGGCGTTGAGGCGGATCTCGCGGCTCACGGCAGGCCACGCTGCATGAAGAGGAGATCGAGCCAGCGGTCGAACTTGCGGCCGACCTCGCGCA
>DATJTV010000330.1:0-9773 GCA_035503055.1 Acetobacteraceae bacterium
GGCCGCGTCTCCGGCATCACGGCAACAACGATCGCCAGCGCCGCGCAGCCGGCAACTGCCAGCACCAGGAACGCGGCGCGCAACCCGAACCGATCGACGATCAATCCCGCGAGCGTCGTGCTGAACGTCGCGCCCAGGCTCGCCGCCAGCCCGAACGAGCCGATCGCCAGGTTGAGGAACCCGGTCCGCCGCGTGAGGTCCGCCGCCACCAGCGGGATCATGATCCCCATCACCGCCCCGCTCACGCCGTCGAGCAGCTCGATCGCCACCAGCGGTCCCGCCCCCGGCACCAGAGCGAACAACAGCGCGCGCAGCGGCAGCGCCGCGAACCCCACCGCGAGCAGCGGCCGCCGCCCCCACCGCTCCGCCGCCCGCCCGAGCCACGGCGAGAACAGCACCACCACCACCTGCGGCGCGATGATCGAGCCGGTGGTCGCCAGCCCCGCCGCCCCGCCATGCCCGGCCGCCAGCGCATTCAGCGCGATCGGCAGCATCGCCGCGTTGGCGAGGAAGAAAAGGACCACGCAAATCGCAAACGTATGCAAATGAAGCTCGACGAAAACGTGCCACGGCCGCGCCTTCCGCCGCCGCGGATGCAAAAGTGCGGGATGGTCCGTCCGCGCATCGATCGGCGCCCGCGCGATCAGCAGCAGGCTCGCCAGCGCCGGCACCGCCATCGCCGCGGTCACGAAGAACACCGCCTGCTCCGACATCCGATACGCCACCACACCGAGCAGCGCCGCCGCCGCCGCGTTCCCGAGCGAGGCATAGCGCGCATTGCCGCCCACCCGCTCGCCGAACGCGCCATGGCCGGAAAGCGTCAGCGTCAGCGCCGCGATCGCCGGCGTCAGCACCGCACTCCCGAACGCGTGCAGGATCTGCGCGCCCCACACCGGCACCAAGCCGGGCCAGAACCCCAGCACGAGCGCGCTCAACCCCACCGCGCCCAGGCTCACCGCGCACGCCAGCCGCTTCTGATGCACGTAATCGACGACCGCCCCGCCCGGCACCTGGCTCACCACGCCGGCGATGGTGCCCACGCTCAGGGCCAGCCCCACCGCGCCCTGGTCCCAGCCCGAGCGCGTCAAATACACCGCCAAGAACGGCCCGAAGCCCGTCTGCACGCCGGCGGTGAAAAAGTTGAACGCGTTGAGCCCGACGCGGCTCACCGTCGCGCGCCGATCCTCGCTCATCGCACGCCCGCCCCTCCCGCCGCTCTCATAACTTGATCGAAACTTTCACTCCCGCGCCCCCTTCGGCACCCCCTCGGGCGCCCCGCTCAGCAGATAGACATGCCCGCTCGACGCCTTCTGCCGAATCGCCGCCGCCGCCTGATACTGCGCCGAGTGATAGAACTCCTTGAGACGCTCCACGCTCTCGAACTCGACGAGCACGCACCGCTTCGCGCTCCGCCCGCCCTCCACCACCTCCGGATTGCCCCCGCGGATCACGAACCGCCCGCCGTACGCGGCGACCGCCGCGCCCGCGAGCGGCATGTACTGCTTGTACGTTTCGGGATCCGTGACCTCGATCTCCGCGAACAGATAGCCCTTCATGCCCATCTCCTTCATCCCGCCTCGTCGTCCTCGCGGATCATCGCGGCACCCTTCTCCGCGATCATGATCGTCGGCGCATTCGTGTTGCCGGTGGTGAGCGTCGGCATGATCGAGGCGTCGATCACCCGAAGCCCCTCGAGCCCGCGCACGCGAAGCCGCGAATCGACCACCGCCATCGGGTCCTCGCCCATCCGGCACGTTCCTACCGGATGGTAGAGCGTCGTCCCGTACTGCCGCGCGTAATCCGCCAGCGCCTCGTCCGTGCTCACCCCCGCCCCCGGCAGCGTCTCGCCTTCGCTGAAACGCGCGATCGCAGGTTCGCTCAGGATTTTCCGCGTGAACCCGAGCCCCGCGATCATCACGCGCACATCGCTCGGCGCGGAAAGATAGTTGGGCACGATCACCGGCGCCGCGAACGGATCGGGCGAGGCCGCCATCACCGTCCCGCGGCTGTCCGGCCGCACCGGGCACACCGCCACCGAGAATCCGCGCTTCTTCTCCAGCGACCCGAACTTCTGCGGATCATGGCTCGCCGGCGTGAACAGAAGCTGCAAGTCCGGGCTCGCCAGCCCCTCGCGCGAGCGCCAGAACACCTGCGCCGTCGTCACCCCGAAGGTGAGCGCCCCGCGCCCCGTCAGCACGAACCGCGCAGCCTCCCGCGCGAGCCGGATCCCGTGCGCGAGCTGGTTGATCGAAATCGCGTCCTTCGCCCGATGCGCAATGCGCGCAACGTAATGGTCCGCGAGATTGCGCCCCACCCCCGGGAGCGCATGCACCACAGTCACGCCGATCGCCGCCAGATGCTCGGCCGGCCCCACGCCCGAAATCTGCAGCAAATGCGGGGAATTCACGGAGCCCCCGCACAGCACCACGCACCGCGCCGCCCGCGCCACCCGATCCCTTCCCGCTTGGCGGAGCGCAACGCCCACGCACCGCGTCCCCTCGAACAGAAGCCGGGTCGCCAGCGCCCCGGTCTCGATCCGCAGATTCTCCCGCCCCTTCGCCACCGCCAGGAAGCTCCGCGCCGTCGAGGCGCGGAACCGCCCCCGCCGCGTCATCTGCGAATACCCAACCCCCTCCTGCACGCGCCCGTTGAGGTCCTCGCTGAACGGAAACCCCGCCTCCCGCGCCGCCTCGACGAACCGATGCGTGAGCGGCAGGATCGTCCGATACTCCTCCACCCGGAGCGGTCCGCCCTTCCCGCGCAGCTCCGTCTCTCCCCGCTCGAAATCCTCCGATTTGCGAAACAGCGGGAGCACGTCGGCAAAGCTCCAGCCGCGGCAGCCCATCTGCGCCCAGCCGTCATAGTCGGCCGGGTTGCCGCGCACATAGAGCATGCCGTTGATCGAGCTCGACCCGCCGAGCACCTTGCCCCGCGGCCAATGGATCTTCCGCCCCGCCGTGCCCGGCCCGCCCTCGGCCGAATAGTTCCAGTTGAGAACCGGGTGGTGCATCAGCTTGAGCGTGCCCGCCGGAATATGGATCAGCGGATTGCGGTCCCGCGGCCCCGCCTCGAGCAGCAGCACCCGCGCCCGCCCCTCGGTCAGCCGCTCCGCAATCACCGAGCCGGCCGATCCCGCGCCGACCACCACGTAGTCCGCTTCCATCCCCCACTTTTCCTTCGCGCGCTCCGCCGCCGGCAACTCTGCCGCCCCGCCCACACCCGCGCAATGCCGCCCGCTTGCATCGAACGCCGCGGAATGAAACGCTCTCGGACCGCTGCAACGGGAGGCGAAAGTGGCTCTCAAGGATATCCTGGTCGTCCTGGACGCGAGCGAGCGAAGCTCAGCCTGCCTCGCCATCGCCTCCTCGCTCGCCTTGCGCCACGGCGCCGGCCTGATCGGCCTCTGCCCCCACCGCCTCCTCGGCGCCCCCGAGCCCGCCCCCGAGCCGCCCCACGTCTATCCCGCGCCGCTCGGCCTCCAGGGAATCGCGGACATCGCCACCGCCTCCGCCATCCCCGAGCCCGCCTCCCAATCGACGCTCTACAGCGCCCCCGAGCTGGCCGAGCGCATCGGCTCGGCCTTCCGCGAATCCCTCGCCGCGCACAGCCTCCGCGGCACCTTTGAGACCGAAATCGGCCCGCCTGCCGCCGCCATCGTCCGCCACGCCCGCACCGCCGATCTCGTCGTCCTCGGCCAGCCCGACCCCGACGATCCGCTCGCCCCGCTCGCCCGCCGCACGATCGAGGACGTCCTGCTCACTTCCGGCCGGCCCGCGCTCCTCGTCCCCTACGCCGGGCATTTCGCAACCGTCGGCACCAACGTCGTCATCGGCTGGACGGAAACCCGCGAGGCCGCCCGCGCCGCCCACGACGCGCTCCCCCTCATCGCCACGGGCGCGAAAACCACCCTCCTCGCCGTCCATCGCGGGCCGCTCACCCCACCGGGCACCGAGCTCCCCACGTCCGCCGCTGCCCGCCATTTCGCCCGACACGGCATCGACGCCCGCCCCGCCGAAACGATCGCCGAGAGCCTCGGCGCGCCCTCCTACATCGTCCGCCCCCAGCTGAACACGGCCGACGCCCTCCTCAATTACGCGAGCGACACGGCCGCCGACCTCCTCGTCGTCGGCGCCTACGCCCATTCGCGCGCCCGCGAGGTCGTGCTCGGCGGCGTCACCCACGCGCTGCTCGCCACCATGACGCTTCCGGTCCTAATGTCCCACTGAGAGGCCCCGATGGACGACCAGCACCCCGCCAACCCAACCTTCGCGACCGCGGCCCAGGAGGACATCCTGGCCGAGGTCCTCGCCCGCTTCGCCCGCACCCCCAACCCCCGCCTCCGCGAGCTGGTCTTCGGCCTCGTCCGCCACCTCCACGCCTTCGTGCGCGAGAACCGCGTCACCTGGCAGGAATGGGAAGCGGCGATGGACTTCCTCGCCAAGGCCGCATCGGTCACCAAGAACGGCCGCAACGAGTTCATCGCCCTCTCGGACTCGATCGGGCTCTCCATGCAGGTCCTCGCGACCTCGCAACCCAAGCCGCCCGGCGCCACCATCCCCACCCTGATCGGCCCCTTCTTCCTCGCCGACGCGCCGATCTTCCCCTCCGGCGCCGACATCTCCGGCGGCGCCCAGGGCCAACCCCTCCTCGTCCACGGCCGCACCCTCGACACCGCGGGCAACCCCATCCCGGGCACCGTCCTCAACGTCTGGCACTCGGACGAGCGCGGCCTCTATGACGTGCAGGACAATTTCGATCCCTCGCGCATGTGGGGCCGCGGCCGCATCCAGGGCGATGCCGAAGGCCGCTACTCGTTCTGGAGCGTGCTCCCCACGCCCTACCCCGCGCCGATGGACGCAGCCCTCGGCGACTTCATCATGAACACCACGAAATGCTTCTGGCGCCCCGCCCACCTCCATTTCGCCCTCGAAGCGCCCGGCGCCGATTCCCTCATGACCCACCTCTTCGTGCGCGGCAGTTCCCATATCGAGGACGACGTCGCCTTCGGCGTCCGCCCCTCCCTCATCGTCGATTTCGTCCGCCACGAGCCGGGCACCGCCCCGGACGGCACCACACGCGAGCTTCCGTTCCACACGCTCGAATACGACTTCGTGCTCACTCGCAACGGCGCCTGAACCGTTCATCTACCATAACAAAACACCAGGGAGGACCATGCCATGCGCACGATGCTGCGGATTACGTTCCCGACCGAGCTCGGCAACCGCATGATCAGGGACGGCTCGTTCACCAAGGTCCTGGAAACGACGATGGAGAAGCTGAAGCCGGAGGCGGCCTACTTCACGGCCAACAAAGGCTGCCGCTCCGCGATGCTCTTTTTCGACATGAAGGACAGCTCGGACATTCCCGCGATCGCCGAACCCCTCTTCATGGGCCTCAACGCCGAAATCGAGATGCTGCCCGTGATGAATCAGGACGACCTGCAAAAAGGCCTCACCGCCGCGATGCAGGCAATGTAAGCAAGGCCATGGGCTGAGCCCTCGCAACCCTCCCCGCCGGCCGGCGATATTTCCGCCGCCGGCTCGGTGCGCTATAGACGCCCCGCTTTCGAGGCGAGCCTCATTTGACCACCCCCACGCCAGAGCACCGTTCGGCGCCGGCCCGCACGGGGCGGAACGATCCCGTGAAATTCGCCATCCTCGGCTGCGGCTATGTCGCCGATCTCTATATGGCGACGCTGCCGCGCCATGCGGGCCTCAGGCTGATCGGCGTCCACGACCATGATCCGCGCCGCCTCAAGGATTTCTCCGACTATCACAAGACCATATCGTTCCGTTCACTCAACGCATTGCTGGACGATCCGGCCGTCGAGATGGTGCTCAATCTCACCAGTCCGCGCAGCCATTACGATCTGACGAAGGCGTGCCTCGACGCCGGCAAGCACGTTTATTCCGAGAAGCCGCTCGCCATGGAGAGCGAGAAAGCGGCGGACCTGGTCCGGCTGGCCAGGGAGCGCGGATTGTCTCTTGCCGCCGCGCCCTGCAGCCTGCTCGGCGAGACTGCGCAGACGATGCAAAAAGCGCTCGCGGATGGCGTGGTCGGGCCGGTCCGCCTCGTTTACGCGAACTTCGACGACGGCATGATTCACCGGCTCGACCCGACGCGCTGGCGCAGCGTTTCCGGCGCCCCCTGGCCCGCCCGCGACGAGTTCGAGACCGGCTGCACCTACGAGCACGCCGGCTATGTTCTTTCGTGGCTCGCGGCCTTTTTCGGCCCGGCAAGGCGGGTCCACGCCTATGCCTCGTGCCTCCTTCCCGACAAGGGCATCGCGGTCGAGCGGATGGCGCCGGACTTCTCGGTCGGCTGCCTGGAATATGACAACGGCATTGTCGCGCGCGTGACGTGCAGCATTGTGGCACCCGCGGACAAATCGCTGATCATCGTGGGCGAGCGGGGAATCGTCCGCACCGAGGATGTCCGCAACGATGCCGCGCCGGTGTACTGGCGCCAGGCTCGGCCGAACCGCATGCTCGCGGCCATCGGCGCGCGCTGGAGAGAGGTCCGGGGCCGGGTCGAGCATGCGCTCCGCCTTCCTTATTCCCTCGGCGGCTGGCGGCTCGAGCGCAGATATCCCTATGCGCAGAAGCCGCGATTCCAGAGCTCGGGCGGCAACAAGCCGGTCGATTTCCTGCGCGGGCCGGCGGAAATGGCGGAGTCGATCCGCGAGCGGCGGCCATGCCGCCTCTCGCCGGAGCTCGCGCTGCACATGACCGAGCTGATCGAAACCCTGCAGTACCCCGAGCGATTCGCCAATCCGCGGACCATCACCTCGAGCTTTGCGCCGATCGCTCCCCTCCCCGGGAGTCCGTCACTCACCCGGCGATCACGCTGAGCCCGCAGCGGCGCGGATGGCGTCCAGCGTCTCCATCACCGCGACCGTCTCCGCGAGCGGCACGATCGGGCTCTCCGTCTCCCCCTCCGTGAGGCAACGCATCGCCTCCTCCGCTTCCAGCCGGAGGCCGTGGGCGCCGCGCGGCCGCGCCACGATCTGCCCGCGCCCCCTGAGCCATGAAGCGACAAAGGATCCTTGGAGGAGGCCGAGACCGGGGAGCCGCTCCGCAAGGCGGCTCGCCCGCGCCGGGCTCCCCCCTTCCCGCATATCCTCCCGCACATATTGAAGGTATCCGGGATGGAAGAACGGCGCCCCGAGCCGCAGCCGCCCCGCGCTGCCCACGACAACCGCCTCGTTGGTCATCGCAGCGCCGATTCCGGCGCTGATCGTCGCGATGTGGCCCGGATAGCGCAGCGTCGCGCAAAAGCTCTCATCGAGCCCCGAGGCGTGCCACGTCATCTCGGCCTGCACCCGCGTCGGCGGGCCGCACAGGAAATGGACGAGCGAAGCCCCGTACACGCCGAAATTCAGCAACGCGCCGTGCCCCGGACCGGCGTCGCGAAGGCGCGCCTCGCCGGCGCGATAGCCCGCCTCCGCGCGCAGGAATCCGATCGTGCCGAGCCTGCCGGACCGGACAAGCTCGCGCGCCCGCCGCACCAGCGGGCTGAACCGCATCCACATCGCCTCCATGCAGAAGAGGTTCCTCGCGCGCGCGATCCCCGCCATCGCCGCCGCCTCGCGCGCGCTCAGCCCGAACGGCTTCTCGCACAAAACCGGCTTGCCGGCATCCAGCGCGGCCAGGCAATGATCGTGGTGCCGCTCCGCCGGCGTCGCGACATAGACGATATCGACGGCGGAATCGGCGAGCAGGGCCTCGTACGACCCATGCGCGATGCTCGCTCCATGGGCCGCGGCAAAGGACCGGGCCCGCCCCTCCTCGCGCGAGGCCACGGCATGGAGCTCCGCCCCTTCCGCGCGCCCGAGCTCGGTCGCGAACTGGCCCGCAATCGCGCCGGTGCCGAGAATGCCCCAGCGAAACCGGCCCGCGGACGGCGCCATTCAATGCCCTCTGCGCCTCACCCCGGCGCCGCGGGCCCCCGCCACGCTCAGGCCTCGAGCGTCGCGAGCGCTTTCACCACCGCCGCGCCCATCGCGGCGGTTCCGACCTCCGTGCAGCCCGGCGCCATCACGTCCGGCGTGCGCAGGCCTGCGGCGAGCACGTTCGTCGTAGCTTGCTCGAGCAGTGATGCCTCCTCCTCGAGCGCGAAGGACCATCGGAGCAGCATCGCGAAGCTCAGGATTTCGGCCATCGGGTTGGCAATGCCCTTGCCCGCGATATCCGGGGCGCTGCCGTGGATCGGCTCGTAGAGTGCGGGGCGTTTGCCCGATGCGTCCACCGCGCCGAGCGTGGCCGACGGCAGCATCCCGAGGCTTCCCGTCAGCATCGAGGCCAGGTCCGAGAGCAAATCGCCGAAGAGGTTGGAGGTGACGATCACGTCGAACTGCCGCGGGTTGCGCACGAGCTGCATCGCGCAATTGTCGGCGTACATGTGCGAGAGCGCGATTTCGGGAAATTCCCGCTCGCCCAGCGCGGTCATCGTCTCGCGCCAGAGGAGGCCACTTTCCATCACGTTCGCCTTCTCGACGCTGCAGAGCCGCTTCTCGCGCTTGCCCGCCAGCTCGAAGGCGATGCGCCCGACCCGCTCGATCTCGGCGGTCGTATAGACTTCCGTGTTGATCCCGCGCTTGCCTCCGTCGGGCAGCGTTGTCACGCCGCGCGGCTCGCCGAAATAGATGCCGCCCGTCGCCTCGCGCACGATCATCAGGTCGAGCCCGCGCACCACTTCGGGCTTGAGCGTGCTTGCATCGACGAGCGGGTCGAGCACCACGGCGGGGCGCAGGTTGGCGAACAGGCCAAGCTCGCGCCGCAGCCGCAGAATCCCGATCTCCGGGCGGTTCGCGAAGCCGAGATGGTCCCATTTCGGCCCGCCGACGGCGCCGAAAAGAACCGCGTCCGCCGCCTTCGCGCGTGCCACCGTCTCGTCCGTGATCGGCGTGCCGCGCGCGTCGATCGCCGCCCCGCCCACGAGGTCCTCGGAGATATCGAAGGAGAGCGCGCGGTGTCGCGCCATCCACGCGATGACGTGGCGCACCTCCGCCATCACCTCCGGGCCGATGCCGTCACCCGGCAGCAGCAGGAGCGTCTTGTTGGCTGGCATACGCTTAGGCGGCAGCGTCGGTGGTCGCGGGCAGCCAGGCCCAATCGCCGCGCCGCTTCACCTCGAAGCGGCCGATCGCCGGCGCGTGCGCCATCGTCTGGCCGATATCGTCGAGCCCCTCGAGCAGCAGATGCTTGCGGAACGGGTCGATCTCGAAATGGATTTCCTCCCCGCTCGGCCGGATCACCACCTGCCGCTCGAGGTCGATCGTGAGCCGCGCATTGCCACCCATCGCCGCGTCCGCCATCAATTGCTCGCAAACCGCGAGCGGCAGACGGATCGGCAGCAGCCCGTTCTTCAGGCTGTTGTTGTAGAAGATATCGCCGAACGAAGGCGCGATGACGCACTTTATGCCGAAATCGAGCAGCGCCCACGGCGCGTGCTCGCGCGACGATCCGCAGCCGAAATTATCGCCGGCCACCAGCACGCCCGCGCCCCGCCACGGTTCGCGATTGAGCACGAAGTCCGGAACCTCGCTCCCATCGCGGTGGTCGTAGCGGAGCGGGTCGAAGAGATGCGCACCAAGCCCCGTCCGCTTGATCGTCTTGAGGAAGCGCGAAGGGATGACCTTGTCGGTGTCGATGTTCGCCATCGGCAGCGCCGCCGCAACCGCTGTGAGCTTGGTGAACTTTTCCATCGTCAGCCCAGCTCCCGCACGTCGACGAAGTGCCCTGCGACCGCCGCCGCCGCCGCCATCGCCGGCG
>DATJTV010000331.1:0-5328 GCA_035503055.1 Acetobacteraceae bacterium
CCGCACCGAGGATCCGGCCCTGATCCGCCGGGCGGTGCTTGCCGGCTGCCCTCGCGCGCGCGAAATCGGCGGCCGCGAACCCGCCATCGCGGCCGCCCTCTCGGACCTCGGTCCCGGCGACGTGCTCGCGGTCGCAGGCAAGGGGCATGAGACGGGCCAGATCGTGGGTACGGAAATCCTTCCTTTCGACGACGCCGCGGTGATCCGCCGCCTCGCGGGCGCGTCATGAGCGCGCTCTGGCCCACCTCCGCTCTCGCCGCCGCGACGGGCGGGCGCATGACCATGCCGTTCTCGGCCTCCGGCATCTCGATCGACACGCGCACGCTCCGGCCGGCCGATCTCTTCGTCGCACTCGCCGGCGAACGCGCCGACGGCCACGCCTATGTCGCCGACGCTCTCTCCCGCTCGGCCGCCGGGGCGATGGTGAGCGCGATCCCCGCCGGCCTCACCGAAACGGCACCCCTCCTCGTCGTCCCCGACACGCTCGCGGGCCTCACGCGCCTCGGCGCCTTCGCCCGCGCGCGCTCCGCCGCGCGCATCGCCGCGATCACCGGCTCCGTCGGCAAAACCACCACCAAAGAGATGCTCCGGCGGATTCTTTCCGCCGCCGGACCCACCCACGCCGCGCGCGCGTCGTACAACAACCACTGGGGCCTCCCGCTGACGCTTGCCGAGCTGCCGCCGGAGGCCGCCTTCGCGATCCTCGAGATCGGCACCAACCATGCGGGCGAGATCGCGCCGCTCGCCGCCCTCGCGCGCCCGCACATCGCCATCGTCACCGCCATCGCCGGCGCGCACATCGGAAATTTCGGGAGCCTCGAGGCCATCGCCGACGAGAAGGCTGCCCTTCTCGCCGCCCTCGAGCCCAACGGCACGGCCATCCTTCCCGCGGACTCGCCGTTCCTCCCCCGCCTCCTCGCGCGCGTCCCGCCCGGCTGCACCATCATCACCTTCGGCGACAGCGCCGCCGCCAACGCCCGCCTCCTCGCCACCGATACCGACAGCACCGGCACCACGGTCACCGCCTTGCTCGCGCGCGAGACCGTCCGCTTGCGGCTTGCCGCGCCCGGCCAGCACATGGCGCTCGACGCTCTCGCCGCCCTCGCCGCCGCGACCGCGCTGGGAATTCCGCCGTACGGCGCCGCCGCCGCGCTCGCAGGCTTCGCGGCACTCGACGGGCGTGGCGCGCGCACCGCCATCGCCCTTCCCGGCGGCACGGCGATCCTGCTCGACGAGAGCTACAACGCCTCGCCAGCCGCGGTCACCGCGGCGCTCTCCGTGCTCGCGATGAACGGCGGATCGGGCCGGCGGCTCGCCGTGCTCGGCGACATGCTGGAGCTCGGCGAGGCGGCTGCGGCCGAGCACGAGGCGTTGGCGCCGGCGCTCGCCGAGTCCGCCGACCTCCTCTTTGCCTGCGGGCCGATGATGCGCCGCCTCTTCGAGCGCGCCCCCCCGCGTCTGCGCGGCGCCTACGCCGAAGACGCCGAAACGCTCGCGCCGATAGTCGCGGCCGCCGTCGCGCCGGGCGATATCGTGCTGGTGAAGGGAAGCCTCGGCAGCCGGATGCGCGCGATCGTCGTCGCACTCAAAAAACCGCCGACCCCGGCAGGCGGGGAGGGCGGCTGATGCTCTACCTCCTCACCCACCCCTACGCGCACCAGGTCCTCTTCTTCAACCTGCTGCACTATCTGACCTTCCGTTCGGGCGCGGCCTGCCTCACCGCGCTGGTCGTGAGCTTCGTCCTCGGCCCAGGCCTGATCCGGCGGCTGCGGCGGCTGCAGAAGAACGGCCAGCCGATCCGGGCCCTCGGTCCCGAACGCCACCTGATCGAGAAGATCGGCACGCCCACCATGGGCGGGCTCCTCATCTTGATCGCGCTCACCGTCTCCACCCTGCTCTGGGCGGATCTCAAGAGCGTCTATGTCTGGGCGGTGCTCGGGGTCACGCTCGGCTACGGCTCGCTCGGCGCGGTCGACGACTACCGCAAGCTCGTGCGGCGCGACCATCACGGTGTCCCCGCGCGCGTGAAGCTCTTCGTGCAGGCCGCAATCGGCCTGGTCGCCTCGTACGCGATCGCGCATACGACCGGCGGCGCCCTCGGCAGCGGAATCGCCGTGCCGGTTCTGAAGCATGCGCTGATCCCGCTCGGGCTTGCCTTTCCCATCTTCGGCACGCTGGTGATGATGGGCGCGTCCAACGCGGTCAATCTCACCGACGGGCTCGACGGACTCGCGATCGTGCCGACGATCATCGTCGCCGCCGTCTTCGCCTTCATCGCCTATCTCGTCGGCAACCGCATCTTCGCCGACTATCTCGAGCTCGATAACGTGCCCGGCGTCGGCGAGCTTGCCATCTTCTGCTCGGCGCTGATCGGCTCGGGCCTCGGCTTTCTCTGGTTCAACACCTGGCCCGCCACCGTCTTCATGGGCGATACCGGGTCGCTCGCACTCGGCGGCGCGCTCGGCGCCGTGGCGGTGGCGACCAAGAGCGAGATCGTGCTCGCGATCACCGGCGGGCTCTTCGTCGTCGAGACCGTCTCGGTCATCGTCCAGGTCTTCTGGTACAAGCGCACCGGGCGGCGCGTCTTCCTGATGGCGCCGCTGCACCATCACTTCGAGAAGAAGGGCTGGGCCGAGCCGACGATCGTCATCCGCTTCTGGATCATCTCGGTGATCCTGGCGCTGGTCGGCCTCGCCACGCTGAAGATCCGATGAGCGGGTCTTCGTTCCCTCCGGTCTTCGCGGGTCGGCGCTTCTCCGTCCTCGGGCTCGGCCGCAACGGGCTTCCCGCCGCCCTTGCCCTCGCCGCGATGGGCGCCGAGGTGAGCGCCTGGGACGACGATCCTGCCGCTTGCGCGGCTGCCCGCCTGGTCCGTCTCGCCGATCCGCTCGCGATTCCGCCCGACACCGACGCCCTTATCCTTTCGCCCGGAATCCCCCACAGTTTTCCGCGGCCCCACCCCGCCGCCGCCCGCGCCGCCGCCCTCGGCATCCCGATCCTTTCGGACGCCGAGCTCCTCTTCCGCGCGGTCCGCGCCGCCGGCTCCAGGGCGCGGTTCATCGGCATTACCGGCACCAACGGCAAATCGACCACCACCGCACTGATCGCGCACATCTTGAAGGCGGCCGGAGTCCCGCACGCCGCCGGTGGAAATCTGGGGCCCGCCGCGCTCGCGCTGCCCCTCCTGCCGGACCGCGGACATTACGTTCTCGAAATGTCATCGTACATGCTGGAGCGGATCGACGAGCTCCGCTTCGACATTGCGATCCTCCTCAACCTCTCCCCCGACCACCTCGACCGGCATGGCAGCATGGAAGGCTACATCGCTGCCAAACGGCAGATCTTCGCTCACCGCGCCGCGGACGGTCTCGCCATCATCGGCATCGACGATCAACCTTCACGCGAGATCGCCGGCTCCCTCGCCCCGCCGATCATTTGTATCTCGGGGGATCGCCCCGCGGATGTCTGGTGCGAATCGGGCGGGCTCTGCGATCGTGGTGGACTCATACTCGCGATGCACGAGGCCCAAGCACTGCCTGGCACGCACAACGCCCAGAACGCCGCCGCCGCAACAGCCACCGCGCTTGCGCTCGGCATCGCGCGCCCGACGATCGGCGCCGCGATCCGCTCCTTTGCCGGGCTCCCGCACCGCCAGCAGCGCATCTGCGAGGCGGGCGGCATCGCCTTCATCAACGACAGCAAGGCCACCAACGCCGATTCCGCCGCGTGCGCGCTCGCGTGCTACGACCGCGTCGTCTGGATCGCCGGCGGGATCGGCAAGGAAGGCGGTATCGAGCCGCTCGCGCCCTTCTTCCCGCGCGTCGCCGAAGCGCTTCTCATCGGCCGCGACGCGCCGCTCTTCGCCGCCACCCTCGCCCGCCACAACGTTCCCCACCGCATCCTCTCCCATCTCGACGAAGCCGTCCCTGCCGCACTCGCCTCCGCGCAAGCCCATTCCTCTCCCATCATCCTCCTTTCCCCGGCCGCTGCGAGCTTCGATCAGTTCAAGGGCTTCCCCGAGCGAGGCGAACGCTTCGCCCTCCTCGCCCGCGGCCTCTGCGCGCAAACGGGGCGGGCCGCCTGATGCCCGCGCCCTCCCGCGCCGATACCTCGGTGCTCGGCCGCTGGTGGTGGACGGTCGATCGCTGGACGCTGATCGCCGTCACCACGCTGCTCGGCTTCGGCTACGTCATGGTGCTCTCGGCGAGCCCCGCGGTCGCCGTGCGGATCGGCGACCCGCGCGACCTCCTGATCGTCAAGCAGGTCATCTTCCTGGCACTTTCCGGAATCGAGATCGTCGTCGTCTCGCTTCTCTCCCCCCACGCCATCCGGCGCATCGCACTCTTCGGCGGGATCGCCGGCCTCCTGCTCACCGCCTTCACCCTCGTCCACGGGGTCGAGATCAAGGGCGCGCGGCGCTGGATCGATTTCTTCGGATTTTCTGTCCAGCCGAGCGAGTTCCTCAAGGTCTGCTTCATCGTCGTAACCGCCTGGCTGCTCTCCGAAGAAAGACGCACCCCGCGCCTGCCCGGCACCGCCATCGCGCTCGGCTTCTTCGTCATCATCATCCTGCTGCTGAAATCGCAGCCCGACGTTGGGCTGATGGGGCTGATCAGCGCCGTCTTCCTCGCCCAGCTCTTCCTCAACGGACTGAGCGTGATCTGGGTCGGGTTCGGCGCCGCAATGATCGCCCTCGGCGGCGTCGCCTCGTACATGCTCTTCCAGCACGTGCGCGATCGCGTCGCCGACTTCCTCCACCCGAACGCCGTCGGCGCCTACCAGGTGCACACCGCCCTCGAAGCCTTCGGCAACGGCGGCCTGTTCGGCACCGGACCCGGAGAAGGGCGGATCAAGGACATTCTGCCCGACGCCCATGCGGACTTCGTCTTCGCCGTCGCCGGCGAGGAATTCGGCCTCATCATCTGCCTGCTCATCATCGGCATCTTCGCCTTCATCGTGCTGCGCGGCCTCTTGCGCCTCCTTGCCGAACACGACCTCTTCACCCTGCTCGCTGCTGGCGGCCTCCTGATGAGCTTCGGCCTCGAAGCCTTCATCAACATGGCGACCTCGCTCTCTCTCATCCCCGCCAAAGGAATGACCCTGCCGTTCATCTCCTACGGCGGGTCATCGATGCTCGCCATCGGCCTCGAAATCGGGATGCTGCTGGCGCTCACCCGCCGACGGCACCACGCGGACCCGTGATGGAGGCGGGTTTCAAGGCCAGGGGGGCTCTGCCCCCCTGCCCCCCCCGCCAAGGGCTGAGCCCTTGGAACCCGTCCGTGTTGGCGGGCGCAGAAGGCGGTTTGGGTGCTCGCGCGTTCGCGCAAG
>DATJTV010000332.1:0-14302 GCA_035503055.1 Acetobacteraceae bacterium
CGGCGTGGTGTCGGCGGCGGTCCACCATTCATAGGCCATGACCATCACCGCCTGTGCCAGGTTCAGCGACATGAAGGCGGGGTTGAGCGGATAACGCACCAGCGCGTCGGCCTGCGCCATGTCGTCGTTGTCGAGCCCGGCGCGCTCGGGGCCGAACAGGATACCGGCGCGGAGGTCGCGGGCGGCGATTTCGCGGAGCTCGGCGGCGGCGCCGCGGGCGGTGAGCACTTGTTTGACGATATGGCGCGGGCGCGGGCAGGTGGCGAAGACGTGGTGCAGGTCGGCGATGGCGTCGGCGACCGTTGCGTGCACGCTGAGCGCGTCCAGGATGCGGTCGGCGCCCGACGACGTGCGCCAGGCCTTCTCCTGCGGCCAGCCGTCGCGCGGGGCGACGAGGCGCAGCCGAAGTAGCCCGCCATTGGCCATCGCGCGGGCGGCGGCGCCGATATTCTCCGCAAGCTGCGGGCGGACGAGGATCACCACCGGGCTGGGCCCCGGTGCGCCGAGATCGGCCCCACCGTCCCGCCCGGTCATGAGGCGCGGCGCCAAGTGGTCCCGCCCGGCCCGTCCTCGAGCAGGATGCCCTTGTCCGCGAGATCGGCGCGGATCGCGTCCGCCCGGGCGAAGTCGCGGGAGGCACGGGCGGCGCGGCGCTCGGCGATCGCCGCCTCGATCGCGCCGGCGTCCGCGCCCGACTGGAACCACGCCGCCGGATCGGCGCCGAGCAGGCCGAGCAGGGCGCCGGCGGCGGCGAGCCCTGCCGCGGCCTCCGAATCGCCCGCGAGTGCGGCATCGGCAAGCGGGTGGAGCGCGGCGATCGCACCCGGCGTGTTGAGATCCTCCGCCAGCGCCGCCAGCACGCCCTCGGGGATCGGCGCATCCGCGCGCACGGGGTGGCGGGCGAGCGCGCGGTAGAACCGGTCGAGCTCCTTCCGCGCTTCGGCAAGGGCAGGAAAGGAAAAATCGAGCTCGGCGCGGTAATGCGTCTTGAGCAGCAGGAGCCGTATTGCCTCTCCCGGCGCTTGGGCGAGCACGTCGCGGACGGTGAAGAAGTTGCCGAGGCTTTTCGCCATCTTCTCCCCGTTCACCCGGAGCATGCCGTTGTGCAGCCAGACGCGCGCGAAACGGCTGCCGGGGAAGGCGCAGCAGCTCTGGGCGATCTCGTTCTCGTGGTGCGGGAAGAGGAGGTCCGAGCCGCCGCCATGGATGTCGAAGTCGGTGCCGAGATGGCGCCAGGACATCGCGCTGCACTCGATATGCCAGCCGGGCCGGCCGCGGCCCCAGGGGCTTTCCCACCCGGGCTGGTCGGGCTCGGAGGGTTTCCAGAGCAGGAAATCAGCCGGATCGCGCTTGTAGGGCGCGACCTCGACCCGTGCCCCCGCGATCATGTCCTCACGCGAGCGGCCCGAGAGAAGGCCATACTCGGCGAAGCTTGCAACCGCAAAAAGCACATGAATTCCCTCGGGCCCCTCGGCGAGATAGGCGTGCCCGGAGGCGATGAGCCGCCCGATCAGCTCGATCATCTCGGCGATATGGAGCGTCGCGCGCGGTTCGATATCGGGCGGCAGCGCGCCGAGCGCTGCCATGTCCTCCTCGAACTCGCGCGCCGTGCGGGCGGTTAGATCGGCAATCGCCTCGCCCGTCTCGGCTGCGCGGGCGATGATCTTGTCCTCCACGTCGGTGATGTTGCGGACGTAGGTGACGCGCGGATAGAGAAGCCGCAGCAGCCGGACCAGGGTGTCGAACACGACGACCGGCCGGGCGTTGCCGAGATGGGCGAGGTCGTAGACGGTCGGCCCGCAGACATAGGCGCGGATATGCGCGGGATCGAGCGGGACGAAGAGCTCCCGCCGCCGAGTCAGGCTATTGTGGAAATAGAGTTCCATCGGGCCGCGCGCCGCTCTCGCGAGAAACGGCCGCTTTTCCCAGAGGAGGCCGGCCGGCGCAACCGGCCGGACTCAGGAAGGGCGGTCAGGCGCGTGCGCGCCGATACCGAGTAAAGCCGAGGAAGCCCACCAAGGCGGTGCCGAGAAGGGCGAGGGAGCCGGGCTCGGGCGCATCCGTCGGGGTCGTCGGCGGGGCGTCCACGAGCTCGAAGCTGATCGTCGGGCTGATGTCCCAGTCGGACGCATTGCCAAGGATGATGTCGAGGTCCAGGAGGCTCGAGTAATCGAGCACGAGGGTTTCTGTGGTCCAATCGATCGAGTCGCTTTTCGGGCTATAATCAGCGAGATAGCTGCCGGTATCGCTGATCGTTTGCGTCCCGTCCGGCGTGTTGATGGTGAACTTGGCGGTTATGGTCCCACTCACCGTATCGTTGTCGGTGCACGTGGTTTTCCCGCGGTTGGTGGTACAAAGGCCCGATGAGCCCGCCGGCGACGCGGTGAAGAAGTCCGTTGCCTTCGTCGCCGTCCCCACGGTCAGCGTTTCATCGAGGGAGCCTGAGTTCGGGTTGAGCCCGGGGCCGGTACCGTCCGTCGCTTGGTACGACAGCTTGTAGCTGCCGGTCACATCGATTGTGTCGGCGTGTGCGGCCACGGTTCCGACCAGGAGCGTCGCTGCCATCGCTACCAGGATTTTCTTCATGATTTGGACCACCCTTTCCTCGCGGAACCCAAAAGCCGTTCCGAATGCGAGAAAGGAGAGCAATTTTTGTACCACGCAATCAGATCATGATAAAATTGGGACAATTCAATGAAATAGAGCTAACGAACGAAATCGCCCGCCGCGCTTTGTAACATTTGACGACGCTTCAGTTTGATTTCGACACGATTTCAATGGTCTCCCGGACATGCCAGACGTCCAGCAACCGGCGGATTCACGCCACCCCGATCGCGCGGATGCAACCAATGGCGACGCCGCGGCAGCTGCCGGTAGATTTTACAGCCCCAACGGTCGTAGATCGGCCCTTCGGCCTGGATCAACCCGCCGGGCCGACCAGCGCCAAGGCCGCCTCCGGCCCGACCAGGATCTCCGCCAGCCTGAGCCGGAAGCTGCGCGGTAGCCGCCCATCCCCCGCCACGCGGGCTGCCGTTTCCCTCAGGGGGCGTTCATAAGCCTCGCCATCGCCGAGGTGCCGCCCCACCGCCTCCAGCCGCAACAGCGCTCGCGCCTCTTCCTCGAGCCCCGCCGGCCCGGACGGCTCGTCCGTGCTCGATCCCCCGGGCGCCGCGAGACGCTCCGCAGCGGCGACGAAGCGCACCCGGCAGTGCTCCGCCAGCCGTTCCCGGGCCACCGCGATCCGTGCCGCCGGTGCCGGCTCCCGCACGCTCGCGGCCGCCCCCTCGAGCTGGTCGAGCGTCCGCGCCGCGCCATGGAAATGCAGGGCGATCTGCGCCACGGCGGCATCGTCCGCCGGCGGCGCGCTGATTTCGCCCACCAGGAATTCGAGCGCGCGCTCAATGGGCGCCGTCGCCCCGCTCCCCAGCCGCGGCGCAATCTCGTCCGCGATCCGGAGCAGCCGCTGGATACGCGGCAGGCGGCGCAGCAGCAGCGCGAGCATCATCCCGAGCGCGGCCGGCCCGTCCGCCGCCGCCGCGCGCAGCAGCCGCTCCGCCTCCGCCACCGCCTCGGCCCCTTCCATCCCGGCGAGGCGGACCAGGGCGACGCCCTCCGCAAGCAGCGCGGAAAGCGGCCGCACGATGGCCTCATGCGCGGCCTCGCTGAGGCCTGTGGCGGACCAGTCCGCCGGCACCTTGCGCCTTCGCAGCTCCCTCGCGGCATGCGGCCAGAGCAACGCCCCGTACTCGGCGACCTTCGCCGCCGCTTCCATCGTCAGGCCGGCCATGCGCCCATCGAGCGCCGCCGCATCCTCGCCGAACGCGGCGCGCACCTGTGCGGCGAGCGCCGGCAGCGCCGAGCGGGGGACGGCCGGGCTCGCCGGCGTCCACGCCGCCGCCGGCACGATCAGCGGATCCGCAGGCACGAAGAGCAGCCGCGTGAGCGTCATCGGCCGCGGCGGCCGCAACCGGGCCAGGACCGGCCGCATCGGCGCAATCAGCGCGTCCATCGTCCCGCGCGCGGGCAGCGCATCCACCACCGCGACGACGCGCCGCAGCCGATCGTCCGACGCCATCATGAGCCCGCGATCCGACACCGCGCGGCTAGCTCGCCACCGCGAGCGTCGCCGCGAGCAGCCGTTCGTTGCGGGCGATCAGATCCTGCCGCGTCAGGCCGTTGCGCCAATCGACGCCCCGCAGCATGTCGCGCACCGCCTGCGGCATGTCGGCGAGCGGCGGCGCCGCAAGCCGCACCCCGGAATCGTGCGGCAATGGCGGCAGTAGCGCGGCGAGCTGCGCCAGCCGGACGCCATAGGGGATGCGCTCGTCCGGCGCCGCCCACAGCTGGCAGAGCCAAGCCCACCCGTTGAGCAGCCGCTCGGCGCGCCCCAGCTCCTCGAGGATGATCGGCCGCTTGATGGCCCAGCGGCGGAGCAAGAGCCGGAGGTCGAGGGTCAGGGCCCGCGCCGCCATGAGCGAGGCGCTTGCCGCTGCCGCCACCGCCTGCGCCGTCGCCCGCACCAGCTCGGCGTGACCGAACCTTGCCTGGCCCGGAAGGCCGCCGGCGGCGCGCGGGCCGCCGATCTCTGCGCAGAGCGCGCCCACGGCGGCGATCGTGCGCGGCAATATCGCCGCATTCGCCTCCGCCCCGAGGCCGATCGGCCCGAACAGCGCCGCCAGCTCGTCCAGGATCGAGCCCGGCACCGAACCCTCCGGCATGTCCCCCGCCACTCCCTCCGGCATTCCCCCCTGGGCCCCGCGCCCGAGCGCGGCCTCGAGCTCGCCCCGTGCGCGAACCCCCGCCCCCTGCTTCGCGGCCTCGGCCACGGAAGCCGCCGCCTGCACCTCGACGCCCGCCAGCCCCGCACGCGCCTCCAGGCATATCGCCTGCCACAATTCCGCCGGCCCGAGCCGGCTCGCGAGGCCGAGCCGTGCGCCCACGCTCCGGTCGAACAAGGTGGGCACGCACACGTCGCTCACCTGCTCCCATGGGAGGATGCCGACGCTGCCCGGCCCGCACACCTCCGGCAGGATGAGCTCCAGGATGCCGCGCTCGGTCCGGCGCAGCCGCGCGCCCGCGAGCTGCGGCGTCGTGAAAGGCACGACCACGCCCCGCTCGACGAACGTCGACGGCCGCCACCCCTCGATCGTCCTGGGCAGCGTGGCCATCATGGCATCTTGCAGCATGCGGCGGTTCAACCCTCAAACCGTGCCCAGCATCCGCGCATTCGATGAATGGAAGGTTGCCGCGGGGCTCGCTTCGGCCCTCGCGCGCTCGCGCGTTAGAGTTCCCCCTGCCCCTGGCGGAAGCGCGCTTCCTCTGGGACAATCGTTTCGCCACGGTTGCGCCGGATCAATGCGACGCGGGCCCGGCCGGCCCTTCCATTGCCGGCGCGGCCGCGCCGGGGAGGAGGGGACATCGGATGACGATCGACGCTGCCAGCATCATGACCCGCAAGGTCTTCACCGTCCGGCCGGAGGCCACGGTGGCCGAGATCTCGAAGGTCCTCAGTGAGCACGGGATCAGCGCGGTGCCCGTGTGTGAGGAGGACGGAAGGCTCGTCGGCATGGTGAGCGAAGGCGACCTGATGCGCCCCTTCGCCAAGACGAACGCGCTCCGCCGCTCATGGTGGCTCGGCATGCTCGCCGAAGGCACCGATCTCGCACCGGAGTTCGTCGACTACCTCCGCCTCGACCGCCACTGCGCGCGCGACCTGATGACCAAGGAGGTGATCACCGCGAGCGAGGCGACGCGCGTCACCGAGATCGCCGATCTCCTCGCCTCGCATCACATCAAGCGCGTGCCGATCCTGCGCGAGGGCAAGCTGGTCGGGATCGTGAGCCGCGCCGATATCGTCGCCGCCCTCGCCCGCTCGCCGAAGGAGCTGAGCGCCTTCTCCTGAGCACCGCCCCGGTCCCCTTCGGGATCAGGCCGTGCGTTTCTCCTCCGGCGGGGCGAGTGCCACGGATGCCTCGCCGGTGAGCAGGAGGAAGGTGAAAGTCTCCTGCAAATAGAGCCGCACGGCCTCATCGCTATGGCTGGAATAGCCGATGGAGACGTCCTGACCGATGTGCAGATCGAAGTCGCCGCCGCGGGTGGTCAGGACGAAGCCGCCGACGATCGCGGGCGCCCAGACGATCTCGCCCTCCACGAGGCGCCTGATGTGCTCCAAGACGGGATATCCGTGGTCGCGGGTCTCGCTCACGGACGTGTACGCATCCGCCCCGAGCAGGACCGAATAGGGGCCGTTGACGCCGACGAGGCGCAGCTGGCTCAGAGCCTGCGCGATGCAGTCCGGATAATCGCGCGTATCCGCGGGCAGCGTCATCGGCGGATTGCTGCTGCCCTGCCGGATGCCCCCGATGTCGGCAGCCGCGTAGCCTTCGAAGATGGCGCGGTCCTCGGCAAAGGCGATGCGGCGGGCCGCGTCCTTCGCCGGCTGCCAGTCGGAGTCATTGGCCCCGCGCTCAACGTCGTCGATCTGGCGGCGGTCGAGCTCGAACGGAACGCGCATCTCGACGATCGCCTTCACCTCGCGCTGCCGCGCCCGGATGCCTTCCCCGGGTGCTGCCACGTCGCGCAGGTGGCCGGTGCCGACGGCGGAAAGAGCGGTGCCGCCCGGCTCGTGCACGTCCACCACGCGCCGGCCCGCGAGATAGCGCTTGAGCGTGCGCGATGCCTCCTCCTCGATCGCCGCCCAGGCAAGATCGGAGATCGGAGCCAGCTCGCGATGGAGGTTATTCATGCCTTGGTTCTCCTTTGAGGGAGCCGATGCCGAGCGAGCCCTCCGTCTCCGATCGCGCGGGCCCGGGCGGGGTCGCCAATTCCTCGAGGAAGGTCGCGGAGGGCACGAAGAAGAGCCCGCCCGTCACGGCGCGGCTGAAATCGAGGAGCCGGTCGTAATTCCCCGCCGGACGGCCCACGAACATGTTCATCAGCATCTGCTCGATCGGCCGCGGCGAACGCGCATACGCGACGAAATAGGTGCCGAACTCCCCATGCGCGGCGCGCCCGAACGGCATGCCTTCGCGCAGGATCTGGATCTCGTCGCCGCCCTCCACGATCGTCGTCAGCGCATTGTGCGCCGAGCTCGGCTTGACGGCGTCGTCGAGCTCGATGTCGGAGAGCTTCGTGCGGCCGATGATCCGCTCCTGAGCCTCCGTGGAAAGCCGATTCCACGCGCCGAGGTCGTGGAGATATTTCTGCACGATCACGTAGCTGCCGCCGGCGAACGAAGCGTCCTCCGCTCCCACGAGCGCCGCCTCGACCGCCGCCTGGCCGGCCGGGTTCTCCGTCCCATCGACGAAGCCCAGGAGATCGCGCGTATCGAAATAGCGAAAGCCGTGGACCTCGTCCACGGGCGAAGCCGCCGAGCCGAGCCGCCCCATGATCGCGCCCGCCAGCTCGAAGCAGAGATCCACCCGATCGGCGCGGATGTGGAAGAGCAGGTCCCCATCCGTCGCGACGGCATGCCGCGATCCTGCCCTGATCTCGCGGAACGGATGCAGCTCCGCCGGCCGCGGCGCGCCGAAGAGACGATCCCACACCCCCGCGCCGATGCCCATCACGCAGGAAAGCCCGCCCTCCAGGTCGCGCGTCCCGACGGCGCGGACCAGGGCGGCGAGGTCGGCGGCGAGCGCTCGCACTGCGGTCCGGCTTGCCTCGCCCGGATTCACGCTCGCCACCACGAAGATCGCGGCGCGCGTGAGCGGTGCGACGACGGCTTGCGCAACTCCGAGCGATTGGCCTGCCGTCCCGGACGTCGTCATCCGCTCGAACTCCAGCGGCCGGATCCCCGGCTCACCCCGATGATGTGCAAGGCGCCCGCGGCACGCAAGGCGCCAGCGCAGGGCGCGCGATTGACTCGGCCAGGGGCGCGCTCAAGACTTGTTCCGCCCTCCGGGCAAACCTCGGCGGCCGGGCGCCGCCCACCAATCGGGAGCGATGCGGATCGGGAGAGCGGAGATGGTGCGCCACTTCGACCATGTGACGATCGTGGTACGCGACCTCGAGCAAGCGCGCCGGTTCTTCGGCCTGCTCGGCTTCAAGGAGGCGATCGCCGTCGTCATCGCCGGCGAGCCCTTCGCGTCCTACATGGGGGTTGCGGACATCGAAGCGGACCACGTCACCCTCGTCCTCGAGAACGCCACACCGCGCACCGAGATTCAATTGCTGCACTATCGCAATCCCGAACCCGTCGCCGATCCCCATATCCGCGAGCTGCAGAAGATCGGCTTCAACCATATCTGCTTCGCCGTCGAGGACGTCGCGGCCGAGGTCGTCCGGATGCAGGAGGCAGGCTTCGCGACGCGCAGCGGGATCCTCGATTTCCACGCGCGCAAGCTCGTCTTTCTCGAGGGGCCGGAGGGCGTCACGGTCGAGCTCTCCGAGTGGCATTGAGGGCGGCGCGAGGCCTCGCCCGGCCTCGCGTGCGCCGCACTCACTTGTGCGCGGCGGATGCGCCGGGCCCGTTCAGCTCTTCGGACAGTTTCGGGTCCTTCGTGGCGGCGGCGAGCACCTGGAGGTAGGTGCTCATGCTCAGCCCCTGCGCAACAACCGCATCGGTGTACTTCTTCTCGAAATCCGCATAGATCGCCCCCTGGATCTTGGGATCGCTGGTGCTCGCCATCTCGGCGGTGAAGAGGTTGCTGAGGCTCGTCACGTTCTGCATTGCGCGGCGCACCTTCGCGATCGTGTCCGGCGAGAACCCGGCGACCGGGCCGGGCGGCGCCGTCGGCGTTGTGCCGGCCTTCGCCGGCGGTGCGGCCGCCGCGCGTGTGCTCGCCGCGCGCGCAACCGGGGCGTGCGGTGCCGGCGGCGGCCCGACCGAAGCGACGGGCGGCACCGCCGGAGGAGTCGGGGGAACCGGCAGCGGCGCCGTGCAACCCGTCAAGGCGAAAGGAAGGCAGAGCGCGATGCCGAGCATCCCGGCGCGCGCCGAAGCCGCCCACGGCTCTTGCCCCTCCCGGCGGCGGCAAATTCGCCGCGCCGGCGACGGTGCCCCGTCATGGCGCGGAAGGACGAGCCGCACGGCCGCGGCCGCGATCTCCGGGCGATCGCATGACGAAATCCCAAATTTGCGGCAGCCGCGCGCCAACCGCATCACGGGTCACCTCTCCCTTCACCGCCATCGCAAAATCGCGACGGCCCGCATCCGCCCGCGCCGGAACCCTCGTTGCATCACCGGGTCCGGCCCGACCGTAACGGCAGCGCGCGCGCAGTCGCAAGGCTTGCCGCACCTGCCCTCCTGAACCGATGCGAACGAACATCGACCCCTCCGCCGCAAGCGAATGCGCGGCCCATCGGGCGGTCAGCAGTACCCCGGGGCAAGCCTCATCCGCAGGCAGCGGCCAGAAATGCCAACGATACATAGCTAATATGCCCGGTATGCATGTCAAGCCGCGCTGCGCGCTCCGCCCCATCCCGGAACCGCCCCTCAGTCCGGCATGAAGGTCATCGCAATTCCGTTGATGCAGTAGCGGAGATGGGTCGGCGGCGGACCGTCCTCGAAAACATGGCCGAGATGGCTTGCGCACCTCGCGCAATGCACCTCGGTGCGGGTCATGCCGTGACTGCGATCGACCGAAGTCTCAACCGCGCCCGCGACCGGGTCGTTGAAGCTCGGCCAACCCGTGCCGCTGTCGAATTTGAGGCTTGATTCGAACAGAGGCTGGCCGCAGCCAGCGCAGAAGAACCGCCCCGGACGCTTCTCCACGAGCAGCGCGCAGCTCCCCGGCGCTTCGGTTCCATGCCCGCGCATCACCGCGTACTGCTCGGGCGTCAGAATGCCGCGCCACTCGGCGTCGGTATGCGTAACCGGATAGGCCTTCCCCGTCATGCCGGGCTCCTCCTCGTCAAGCGGTCGCTGCGATCGGAACCACGGCACGATATCAGGCCCGCTCAGCCGACCTCAACGCCGGCCGCGTCGTCCATGGCATCGAGACAAGCCGCCTCGCGCCGGCCCGGGCTTTTACGAAGCGGAGCTCGCGCCCAGCGGCTCCGTCCGTCCGTCGATCCTGCAGCACCGATTGTCCTTCCGCCTCGCTCGCGCGATCCCTGCGGCGAGGCAGTTCGCATCGAGTGGCTCTCCGAAGACGATCCCAATGCTGCGCTGCGAAATTCATGAAAGCGTTGAAACCGATAAACGCCGCGTGCGGCTCTATTGCACTGCCAAAATTTAGCGATTGCCCGCATATCAGCCAAGCCTTCGTGGGCATTCACCTCTCATCGGCAATCGTCCAACTAAGTACTGCGGCTCGACTCCGCGTCGCGGTTCGCGCTTTCCTGGGCAGCGTGCGGATGAGATGCGCCCAAGTATGTCGAACGCCGGCATACAAGACCGGGGAAGCGGGCTGTTGTTTCCGCGATCGCGGGGAACGCGTTCGAACGTCGCGGACGCCTTGATGAACATCAAGGTTTTGGCAAGGTTTCCGTGCCTATGGTTAACCGATCGGCAACGCGCGCGCGAGGAGGATATGCGCTGCGATACCAACAAGCTCACCGAGTCCGTCTTCGCGGTCGTCCTGTTCGCGACCCTAGGCGCGGTCGCCATGTTGGCGCTCGGCCACGAGCTTGCGGCAACCGAGCCAGGTCTCGGCGATATCGTGAGCTTCTCCAACGTTTCTCCCAACCGGAACCCGCCGCTGGTGTTGAGCGCGGTCCGTCCCGGCGCCAACGATCGCCGCATTTGTGCGCTCGATACCGACGTCATGGCGGCGTCGGGCGGAAGCCTTTTTGTCGAGGGGCGGAGCCGCGCGCCGACCGGAGGCTTTCGCGTTCATTGGGCAGGCGGACCGACCAGCGCCGGCGCCGATGATTGCGGCGCCAATTCGGAGCTCGTGCTGAGCACCCATCAGCTCCAGGAGCTGGCGGCGGCGGCCGGCGGATTCGGCGCATCGCGAGTCGCCCGGACCGAGCTTGAGGCCGAAGCGCCCAACCGCGTCGCCGCCGAGTAGCGCCCGCGCGCGGACCTCCCGCACCCTCACGAAGCGGCGCGAACCCGCCCCGCTGCCGCGTCCCACATCAGCCGGGGATCGAACGTTTCGGCAGCGAACATGGTGAGGATGACGACGCCGCAGAAGGCGACCGCACCCATCCCGGGATCGATCGTGATGAGCGTGCCGAACTGCACCAGCGCGCCGAGAAGGGATTCCATGAAGATGTCGATCATCGACCATCGCCCGATGAATTCGACGATGGCGAAGAGGAGCGTGCGCTCGCGCAGCCACCCGCTCGCACCGAGCTGGGTGCAGGTGAGCATTGTGGCGAGGCCCACGAGCTTCAAGAGCGGGATCGCGATGGAGGCCAGGAAGACGAGCGCGGCCAGCGGCCACTGCCGCGCATCGATCAGCTCTTCCACCCCGCCCAGGATCGTGCTCGGCGCCCCGGAGCCGAGCTGGATCACCGTGAGCACAGGATAGTAGTTCGCGGGAATGTAGAGAATCGTGGCGCTGATCACGAGCGCCCAGGTCCGCGCGACGCTGTTCGGCTTGCGCCGGTGCAGCGCCGAGCCGCAGCGCGCGCAGCACGGATGAACCTCGTCGTCGGGCGTGCTGAGTAGTCCGCAGGAATGGCACGCGAGCGCCGCGGGACCGGGCGGCAGCACTGGCTCGCCCACTCCCTTGCGCTGCATCTCCTCCCACACATCCTGGGCGTCGAGCTCGGAATCGAGCCAGAACATGGTGAAGGCGAGCGCCACCAGGGAAATGAGCGCGGGGCCGGCAGTGATCGTCACCAGCGCCTGCAGCTTCACGTAGGCCACGAAGGCGCCGAGCAGCAGCACCTCGCTCATCGACCAGGGCGTGAGCTTGCGGACGATCAGGAACACGCGGCGGATATGGCGCGGCGGCCTGCGCGTTTGCAGCAAGCCAAGCGCGTAGATGGTGCCGGCGAGCTTCGCCGCCGGGGCGAGCAGGCTGGTGAAGACGACCGCGGCGCCGAGGCTCAGCATCCCGCGCCGCACCAGCTCCTCCGGCCCGCCCGCGAGGTCGGCCCGATGCACGATCCCGCCGGCCTGCACCGTCATCATCGTGGCACTCGCGGTCACGCCGAGCAGCACGAGGGCGGCGAAGGCGATCGCCAACGAATGCTCGATCGTATTGCGCCGCCGCCCGCGCAGCACCGTGCGGCAACGGATGCAACGCGCGAGCGTCTGCGGCGCGAGCGGCGGGACGAGCTGGCGGAGCCCGCAGCCGTGGCACTCGTGGAGCGTGGGCGCCTCCCCCGCCACGGAAGCGTTACGACCTTCCCGACGGGCCTGCCGCGATCCGCCGCGCGATCACGTCGGCGAGCTGGCCAAGTGCTGCGCTCATCGCCGCGACCTGGGCGCCGACCTGGGCGGCGCCCCCGCCGGCGAGTCCTCGGGTCGCCGGCATGATGGAGGTCCGGAAGGTCTCGGGCGGCGGCGTGCCGCGCGGCCCGGGCAGCGCGAAGGCCGCCGCCAGCACCACCGCGCCGGTGCTGTCGCGGTCGAACTGCTGGACCGAAAGCTCGACCGAGAGATCCGGCGTGACGGTGATCGCGATCGTCTCCGCAAGCACCGTGCTCGCGGGCAGGCGCAAGGCGAGGTCGGCGGCCAGCACGCGCGTGACCATCGGCGCCAGCGGCTCGCCCCACCAGTTGTTGGGGGCGACGTCGAGCCGGTAGTCCGCCGAGGAGAGGACGATCGGCGAGCGCTCGAGATAGCGCGCCAGGCTCACCTCGCGGACCAGGATGATGCGCGCGCGCGCGCCGAGGATCGGGCCGGGAACCGGGGCGAGCGAATAGAGCGTTGGCGTGGGCGAGGCGCAGCCGGCGAGCAGGCCCGCGCCGAGCAGCGCAAGCACCGGCCGCCGCGTGAGCTTCAAACGAGCCGGCGGATCGGGCAGCGTCATTGCTCGGGCGCCCCGGTGCGGCCGCGGATCAGCGCATTCGGCTGCTCGGTCAGGAGGTCGGAGAGGGAGCGGACGGATTGCATGAGGTCGTTCGTCTGCAAAAGAAGTCGGTCGAGGTCACGGTAGAATTTCGAGTTCCGGCCATAGCCGGCATCGGCCGAGGAAACCAGCATGGTGGTGCGCGCGAGCAAAGTCTTGAGGTCCTGCACGATGCCGGGCAATTCGGCGAGCGCAGGCCCCGCGCCCTGGTCGAGCTTCTTGATCGCGTCCTGCGCGGAGGCCAGCGTCGCTTGCAGCGAGGTAAGCGAGTCGCGGAGCGCGGGGCCGTTAGTGAGGCCATTGAGCCCAGCGAGCGTCGCGTTGAGGTTGTCGCCGATCTGCTGGAAGGGCATGCGGTTGATCTTGTCGAGCAGAGCGGAGGCGGACTGGGTGATGCCGCTCAGCGCCCCCGGAACGGTGGGGACGACGATCGCCCCGCTCTCGACGGTGACGGTGGCTGGCGGCGCGTTGGGGACGAAGACGAGCGCCACCTCCTGCTGGCCGGTGAGAAGGTTGGCGCTGGCGAGCTGTGCCCGCATGCCATGGGCGACGAGGATCTGCGCATTGGCGAGCGGCCCGCGCTTCGCGGCCTCGGCGCTCAGCGCGATCCGCTCGGGCTGGATGTCGAAGTGGACCGGCACCTCCAGCGTCTTTTTCTGGGCGTTGTAGCGAAGATCGACCGATGTCACCTCGCCGACGCGCAGGCCGAGCAAGGTCACCGGCGCGCCGACGGCCAAGCCGGCGACCGAGCCCTCGAAATACGCGACCGCCTCGACGTGGCGCTGATATTGGGCGGAGCTCGCCGCGTCCTGATCGGCATAGAGCGGAAAGACCGCGTTGTCCGCCGCGATCGGCGTTTTCTCCGCCGCCTTCGGCGTGTCGAAGGCGATGCCCCCGAGCAGGATCGCGCGAAGCGATTCGACGTTGAACCGGACCCCTGCGGCGCCGAGCGAGATCGAAACCCCGGAGGCGTTCCAGAAACGCGAGCCCGCGTGTACGTAGCTGTCGAACGGGGCGCGGACGAAGGCGTGCACGGTGACGTTCTCGGCCATATGGCCGAGGTCCCAGCCGAGCACGGTGCCGACATCGAGGCCGCGATAAAAGATCGGTGAGCCGGGATTGAGCGAGCCGACGCGGTCGGCCTTGAGGAGGAAGGTGTGGCCCGGAATATCCGATTGCAGGACCGGCGGGTCTTCGAGGCCGGTGAAATGGCGATCGGTCCGGCCCGGCTGTGCCGAGGGCAGTATCTCGATATAGGAGCCCGATAGAATCGTCTCGAATCCGGAAAGGCTTCCCGCGAAGAGCCTCGGCTTCACCACCCAGAAGCGGGCGCGGTCGGTGAGCAGCCGCTCGGCCTCGCGGGTCATGCGCGCGGCGACGATCACATGGGT
>DATJTV010000333.1:0-8927 GCA_035503055.1 Acetobacteraceae bacterium
CGCGGCCGACGGCGCTTCGTGGCCTGCGGCCATCGTCGGCTTCTGCGACCTCGGCCGGCCGAGCGCGCCGCTTGTGCTCGACCAGATGCGCGCGGCTTCGCCACGCCTCAGGGGCATCCGCCAGCAGCTCCATTGGCACGAGAATCCGCAATATCGCTTGGCCCCGCGGCCGGACATGATGGCCAATCCCGAGTGGCGACGCGGGCTGGCGGCGGTTGCCGATCGCGGGCTTCTTTTCGAGCTCCAAGTCTTCATGGGCCAGGCCGAGCTCGCCGCCGCGCTGCTCCGCGCTTTTCCGTCCATGCGCTTCGTCCTGGCGCATGCAGGCATGCCGGAGGACATTTCGCCTGACGGCTTTGCCGCGTGGCGGGAGGGCCTCGCCCGGCTTGCCACCCACCCCAATCTTGCGACCAAGCTTTCCGGCCTCGGCACCTTCGTTCACCGCAACGACCCGGAGCTGATCGCCCGCATCGTGCACGCGGCGCTGTCCCTTTTTGGTCCGGAGCGGTGCCTGTTCGGCTCAAACTTTCCTGTCGAGAAGCTCTGGACGGACTATCGCAGCCTGCTTGCCGCGTATCTTGCCGCACTCGCCCATCTGCCTTCCGAGGCACGGCATGCCGTGCTCGCCGGCAACGCGAGACGCCTCTATCGATTGGCGGATTCCGGCCGTTTGTACGCGCTCTCGGCGAGCGCTCTTCCTTGACAGCGCGCTCAGCCGGCCCCTACAGTAAAGTACCGACAACCAACTAAAAAGTAGCGGAGGAAACATGTCCAAAGAAACGGATCCGGCAATGGATGCCGGCACCTCGTCTGCCGGCAGGGAGCAGAACCGGGTCGGCCGGCGGCGGCTAATTCAGGGCTCGGCCGCGCTCGGCGCAGCCGCGCTCGCCTGCCCGCGCTATGCCTTCTCGCAGACCGAGAAGACCAGTCCCCTCGCGGGCAAGTCGATCCACATGCAGATCCTCGGCATCGCCGGCTGGTTGCCGAGCAAGCTCGGCGTGGACATGTCGCCGGACTTCGCCAAGTACGTGAAGGCAAAATACGGCTACGACGTCAGCTTCTCTTTTGCAGACGCGCCCTTTGGCACGCTCTTTCAGAAGGCCGCGACATCGCTCGCCACGCGCAGCCAGGAATACAACATCATCATTAGCGACAGCCAATGGCTTGGCGCGCTCGCAACGCCGAAATGGATCGTCCAGGTCAACGACATCATCGCCAAGAATCCTGAGCTGAATATCGAGTGGTGGTCGCCTTCGATCCGCACCAGCTACCAGGTGTTCCCCGACGGCACCAACAAGCTCTGGGGCTTTCCCCAGGTCGGCGACGTCTATGGCATCTTTATCCGCAAGGATATCCTGGAGGGGCCTGGCGAGGCGGATGCGTTCAAGGCTAAGTACGGCCGCGCGCTTCCCACCACCTGGGAAGACTTCGAGGCGATGGACTACGAGGAATGGACCGACTTCATCGCCTTCTTCAACCGACCCGAGAAGGGCTATTACGGCCTCGCTGCGCAGTACTCGCGCGAATACGACGCCGCGAGCTGCCCGACCATGTCTGTGATGCGCTCGCTCGGCGGCGACGTCTGGGACCCAAAAACGGGCCAGGTGCAGGGAATCCTCGACACGCCGTCCAACGCGCACGCGATGGAACTCTACAAAGCCTGGCTGAAATATCAGCCGCCGGGCGCGACCAACTACTTCATCGCGGAGGTGATCGACGCCTTCACGCAGGGTAAGGTGTTCTCGGCTTGGCAATGGATGGCGACGGGCGCGACCATGATCCCGCCGAGCCTCAAGGACAAGGTGCTCGTCGTGCCACCGCCGTCCTTCAAGCGCGCGGACGGTACACGCGTGCGTAACTACATAATTGGCGGGCAGCCATGGGTGATCAATGCCTTCAACGATCCCGAGCATATGCAGGTCGCGATCGACTTCATGAAATGGTGGTACCTGCCAGAGACATCACACGAGTACCTGATGCGGGGCGGCATGCCGTGCGACAAGGCGACCTGCTCGCGGCCGGATTTTGACGGGATCAACCCGTGGAACCGAAGCTACAAATACATGCTGCTGCGCAGCTCCGACTTCTGGCATGACCCGAAATACTCTGAAATGCTTTCCGACCAGCAGGATGCCTTCACGGGCTACTACACCGGGCAGATCGCGGATCCGCTGCACGCGCTGCAGTGGACGGCCTGCGTACAACAAAAGATCCTCTACGACGAGGGGACGGCCATGAAGGCGCCCACGGGAGCCTGCTCCGGCATGAGGCTGTAATGGTATGGCGGGAAGCGCGGAGGCCACGGTAGCCACGTCTTCCCGCCGCGCCCTGGCGCGCGGCCCCGGCCGAGGGATTCTCACCTTCCTCGGGCGGCGCGAGGTATTGCCGACCGTCCTGATCGCGCCGGTCCTCATCTTCTTCATCATCTGGAACACCATACCGACGCTCTGGCTGCTCGGGCTCAGCTTCTACCGCTTCTCTCTGACGAGCGGCCGGCCGCCGATCTATTCCGGCTTCTACAACTACACGAGCATCCTCAACGATGCCTCGACCTGGTTCGACCTCAGCCGCACCTTCATCTTCGTCGTCCTCGCCGTTGGTATCGAAACGGTGGCGGGGTTCTTCCTCGGCCTCCTCTTCTGGGGCAGCGACCGGCTGCCGGGGCGCCGCGTGGCGCTGACCTTGCTGTTCGCGCCGATGGTGGTGACACCGGTCGCCGCGGGTACCTTTTGGCGCCTGATCTACGACCCCACCTTCGGCGTGCTAAACTGGTTCATCCGCTCGCTTGGCCTGCAGGCGATCCGCTTCCTCAGCGACGCCAACGTCGCCTTCGGCGCCGTGCTAGCCGTCGATGTCTGGATGTGGACGCCGTTCATGGTCCTGATGACGCTGGCCGCGCTCGCCTCGGTGCCGAAGGCGGAGCTGGAGGCGGCGGAGATCGACCGCCTGACATGGTTCCAACGCTTTCGCCTGGTGATCCTCTACCACGGCAAGTTCATTCTGATGCTCGGAATTCTGTTGCGGACAATCGACGCCTTCAAGACGATGGACCTGATCTTCGACATGACGTTCGGCGGCCCCGGCACGGCCACGCAGCTCATCGCCATCAGCCTGTTTCGCAGCGCCTTCGAGTCCTTCAACATGGGCAGTTCCTCCGCGCTGGCGGTGGTCCTGCTCCTGATCTCGATCGCCTTTACCGCGACATTTCTTTACGTTTTGTACCTCAGGGAACGAAGGACGTCATACGCATGAGCGAACGCGCTCGCGAAGGGCTTTACCATGCCCTGCTGTGGCTGGTGTCCCTCGTCTTTTTTGCCCCCGTCTTCTGGATCGCCCTCTCCTCGTTCAAGACCGCGCCCCAGATCCTGGCGGTACCGCCGATCGTCTTCTTCCGCCCGACCTTCGCCAACTACGCCAGGCTCTTTGCCGAACCCGCCTTCCAGCACCATTTCTTCGACAGCGTCGCCCTCTCCGTTTTGGCCGTTCTGATCGCCGTCGCGGTCTCCTTCCTCGCCGCCTTCGCGTTCTCCCGCTTTCGGCCCGGCGCGACCAACTTCCTGATGTTCCTGCTCCTCTCGATCCGGATGCTGCCCGGCTCGGCCGCCATTCTGCCGGTTTATCTGATGTACGTGGCTTTTGGCTGGAAGGACAGCTTCGTCGCTATGACGCTCTTCTATGCGATGTTTTCCATTCCCTTCTCGGTCTGGATCCTCAAGGGCTTCATTGACGGGGTCTCGCCGCGCTTCGACGAGACGGGCATCGTCAACGGTGCCTCCTGGTTCAGCATCATTACGCGGCTCACGCTGCCCCAGGTGTTTCCCGGCGTGGTGGCAGCGCTCATCTTCAATTTCATCTTTGTTTGGAACGAGTTCCTGTTCAATTACATCATCGGCGGGATCAACACCTCGAACATCCCCGTGATGCTCGCGACCGGCCTTTCCAATGGTGGTGGCATTGATTGGACGTTCCTCTCCTCGCTCACCACGGTTTATATCTTGCCGCCGATCCTGATGGTCTATTTCTTCCAGCGCTATCTTCTGGTCGGCATGACCTTCGGTACCGTGCGCGGAGAGGTCTGAGCCTGTGGAAGGCCGCATTCTTCCGCGCGTCGAGCTCGCGCTGATCATCCTGATGATGGTTGGCTTTCTGCTGATCACGCAGCAATGGAGCTTTCTTCTTTACCAACTTGGCCTTCTCACCGTCATCGGCGCTACCATCCTCAACATCGCGGTCGGCAATGTCCCGCGCGCCGCGCGCGGCTGGCGGGCACTCCGCGCCGTCGTTATTATCCTTGCCGTGACGGCTTCCGTGTTCGTGATTGGCATCCTGCTCGTGCCCACTCTCGCCCAACTCGGGCAGTAGGATCATGAGCCAGATTCGCTTTGAGGGCCTGAGCAAGTCCTACCGCGGCGCATTTGCGCTGAATGGGATTGACCTCGATGTCGAACCTGCGAGCCTTACGGTGTTTTCTGGCCCGCCGGGATCTGGAAAGTCTGTGCTTATGCGCATCCTGATCGGGCTCGAAGCGCCTTCGGCCGGACGGATCCTTTTCGACGGGCAGGACATCACGCTACTGGCGGCGGCCGAACGCTCGATCGGCTACGTGCCGCAATCTTTCGCGCTTTTTCCGCACATGAGCGTGTTCGACAACATCGCCTATCCCATGGCGCTGCAGGGTGTCCCACGACCCGAGATTGCCGCCCGCGTCGATCAGGCGGCCGGGATGCTGCGGATCCGTCCGCTCCTTTCAAAGCGGCCGAGCCAGCTTTCCGGCGGCGAGAAGCAGCGCGCGGCCATCGCCCGCGGGATCCTTAAGAATGCCGACATCTTCATCCTCGATGATCCGCTGGTCGGTCTTGATTTCAAGCTGCGTGAAAGCCTGATGGAGGATCTCAAGGACATGCGTGCGGAAATCGGCGCCACCTTTCTTTACGTCACGGCCGATCCCCTCGAGGCGTTGACGATGGCCGAGCACCTCGTGGTCATGGACCGGGGCCGCGTCGTCGAGGCCGGACCGGTGGACGCTGTGTACTACGATCCAACCCGCCTGCGCACCGCCGAACTCGTCGGATTTCCCCGCTGCAACATCCTTCCCGGGCACTTGGACCCGACGAGCGTAGTCTGCATAACGGCCGTCGGGGCGCTCCGGGTCGCGCTCGAGGACGGCGCGGTGCCCTCCGAGGCAGTGGTGGCGATCCGGCCCGAGGACATCGCTCCGGCCGCGTCCGGAACCGCTCCGCTCGGTGTCGGCGAGGTGACGCTCGTGGAGAATCTTGGCTCCGAATCCGTGGTCTATGTCCGGTTCGGGGAGACGACGCTGGTCACCACGATCCCCGGCAGGGCGACGGTGCATATCGATCTCGGCGACCCGTTTCCGTTCACGATCCGGCCTGGCGGTCCAATCCTGTTCGACCGAGCGAGCGGCCGGCGCATCGGGCGAACCACGGGCGTACCCGCGGAGATGCAGGATGGCTGACGTCCGTGTGGAGGGGCTGCGGCGTCAGTTCGGCTCGCTCCTCGCGGTCAAGGACATTTCCTTCGTTTTTCCGCAGGAGGCCGTGACCTGCCTACTCGGGCCGTCCGGCTGCGGCAAGACCACGCTCCTCAGGATGATCGCCGGCCTCGAACGCCCGAGCGGCGGAACGATCCGCTTCGGCGATCGTGACGTGACCGCGCTTCCCGCCCGGCGGCGCGACGTCGCGATGGTGTTCCAGTACCCGGTGATGTACCGCACGCTGAGTGTCATCGAGAACATCGATCTGCCGTTGGCGAACGACCGCACGCTCACACCGGCGGACCGGCGCCGGCGGGTGGAGGAGGTGATCGAGATCCTCGAGCTCGGCGACGCGCGCCGGCTGCACATCGACCGCCTGGATCTTGGCTCTCGTCAGAAAGTCGCCGTCGGCCGCGCCATTGCCCGCCGCGCCGCCGTTACCCTGTTCGACGAACCGACAACAAATGTCGAGGTGCACGCGAAGCTCGCGCTGATCCGTGCCTTCAAGGAACTACGCCGGCACGTCAGGCAGACCATCGTCTATGTGACGCACGACCAGACCGAGGCGATGACGCTCGCCGACCAGATCGCGCTGATGCGTGACGGCGAGATCGCGCAATGCGCGCCGCCGCGCGAACTGTACGACGAGCCGAACAGCGAGTTCGGTGGTTGGTTCCTCGGCAATCCGGGCATGAACTTTCTGAGTTCGCGGCCCGCCCAGGGGGGTGGTTTCGTGGTGGACGGCGTGCCGTTCCCCCTGATTGTGCCGCCTGCAGGGCTTGAGGATGTTCGGTTCGGCATTCGGCCCGAATATGTCCGCATCGCCAGCGCGCCGGTGCCCGACGGCGTGTCTGCACGCGTGCTGCGCAGAGCTGTTGCGATCGGCGGGCAGCATCTGGTGACCCTCGCGGTGGGCGGAAGCCGCATCAAGGCCAAGGTCGCGCCGGCGGTGGGTCCGTCACGCGGTGCGCCCGAGATCGGCGCCGAGGTCTTCGTGGTCTGCCCGATCGAGCACGCGATGCTGTTCCATCGCGGTGAGAGGCTTGCCGACCCACCGCGTCGTCTTGCCTCGTCCCCGGGCGGTGCGGGATAGGCAATGGCGGCCGAGGGAGGACGAGGATGCCGATCTATGTCGCCGGTACCTGTGACACCAAGGGCCGCGAGCTCGCGTATGTGAAGGAGCGGGTCGTCGGGGCAGGGGTCGGGGCCGTGCTTGTCGATCTCTCCACGAGCGACGAAGCCAAGAATAGCCGCCTTGGGACGGATTTTCCCCCTGCCGCCGTCGCCGCCTTTCATCCGAGCGGCGCCGCCAACGTCTTCACGGGCGATCGGGGGAGCGCGATCGCCGGCATGGCGGACGCATTCGAGCGCTTCATCCTCAGCCGCGAGGACGTCACTGGCCTCATCGGCCTCGGCGGGTCTGGCGGCACCGCCCTGATCACCCCCGCTATGCGGGCGTTGCCGGTCGGCGTGCCGAAACTCATGGTCTCGACCGTTGCCTCCGGCAACGTGGCGCCGTACGTCGGGCCGAGCGACATTGCGATGATGCATTCGGTGACCGACATCGCCGGCCTCAACCGCATCTCGCGCATTGTGCTCTCCAATGCCGCGCACGCGATCGCTGGGATGGCCGGCGCCGCGCCGCCGCCGCCCATTCAGGAGCGGTGCACGGACAAGCCCTCGCTCGGCATCACGATGTTCGGCGTTACGACGCCTTGCGTGACGCGGCTCACGCAGATCCTTAGCGAAGACTGGGATTGCCTCGTCTTCCACGCTACGGGAACCGGTGGGCAGTCGATGGAGAAGCTCGTTGATTCTGGTCTCATTGCGGGCGTCATCGATGTCACCACCACCGAGGTGGCGGATTTTCTGATGGGCGGCGTCCTGCCTTGCCAGGAAGACCGCTTTGGCGCCGTGATGCGCAGGCAGCTGCCGTGCGTCGTCTCGTGCGGCGCGCTCGATATGGTGAATTTTGGCGCGATGGAGACGGTTCCGGAGCGCTACCGCCAGCGCCTGCTTTACCGTCACAACCCGCAGGTCACCCTGATGCGTACCACCACCGAGGAGAATGCACGCATCGGCGCCTGGATCGCCGCACGCCTCGATCGCTGCGAGGGCCCACTCCGCCTGCTGATCCCCGAGCACGGCGTCTCCGCGCTCGACGCGCCCGGTATGCCTTTCTACGATCCGGCGGCGGACGCTTCCCTGTTCTCGGCTCTTGAAGCCGGATTCCGGCCCGCGAGCAACCGCAGGCTCGTCCGGATGCCGCTCCATCTCAACGATGACGCATTCGCCGCGGCGCTTGCCGCGCATTTCACCGAGCTCGCCGGAGTCACCTGAAATGCGCGGCATGGAACGCACGGCACTTGTCTCGCATTTTCAGGATATGATCCGCCGTGGCATTCCTATTATCGGCGGAGGGGCCGGCACCGGGCTTTCCGCCAAGTGCGAGGAGAACGGCGGCATCGACCTCATCGTCATCTACAACTCGGGCCGCTATCGCATGGCCGGGCGGGGTTCCCTTGCCGGCATGCTGGCCTACGGCAATGCGAACGAGATCGTGCGCGAGATGGCCAGTGAGGTGCTCCCCGTGGTCCGGCAGACACCGGTGCTCGCCGGTGTCAACGGAACGGATCCGTTCTGCCTGTTCGGCGTGTTTCTCGACGAGCTCAAAGCTCTCGGATTTTCTGGCATCCAGAATTTTCCAACGGTCGGGCTGATCGACGGTAATTTCCGCGCGAATCTAGAGGAAACCGGCATGGGGTACGGGCTCGAGGTCGAGCTGATCCGCCTCGCGCGGCAAAGAGATCTTCTCACCACGCCCTATGTGTTCACGCCGGACGAGGCGCGCGCGATGACGGCAGCCGGAGCCGATATCCTCGTGGCCCACATGGGTTTGACCACGGGAGGCTCCGTCGGCGCCGGCACGTCCCTCTCGCTCGAGGAATGCGTCAGGCGCATCGATGCGATTGCCGCAGCCGGTCATGCGCTCCGCGAGGACGTTATCGTGCTCTGCCACGGCGGGCCGATCGCGACCGCGGCCGACGCCCGCTTCGTGCTGTCGCGCTCGCCGCGCTGCCATGGCTTCTACGGCGCAAGCTCGATGGAGCGCCTGCCCACGGAGCGGGCGATCGCCGAGCAGACGCGTGCATTCAAGGCCATCACACGATAGCGGATTCGGAGAGGGAAGAGCCATGGCGAGAGCCTACGCAAGCAGGATCATTCCAACGCCGGTCGAGGCCGTCTGGCAAATCACGCGCGACTTCAACGCCCTCCCTTTCTGGCATCCCGCGATCGAGCAGAGCGAGATCGAGGAGGGCCGTGACGCCGACGCGGTCGGCGCGATCCGCTCCTTCGTTCTGACGGACGGCTCGCACGTGCGCGAGCGCCTGCTGGAGCTAGACGATTGCCGGTACCGCTTCCGCTACAACTT
>DATJTV010000334.1:0-4059 GCA_035503055.1 Acetobacteraceae bacterium
CGCGGCGGGCACCGCGAGCAGTGTGGCCACCGCCGGTGCGGCGGGTCCATAATACTCATTGCCGCATGCTCGGCAGAATGTGCGGGGAGTTGCAAAAAATGCCGCCCCGCGACAGGGCGGGAGGACGGACGCGCGATGTCCCTCAAGCTGCAGCTGGTGATGATCCCGGCGGTGATCCTGGCACTCGGGCTCGCCGCCACGATCGGCGACGAACTCGTCTGGGCACCGCAGCGGGTGCGGGCGGAGGTGACGTCGGGCATGCGGCTCGGCCGCCTTCTGGTCGCCGCCGCGCTCGCCGACGTCCGCACCGCCGGCAGCGCCGATGCCGCACTCAGCCGGCTTCAAGCGGAGCTGCCCGAGGTGCGCCACGTCGTCTTCCGAATCGCTACGGGCCCGGAACAGATTGCCGCCTCCGAGCTGCCTGGCCTCTTGCCGGATCGGGCGGGCGTGCCGCTCTGGTTCGCGCGCCTCTTCGATCTCGATCCGAAGATCGAGCTCTTCCCCGTCATTGTCCGCGGGCGCGAGGTGGCACGGGTCGAGATGCTCTCGAACCCGCTCGACGAGCTCGCCGAGATCTGGGAAGAGCTCGTCTGGCTCTGCGGCCTCCTCCTCGTCGCCTCCGCCGCGATCGTGATGCTGAGCCTCTGGACCGTTCGCCGCGCGCTCCGCCCCGTTGCGGCGCTGCAGCACGGTTTCGACCGGCTGGAGCGCGGCGACTATGCGGCACGCCTCGCCCCGATCGCCGTCACCGAGCTCGCACGCATCGGTGAGCAGTTCAACAGCCTCGCGCAGGCGCTCGGGCAGGTCACCGAGGACAACCACCGGCTGATCGACGCGCTGATCGGCCTGCAGGAGGCGGAGCGCAAGGAGATCGCGCACGAGCTGCACGACGAGCTCGGACCGGTGCTCTTCGGCATTCGCGCCGAGGCCGCGAGCATTCTCGGCGGCTGCCGCCGTGGCGAAGCCCCGCTCGCGTGCATCGCCGAGCGCGCGCGGGCGATCGGGCGCCTGGCCGATAGCATCCAGCAGACCAACGCACGCATCCTGGCGCGGCTCCGGCCGCTCGCGCTCAACCAGCTCGGGCTGGCCGAGGCTCTGCGCGAGCTGGTCGCCGGGTGGCAGGAACACTGCCCGGGGATCGACTTCAGCGTGCGGGCCGAGGAGGTCGCCGTGGACGGCGAGGCGACCGGGCTCGCCCTCTACCGGGTCGTGCAGGAATGCCTGACCAATGCCGCGCGGCACGCCGGAGCGCGGCGCGTGGAGGTGTGCCTGGAGCGGATGGAAGGTGTCGGCCACGCGGTGCGCGTTCTCGTGCGCGACGATGGGCGCGGGCTGCCGCCCGGGATCCGCTTCGGCTTCGGGCTGCTCGGCATGAGCGAGCGCGTGCGGGCGCTGAACGGGCGGCTCTCCATCGGCAACCGTCCCTCCGGCGGAACGGAGATCGCCGTGACGATGGACCTGCTCGCCGGGGCGGTGCGATGAGCCGCGTCCTCTTGATCGAGGACCATCCGATCGTCCGCGCCGGCTGCCGGCGCCTGCTCGAGGAGCGGGGCGAGGATAGCGTGATCGAGGCGGAGACCGCTTCCGAAGGGCTGCGCCTCTGCGGCGAGGCATCTCCGGATCTCGTCATCCTCGATCTCGGCCTCGCCGATGGCGGGCTCGCCCTGCTGCGGCGGATGCTTGCCGCGGCGCCGGGCCTGACCGTGCTGGTCTTCAGCATGCACGAGGAGCCGGTCATGGTGGCCGGGGCGCTGGAGGCCGGGGCGCGCGGCTATGTCAGCAAGAACGACGATCCGGCTGCGCTGCTCGAGGCTGTGGAGCGCATCGGCGCGGGCGAGGTCTATCTCAGCCGGCCGGTCGCGCAGAAGCTCGCGCTGATGAATCTGCGGCCCGGCGAGAGCCCGCTGCGCGGGTTGTCGGCGCGCGAGCGCGAGGTGCTGGCATTGCTCAGCACCGGAAGGAGCCTCGCCGAGGTAGCGGCGGAAATCGGCGTGAGCTACCGCACCGCCGCCGCGGTCGCCGCGCAGATCCGCGCCAAGCTCAACCTTCCCAGCATGGCGGCGCTGATCCGCCTCGCGGTCGAACAGGCGTCGGCCGCCGCGCGTCAACCTGCGCCGAAACCCTGACGCTACCGGGCAGAGGCGGGCCCTACCCCACACCGAAGGCCGGCATTACGTCACCCGCGAACCAGCGGAGCTGGCGGGTGAATTCTTCGGGCCCCATGCCCTCGGCCCAATGGATCATGAAGTCCTCGAGCCCGGGATATTTCGCCTCGATCGAGCGGATCCCCGCGATCACCTCCTCGGGCGGACCGCAGAACCACGCCTTCTGCGCGACCCCGTCGGCAAGCGAGGGCGTGCGCGCCGGCGCGCCCGGCGTTCCCCAGGGCCGGCCCTCTTCGTCGGCGTAGCGCACGAACCCGAATGGCGCGAACCATTTGTAGCGCTCATCGTGCGCCGGCTCGATCAGGCGCATCGCCTCCTCGCGGCTTGCCGCGAGGCAGAGCCCTGCCCCCCAGATCATGTCCTCGCCGGGCGCCTTCTCGCGGCCGAATTTGCGGCACGCGGCCTGGTAGGCATGCACGACGTCGTCCAGGATCTTCTCCCCGTTCAGCGTCACCATCGGCTTGAGGCCGTAGCGGGCCATCATCTCGATCGTCCGGCCGCTGGCCACCGGCATGAAGATCTCGACGGGCAGGTGCTTGGGCCGCGGCACCACCGTGATTTCGCGCAAGCCGTAGCCGCGATACTCGACCGGGGGCGGGCATTCGAAGAATTTTCCCTTGAAATGAAAGGATTCCTCGTTGAAGCACTTGAGCAGGAGCTCGAGCTCCTCCTCGAACCAGGCGCGGTTCTTGTCGGCATCGAGGAGCGGCCCGCCGAGCGTCTCCACCTCGCGCGTATGGTAGCCGCGCCCGACGCCCATGATGATGCGCCCGTCCGTCACGATATCGGCCATCGCGTAATCCTCGGCCAGGCGAATCGGGTGCCACATCGGCAGCACGTTGAAGGCGCAGCCGAACTTGAGCCGTTTCGTTTGGGTCGCGAGCCAGAGCCCGAGCTGCACCAGGTTCGGCAGGCATTCGTAGCCCTCGCGCTGGAAATGATGCTCCGCGGTCCAGAGCGCGTAGAACCCGCACTCCTCCATCACCAGCGCGATATCGCGCGCCGTCCACAAGGCTTCCGAGAGGCGCCGGTTGGAATAACGCCGCTCGTTGGCCGGCGTTCCCTGAAGCCCGACATTATCGAGCGCGATCTGCCCGACATAGAGCACGTGAAATCGCTTGATCATGGCGCGTTTCTTCCCCCGACGGCGGACCGCCGCGGCAAGCCTACGCACGTGGCACCCGCCTCGTCCAGGGCCCCACCGGCCGCGCGATGACCTTGGGCCCGCTCGTGGCGTATGATCGCGGCCCATCCCGAGGAGGCACGCATGGAAGATGCGCCGAAGGAAATCGCACCAAAGGACGCGGCGCCAAAGGACGTCACAGAAATCGCCGATTATCACGCCCACATCTATTACGACCCGGCCGACCCCGAGAGCCGAGCGCGGGCCGCTTCTTTGCGCGGCTGGGTCGAGGCGCGGTTCCCCGCGCGCATGGGACGATGGCACGACGTCCCGGTTGGGCCGCATCCCGGCGCGATGTACCAGATCGCCTTTGCCGCGGAGCTGTTTCCGGTGCTCGTGCCCTTCCTCATGCTGAACCGCATGGGGCTCACCGTGCTGGTCCATCCCGAGACGGGGCGCCCGCGCGACGACCACACGCGCCATGCCGCCTGGCTCGGGCAGATCTTGCCGCTCAGAATCGACGTACTGCCGGAAACCGACGCCTGACACGGCACCCGCGTCCCTTCAGCTCTCAGCCGCGAGGCGGGCCGCCTGGTCCTCGGCGATCAACGGATCGATCAGCGGATCGAGATCGCCTTCGAGGATGCGATCGAGCTTATAGAGGGTGAGGCCGATGCGATGGTCGGTGACACGGCCTTGCGGGAAATTGTAGGTGCGGATGCGCTCCGAGCGGTCTCCGGTGCCGACCTGCGCGCGGCGGTCCGCCGCGCG
>DATJTV010000335.1:0-4996 GCA_035503055.1 Acetobacteraceae bacterium
GCTCGCCGCGGAGAAGCTCGATTTCAGGGGTCGTATTCTGATCCATCCGATCAGTCTCGGGTACGAGTTGGGTGCATGTCAGTTACCGAAAGGATGCATCAAGGGATCACCAACGGAATCAGGAAGGGCTCGACGTGTGCATGAGAGAGTAGCATCAAAGAGTCGCCGAAGGAATCACTCAGATTCGCGATGAAGTGAAGCTTTCGTCACAGACCATTGCACCTATGGTGCTTGACGAGGCTTGCGGTGACGCGCCACGATCGGGTACGGTCGGCAGCGAGATGAGACCACGATGACAGCACTTTCTGCTGCCGGCTCTGATGCCGTCGAATACGAGCTACGTCAGATAAAAAGTGCACTCAGACTCATGATTGAGACGCAGCGTACGCAAACTGAGATGCTGGCGAAGCTGATTGAAGCGGCGACGCCGAGCGACGAGCCGCATCCGCTGGAAGAGGCGATGGCTGGTGTCGCCGTAGCCCTGCGCGACCAGACGATGGTGCTTGAGCGCGTCGAGAACGAGCTGGGCGAATTGGGCGCCGAAGTCGAAGCGGGCGTGATTCGCGGCCTCGCCGGCGCGCTCGGCGTGGGGACCGAACCCCCAACGCCTGACGTAGCGCGCGCAGGCACGAAGACTGCAGCGGAGGCGGCGGCGAGCGGGCCAGCAGCACAACCAACGGCCGGCCCCTTTGACGACCTGCACACACATCAACGCGGCGCGTCGGACGCGGAATGCTGACGTTCCGCGCCGGCGCGGCGGGCTCCGCGGGTGTGGCCCGCAAGATGGCCGATCACCTGATTACCCAGACGCTGCCGGCGACCGCCCAGGATCTCGCGACCTACTACCAGCGCGGCATCACCGCCGGCGCGGCGATCGACGGCCAGGATCACGCGCAGGCGACGGACGCCGTACAGCCGGGTATGGCGCCGGAGCCGCGGCGCGACATGGACCCGCGGCTCGCCACGCTGCTCGGCCTCGATCTCTCCCGGCCGCCGACCCGCGACGAAATCGCCTGCCTGCTCGCAGGCTCTCGGACGGATGGCGCGAAGATCGAGGGCAAGCAGTACCAGAAGGCCACGCTTCCCCTCTCGCAGATCTTCGGGGTCGATCCGATGCGCCTGCCGACCCGCGACGAGCTTGCCCACGTGCTTGCTGGGCGACGCGCCGACGGCAGCGCGCTTGGTGAGGACGTCGCGATGCCTGCCCTGGTGCGCTTGGCCAAGGCCCTCGGCGCGGAGAGTGGTAAGGCACTTACCGAGGCGGAGCAGGCCAATGTCCTGAGCGGCCTGACGGCGAAGGGGGAGGCGCTCGACGTGTTGACTTGGCGGCAAGCGATCAGCCACGCGCGCACGCCGATCGGGTACGTGGATTTTACCTTCAGTGCCGACAAATCAGTCTCCCTCGCCTGGGCCTTCGCGCCGACCGAAGCGGAGCGGAACCTGATCGCGCAGGCACACCGGGAGGCGGTCTACGCGACGATGCTCGACGTTGCCGAGAGCATTGGGCAGGCGCGGATGGGGCAGGGCGGTAAGGACGGCGCGGAGAAGGGCGCGATCGGCTGGATCACTTTCGATCACTACGCGGCGCGGCCGACGCTCGAGATCGCGCGCACCAACCCGGACGGCACGGTCGAGACGGAGCTGGTGACGGTGAAGGTCGCCGGCGATCCGCAGCTTCACACGCACGTCGCGGTGCCGAACGTGGTCATCACGCCGGGCGGGCGCGTGGGCTCGCTCGATACGATCCAAATGCACCGTCGGATTCACGAGTGGGGTGCGATCTACCAGGCGCATCTCGCCCGGAACCTGCGGGCACATGGCGCCGAGGTGGGGTTGGACGAGACGCTTGGCGCGGCGCGGCTGACCGCGATTCCTGAGGCGGTGCGCGCGGCATTCAGCAAACGCACACGCGACGCCGTTGCCGACGCCAAAGCGTATGCGAGGTCGGTCGGCACCAATTGGGAACTGATGTCGCCTGACGAGCGGATCCGGCTGCTGAAGGGGGGCGCATTTGCAAGCCGCACGGCGAAGGGTGACGACCTCAGCGACTTCGCCTCCTGGCAGCGTCAAGCTGCTGCCCTCGGCTATCGGCACGGAAGCGTGCTCGACCCTAGCCGGCTCGCCAGGGGGCTCAAGGAACACGAGCGCCTCGAGCGGGCGTATGAGGCGGGATCTCGGATGCTGGCGCATGACTTTGGGCGCCGGGCCGTCATCAAGGAAGCGGATGCGAGGATTGCCGCGGCGCGCGGGTTGATTGCCTCCGGGATCGATAGCGCGGCCGACGTGGAAATGGTGCGGCGGGCGTTCACCCAACGCGGAATTGTGGACAGCGGCGTTGCGCCGCACGACGGCGCGGCGGCCAGGACGACGCTGATCGCGGTACCGATCACAATCCCCGATCGCCACAACGAAGGCGTTGAGATCACGGAAGACCGGCTGACCACCAGGGCGCATGTCGCCCAGGAAAGCGCGCTGATTGAGCTTGCCCGCAAGCACGGGAGGGACCGGCGGGGGCTGCTCACGCCCCCAGAGATCAAGCGCGCGGTGGAGGCCTCCGGGCTCGATTTCTCGGGCGAGCATGGACGGGCCCAACTCCGGCTCATCAACCATCTCGGCATGAGCGGACGCTTCGCCGCGGCGATTGGTGCCGCCGGCGCGGGCAAGACGACGCTGCTCAAGCCGCTGGTCACGGCCTGGCACGCCAAGGGGGCTGACGTCCATGGCATCAGCCTCGCTTGGCGCCAGGCACGCGACATGCTCGGCGCCGGTCTGAAGCCGGACGCCGGCGATACGTTCGCGGCGGTGAGCGTCTTTCTCCAGCGCGCCCAATCGGGGCGTCTCCCCCTGACCCACAAAAGCGTCGTTGTGATTGACGAGCTGGCGACGATTGGGGCGCGACAGGTCCTCCAGCTGCTCCGCCTGCAGGAGCTCCACGGCTTCCGAATGGTGATGATCGGCGATCCGAAGCAGTGCCAGGCCATCGAGGCGGGCTTCGTCACCGGCCTCATCGAGAAGGCGCTCGGCAAGATCGCGACGATCGAGACGACGGTGCGCCAGACCGACCCCCGGGCACGCGAGATCACCAACCTGCTCCGCCACGGTGAAGCGGCCACCGCGCTCGAGATGAAGCGCCAGGACGGCGCGGCGGAGATCGTTCCCGGGGGCTACCGGGACGTCGTCGCCCGCACGGCCGAGCTCTGGCACGAACGCCAGGCAGCCAATGCCAACCGCCGTGGGTACACGCTCACGGTGAGCACGCCGACGAATGACGACGCCCGGGCGATCGGCGAGGCGATCCGCGTGCGGCTGCAGGCCGCCGGCGAGCTCGGCCGCAACCGCAGGGTGCTCGAGGCGACCGACCCGAATGCGGGCGCCGACTACAAGCTCCCGCTCGCGATCGGTGACCGCGTCCGGCTGTTCAGCCGCACAAACGCCAGCCTCGGCGACGGCCGCGCCGGGGTCATCGGCGACAATGGCTCGATCCTCGAAGTTCGGTCGATCCGGCCCACCGGCCTCGTCCTGCGCAACGAGAAGGGCACGGAAGGGTTGGTCAGGTGGGAAACCCTTGCCGACCCGCGAACGGGCCGGATGCTGCTCACCTACGGCTACGCCACGACCACCAACACCGCCCAGGGCGCGACGTCGACGGAGCATCTCTTCGTCACCCCCGCGGGCTCGCAGGCAACCGACGGACACAAGACCTACGTCTCCGGCTCCCGGCACCGAGAGCGCGACTACTGGCTCACCTCGGAAGGCGCCGAGAAGCAGGAGGTCGTCAATCGTCGGCCGCTCGGCGACCCGCGGCCGGTCCGCGAGCCAGACCTCTGGATGAACTGGGCGCGCAACATCAACCGCCGACCCGAAAAGCTGAATGCCACGGACATCGTGACCGAGGCGGACAGGGCCCGCCGCGCGACCGCGTGGCATTTTCTTGAGGGTCTCGCGCGGCACGAAGCAAAGCTCGAAAGTAGCGCCCGGCGCGATGAGCTCCTCGGGAAGTTCCTCGACGGCCGGGCACGACTGCAGGCGCGCGAGGAGTACAGCTTTACCAGAGGCTTCGAGGTCGCGCGCCAGCATCGCCAAGGCATCATCGAGCGGCTGGCGGAGACCGGCGATCGCGTCCGGCGCATGGTGACCCATCAACTCGGGCGAGCGAGTCCGATGTTGGCGCGCGCCGGCGCCGACCTCCAACGGCGACTGGCGCATGCGCTGCGTCGCGAAAGCCCCCGGACAGTGCGCGACAGCGCAGCCCACGAGCCGGATCAGCGCCTGTCCCGGGACTACGATCAGGGCCTCTCACTTTGAGCGGCACCTCGGCCTCGGCTTGCAGCCTTTTTGACGTGGGTCACTCTCACGGGTTCAACCCGCTATCTGGGACTGGTTCTGCCGTGGCCTCTGCATGGCGGCCAGCGGCCGCGTCTTGGGTCGCCGTCTGGTCGAGCGAGCGGTTGATGTCCAGATCGAAGTTTCTGGCTCGATCGTGCCGCCCGTCGCGGTGCCACGAGGTGGCGGCGAAATGCCCAGGAACGTGGCCGTGTAGTCTGCCGTCGGTTCCGATCGACGTGACCACTGCGTCATGCCCTTCCGCCGTTCTATACCGGCGAGGCTCCGGCGGACGGGCTCCAGCCTCGCTGGCCTGCACGGCTCGCCCCGAAGCCACGGCCTCGCCCCAGTACGCCTCGCCCCGGTCCTGCATTTGCGCAGCATGATTTCGATGTTCAGCGGTCATTTTCCCGGTTCCTCGTACTCATCGCGACCTGGCGCGGCATTCACGCGGGGTCCTCGCGCTCACTCTGTCGGTTCGAGAATGACAGCCGTGCCGTACGCCGTTATCTCTGCCATCGATTGCCCGCGCCCGGAGTCGAATTCCCCCGAATCAAAGCGCATGGCGATCACCGCATTTGCTCCACAGGCGGCCGCGTGCTCTTTCAGCGCAGCAATCGCACCCGCGCGGGTTTCGTTCATCATGCTCGTGTAGCCCGGCTGATTGCCGCCG
>DATJTV010000336.1:0-13348 GCA_035503055.1 Acetobacteraceae bacterium
GCCCTGCGGCAGCAGGGCATCACCTCGAACCAGATCCTGTCGGAAAAGCGGGCCGACAACGTCATGCAGTATATCGTTTCGCAGGGCGTCAATCCGAGCCTGATCTCGGCGCATGGATACGGTGATGCCGATCCGGTCGCCTCGAACGACACCCCGCAGGGGCGCGCGCAGAACCGGCGCGTGGTGTTGTCTCTGGCGCCGCCTTCGAGCTGATTTCCCCAACGCCGGCGCCGAGGCCGGTCGCCTCAGGCTGGCCCGACACGGCGCCATCCAATTCTTGTCGCCGGCTACTGTCGCTGCGAAAATCGAGAAATCCGCGCACCGAAAAACCTGATCACCACCTTCCGCGCCCCCTAGAGCGTGATCGCCGAAGGTTGAATCACCGAAGGCGTGAATCACGCGGGAAAACAAAGACCTAGAGCGGGATGCGTGAGCCGAAGCGAACGCATCCCGCTCTAGAACGTGATCGCCGAAGGTGGATTCACCTTCGGCGCCTTCGGCGCGACGGCTCCGAACGCCAACCCTCCGCCCGCAACCTCTGCCCCGCGGCCCTACCCGTCCATCCCTTCGAAAAGTGCGGTCGACATATAGCGTTCGGCGAAGTCGGGAATGATCGTGACGATCCGCTTGCCCGCCATTTCGGGGCGCCGCGCGAGCTTCAGCGTCGCCGCCAGCGCCGCCCCCGACGAAATTCCCGCCGGAATCCCCTCGGCTCGCGCGAGCCGCCGCGCCGCCGCAAAGCTCTCCTCGTTTCCGACCTGGATGATCTCGTCGATCAGGCTCCTCTCCAGCACCTCCGGCACGAACCCCGCCCCAATCCCCTGGATCGGGTGCGGCGCCGGCGCGCCACCCGAAAGCACCGGGCTCGCCTCCGGCTCGACCGCGATCATCCGAAGCCCCGGCAGCCGCCTCTTCAGCACCTCGCCGCACCCCGTGAGCGTCCCGCCCGTGCCGATCCCCGAAACGATCGCATCCACGCGCCCGCCCGTGTCGTGCCAGATCTCCTCCGCCGTCGTGCTTCGGTGAATCGCCGGATTCGCGGGGTTCGCGAACTGGTTCGGCATCACCGCACCCGGCGTCGCCGCCAGAATCTCCTCGGCCCGCGCGATCGCGCCCGGCATGCCCTTCTCCCTGGGCGTCAGCACCACCTCGGCGCCGAGCATGCGCACCATCTTGCGCCGTTCCACCGAGACCGATTCCGGCATCGTCAGGATCAGCCGATAGCCGCGCGCCGCAGCAACGAACGCGAGCCCAATCCCCGTATTCCCCGACGTCGGCTCGACGATCACACCCCCCGGCCCGAGCTTTCCCGCTTCCTCGAGGGCGAGGATCATGCTGACCCCGATCCGGTCCTTCACGCTCGCAATCGGGTTGAAGAATTCGAGCTTCAGGCAAACGTCCGCCGTGATGCCTTCCTCGCGGCAGATGCGCGGGATACGCACCAGCGGCGTGTTCCCGATGGTCTCGGCGATGCTGTCGTAGATGCGGCCGCGGAGCGGCGTATCGAAGCTCACGGCTTTCGGCCCAACACCCGCTTCCATGGAATCCCTCCCTTTTGGAAAGTCCGCCCTTCCGACGGTCCGAACTATACCCCCGCCTGTCTATGCGCCCACCTTGCGCCGCGGCACGAAGAGCGTGCTCGTCATCTCCTGCACCACCTCGCCCGCCTGGTTGAGCGTCCGCGCGCGGAACTTCACCAGCCCGAACTCCGGCCGCGAGCGCGAGACCCGCGTCTCCAGCACCTCGGTCTCGACCGAGAGCACATCGCCCGGCCGCACCGGAAGCGGCCAGGCGAGCCCCTCCACGCCGGCGCCCACGCTCCCGCCGGCGATCGGCGGCAGCCCCCCGCTCATCAGAAGCCGCATCGTCACCGCGGCCGTCTGCCACCCGCTCGCGATCAGCCCGCCATAGCGCCCCGCGGCAGCCGCCGCCTCGTCGATATGCATCGGCTGCGGATCGTATTCCCGGCCGAATGCCTTGATCGCCTCCGCCTCCACCGCATGCCGCGCCGGCCCCACGAAGCGCTGGCCCGCCACGAAATCCTCATGGAAGAAAGGCGCCTTCACTGCCGCATCTCCGCGAGCCGGCGCGCATCGAGCAGCCGGTCGAGCTCGGACGCCGGCAACAGGTTCTGCTGCACCGCCAGCTCCCTCACCGTCCGCCCCGAGGCGAGCGCCTCCTTCGCGAGCCGCGTCGCCCGCTCGTACCCGATCGCCGGCACGAGCGCCGTCACGATCCCCACGCTTGCCTCGACATGAAGCGCGCAATTCTCCTCCCGCGCCTCGATCCCCGCCACGCATCGCTCCGCGAACACATTGACCACGTTCGTCAGCAGCATCAGCGATTCCTGGATATTGTAGGCAATCAGCGGCTCGAACGGGTTGAGCTGGAGCTGCCCGGCCTCCGCCGCCATCGTCACCGCGAGATCGTTGCCGATGACCTGGAAGCACACCTGCGTCAGCACCTCCGCGATCACCGGATTGACCTTCCCGGGCATGATCGAGGAGCCGGGCTGCACGGCGGGCAGCCGGATCTCGCCGAGCCCGCCGCGCGGCCCCGACGAAAGCAGCCTGAGATCGTTCCCGATCTTCGAGAGCTTCGTCGCCACCCGCTTCAACACGCCGGAGTAGAGCACGAAGGCGCCCATGTCCCAGCTCGCCTCGACGAGGTTGGCGGACTGCACCAGCGGAAAGCCCGAGAGGGCGGAAAGCTCGGCGATCGCGCGCGGCGCATAGGCCGGGTCGGCGTTGATGCCGGTGCCGATCGCCGTGCCGCCGAGATTGATCTCGTGCAGCAGCCGCCCGGCCTCGCCGAGCCGCAGCATGTCCTCGCGCACGGTCACGGCGAAGGCGCCCATCTCCTCGCCGAGCGTCATCGGCACGGCATCCTGCATCTGCGTCCGCCCGAGCTTCAGGATGTGCGCGAACTCCTCGGCCTTGCGCGCCAGCGCGGTGGCCAGCCGGTCGAGTGCGGCCGTGAGCGCGCCCGTCGAGAGCAGGATCGCGACGCGAACCGCGGTCGGATAGGCGTCGTTGGTCGATTGCGACATGTTGACGTCGTCGTTCGGGTGCAGCGCGGCATAGTCCCCGCGCGGCCGCCCGAGCAGCTCGAGGCCGCGATTGGCCAGCACCTCGTTCATGTTCATGTTGGTCGAGGTGCCCGCGCCGCCCTGGATCACGTCGATCGGGAACTGCTCGCCGAGCCTTCCCGCGATGACCTCCTTCGCCGCGGCGACGATGACGCGGCATTTCTCCGCCGGCAGCTTCCCGAGCGCTGCGTTGGCCGCCGCCGCCGCCGCCTTCACCATGGCAAGCGCGGCCAGGAGGTTCGGGTAGTGCGAGAGCTTCACCCCCGAGATCGGAAAGTTCCGGATCGCCCGCGCCGTCTGCGCGCCCCAGTAGGCCTCCGCCGGCACCGGCACTTCGCCCAAGCTGTCCTGCTCAATCCGGAACGCAACCTGGTCCATCATTCCTCCTTGGGCCGCTTCCCCCCTTGGGAAGCCGCCCTTTTGGCCGCGCCGCTCGCGCCGCCATTCGCGCGAGACGATAATCGCGGCCGACTCGCCTGGAGTTAAGATGATGTCGGCCCCGCTCGTTCCCCTCGTGCTCGGCCTTGCGCTGTTCGCATGCCTGCTCCTGCTCGCCTGGCAGGGCCGCGCGCTCGCCGCCCTCCAGTCCCTCGCCCGCCAAATGCTCGCCGCCGCCGAAGGCGGCCGCGGCGGCCTCGCCGACGCCGAGCGGGCGCTCACCGCCCTCGTCGTCGAGCGCCAGGAGGGCCTCCGCACCCAGCTCGCCCAGAGCCTCGGCGAGATGCGCACGGCACTCGCCGAGGAGCAGGGCAAGCTCCGCCTCCATCTCGCCGAGGCCGCCGAGCGCGTCGGCCGGGAAGAGGCCGAGCGCTTCGAGCGGCTCCGCGCCATGACCGAGGAGAAGCTCGCCGAGCTCCGCCTCGGCAACGAGGCCAAGCTCGCCGAGATCCAGAAGACGGTGAGCGAGGACCTTCAGGCCAACGTCCAGAAACGCATGGAGGAGAGCTTCTCCCGGGTCATCGAGCAGTTCTCGGCCGTCCAGAAGGCGATGGGCGAGGTCCAGGCGGTCACCGCCGAGATCGGCGACATCAAGCGCATCTTCGCCAACGTGAAAACGCGCGGCGGCTGGGGCGAGACCCAGCTCCGCGCCATGCTCGACGACCTCCTCCCCGCCGGCGCCTACGAGGCCAATTGCAAGCTCGGCCCGGAGAGCGACGAGGCGGTGGACTTCGCCATCCACATGCCCGCCCGCGGCGCTGACAAGCCGCTGCTGCCGGTGGACGCGAAGTTCCCGCTCGAGGATTACGAGCGGCTGCTCCAGGCGATCGAGGCGGGCGACGTCGAGACCGAGCGTCTCGCCCGCCGCGGCATCGAGCGGCGCGTGCGCGACGAGGCGCGCAAGATCGCCGAGAAATACATTCGCCCCCCGCGCACCGTCGAGTTCGCGGTCCTCTACCTCACCACCGACGGGCTCTACACCGAGGTCGCCCGAATCCCCGGCCTGATCGAGGAGCTCGGCCGCGTCCACAAGGTGCTCGTCCTCGGCCCGAGCCTCTTCCCCGCCCTCCTGCGCACCATCCAGCTCGGCTTCGTCACCCTGGCGCTGGAGCAGAAGGCGGACGAGGTCCGCCTCCTCCTCGGCGCCACCAAGACCGAGATGCTGAAGATGGACGAGGTCCTCGAGCGCCTCGCCGGCCAGGCCGGCCGGATGTCGGGTACGATCGAGATGGCGCGCCGGCGCACTCGCGTGGTCAGAAGCAAGCTCCGCGAGGTCGAGGTCGCGGACGCCCACGAGGCCGCGCTGCTCCTCGGCGCCGACCCCGACGAGCCGTCGGAAGGGGATGCTTGAAAGGGGCAAGAAAGGCCCGGTTCGGCCCCCTTGCACGGTTTCTCTATGTGAAGTCCGTGATTCTAAAACAAACCCATGTACAAACAGGCCTACAGCGTGTGCAAACTGTGCGCCCGGGCGCGCCCTCGATTTTTTGGAGTGCAGGCGAATTCAACGCCTTGCGCTCCGTTCTTGAGAAACCCTAGGCCGGGGCCGGCGCCGGGACGCGCCGGATCCGGAGCCGCTTGAGCCGTCGCGCGTCCGCCTCGAGCACCCGGAACTCGAGCCCCGAGGGATGGCTCAGCACCTCGCCCCGCGCCGGCACCCGCCCGGCCAGCGTGACGACGAGCCCGCCCACCGTGTCGAGGTCGGCCTCCCGCTCCTCCGCCGTGAGCACCGGGCCGAGCCGCGCCTCCAGCGCCTCGACCGGCAGCCGCGCGTCCACGTCGAGCGAGCCATCCTGCCGCTCGGCGATCAGCGAGCCCTCCGCCTCGTCATGCTCGTCGGCGATATCGCCGATGATCGTCTCCAGCAGGTCCTCGATCGTCACCAGCCCGTCGATCCCGCCATACTCATCCACCACCAGGGCGAGGTGCGTGTGCGCCTGGCGCATCTGGAGCAACAGGTCGAGCACGGGGATCTGCGGTGCGACCATCAGCGGCTTGCGCAGGATGTCCTCGAGCCGAAAGGCCTCGGGCTTGCCGACGTAGCCGAACACGTCCTTGATGTGGACCATGCCGACGATATCGTCGAGCTGCTCGCGATAGACCGGCAGCCGCGAATGCCCGTCGCGGCGGATGAGGTCGATCGCGGCCTCGAACGTCGCATCGACCGCGATCGCGACGATATCCGCCCGCGGCACCATCACGTCGTCCGCCGTCGTCCCGCGCAGCCGGAGCACGTTGGCGATCAGCGCCCGCTCGTGGCTGTCGAGCTCCGGCAGCCTTCCCGGCTCCGGTGGCTCGGCCGCCTCCTGCATCAGCTCGGCGATCGTCGAGCGCAGGGAGGGCTCGTGCCACCAGCCGAAGCTCTTGCCGATCCGGTGCAGGAGGCCCTGGCCGCTCATCCGCGTTTCCAGGGGTTGGCGAAGCCGAGGCGCCGCAGCCTCCGCGCCTCGGCGAGCGCCATCCGTCTCGCCTCGCCGGCGCGGTGGTGGTCGTGGCCCTCCAGATGCAGCGTCCCGTGAACGACGAGGTGCGCGAGGTGCGCGGCCGGGCTGAGGCCGGCCGCCTCGGCCTCGCGGCAGACCACGCCGAGTGCGAGCACGATCTCGTCCGAGCCCGGGAAGCTCAGCACGTTGGTCGGCCGGTTGCGGCCCCGATGGCGGGCATTGAGGCGATGCACCGCCCGGTCCGAGGCGAGGATGATCGTTGCTCGCCGTCCCGCCAGTGAAGCGATCCGTTGCGCGATCCGCTCGGCCTGCGGCACGCGCCGCCGCCAGGCCGGATCCGCCACGATGACCGCCGGTTGCCGTGAACGATGCCCCGCCTTCGCGGGGCTGCTACTTCCCGGTTCCACCGTTGTCCCGCGCCCGGCCCTCCCGCCGCCGGTTCGCCGCCCGCGCCTCGTAGGCGGCGACGATCCGCCCGACCAGCGGGTGGCGCACCCCGTCGCGCGGCTCGAGCCGGGCGACCGCAATTCCCGGCACCTCTTCCACCGTCGCCAGCGCGTCCGCGAGTCCGGACGTCGTACCCGGCGGCAGGTCGATCTGCGAGAGATCGCCCGTCACCACCATGCGCGTGCCCTCGCCCATCCGGGTGAGGAACATCTTCATCTGCACGGCGGTCGTGTTCTGCGCCTCGTCGAGGATGGCGAAGGCGTGCGCCAGCGTCCGCCCGCGCATGAAGGCGAGCGGCGCGACCTCGATCTCGCCGCTCGCCATCCGCCGCAACACCTGATCCGCCGGCATCATCTCGTTGAGCGCGTCATAGAGCGGGCGGAGATAGGGGTCGACCTTCTCCTTCATATCGCCGGGCAGGAAGCCGAGCCGCTCGCCCGCCTCCACGGCAGGGCGCGAGAGCACGATGCGGTCGACCCGCCCGGTCTGCAGCATCGCCACCGCCTGCGCGACCGCGAGGTAGGTCTTGCCGGTCCCCGCCGGTCCGACAGCGAAGACCATCTCCGAGCTCGCCAGCATCTCCATGTAGGCGGCCTGGCCGCGGCTCTGCGCGGCGACCGCCCCCCGCCGCGTGCGGATCGCCGGCAGGTCGGAGAGCGGCAGGCGCGGGTCGGACTCGAGGTCGGCCAAGCGAATCGCCGTCTCCAGGGCGCTGAGGCTCATCGTCTCACCCTGCTCGAGCCGGCGATAGAGCCCGGTGAGCGCGGCCTCGGCCGCGGCCACCCGTTCGGGCTCGCCGCTGATCGCCATCCGGTTGCCGCGGCAGGCGAGCCGGACGCCGAAGGCCTGTTCGAGGCGGACCAGGTGCCGGTCATGCTCCCCGAGCAGGAGCGCAAGCAGGGCGTTGTCCGAGAAATGGAGGGTCAACGTCTTGCCCATCGGCTGTGCGAGGGCAGGGGCGGCAAGGTTGCTCAAGCGGCGGCGTGCTCCTGTGGCTCTAAGGCGGCAGCAAGGGAATTGGGGTGGGCGGCAAGGATCCGCACCTCCCGCACGCTGCCGATCCACGCGCTTGGCGCGGAAAGATGCACCGGCTGGAGATAGGGCGAGCGCCCGACGAGCTGGCCCGGATGCCGTCCCGGGCCGGTGAACAGCACGGGAAGTGCGCGCCCGACCGTCGCCCGGTTGAACCGGCTCTGCTGCTCGCGGAGCAGCGCCTGCAGCGAAGCGAGCCGCGCCTTCTTCTCCGCCTCGGGGACCTGGTCGGCAGCCGCCGCCGCCGGCGTGCCGGGGCGGGAGGAATATTTGAAGCTGAACGCCTGCGCGAACCCTACCTCGCGCACCAGCGCGAGCGTGGCTGCGAAATCTCTCTCGCTCTCCCCGGGGTGACCGACGATGAAGTCCGAGGAAAGTGCTATATCCGGCCGCGCCGCGCGCAGACGCTCGACGATCGTGAGATAGTCGCGCGCGCGATGCCGGCGGTTCATCCGCGCCAGCACTTCATCGGAGCCGGACTGAACAGGCAAATGGAGGAAGGGCATCAGCGCCGGGATCTCCGCATGCGCCGCGATCAGCTCCGCCGTCATGTCGCGCGGATGGGAGGTGGTGTAGCGGAGCCGGAGCAGCCCAGGGGTCTCCGCCAGTGCCCGGAGCAGGCGAGCGAGCGTCCAGTCCCCGCTCCGCCAGGCGTTCACGTTCTGGCCGAGCAGCGTGATCTCGCGCGCCCCGCCCGCGACGAGCCGCCTTGCCTCGTCGAGCACCGCCTCCGGAGGCCGGCTCTGCTCGGCCCCGCGCGTATAGGGAACGACGCAGAAGCTGCAGAACTTGTCACAGCCCTCCTGGATCGCGAGGAAGGCGACCGGCCCGCCCTCGCCGGCGCGCTGCTCGGGCAGGAAGTCGAATTTCGGCTCGGCCGGGAACTCGGTGTCGACCGCCGTGCCCTCCGCGTCTGCGCGGGCGAGCAGGGCCGGCAGCCGGTGATAGGTCTGCGGCCCGAACACGAGATCGACGAACGGGGCGCGGGCGAGGATTTCTTTCCCTTCCGCCTGGGCGACGCAACCGGCCACCGCAAGCCTGAGGCGCCCGCCCTCGGCGGCGCGCGCCTCCTTCAGCCTTTTCAGTCGGCCGAGCTCGGAGAAGAGCTTTTCGGCGGCGCGCTCGCGGATATGGCAGGTGTTGAGGATGACGAGGTCCGCCTCAGCCGGACTCGGCACGGTCCGGTACCCGGCCGCGACCAGCACGTCGGTCATCCGGCCGCTGTCGTACACGTTCATCTGGCATCCCCAGGTGAGCACGTGCACGCGCGGCGCGGCACTCGCCATGCTCACGCCGCATCCCCCGCCAGGGATGACCCGGCGGGAAAAGGCGGCGAATGGGGCGTCCCTTGGGACGCTGCGATGCTCCGAAGCAAGGGCTGCGGTGCAACCTCCGGCTTGCCGCCGGAGTTTGGCAGATCGGATGCGGAGCCTGTCAAGTTACCGCTTGCAGGCGGCCGCTCGGGGGCAGGCAGCGGTGCCGCCGGCCGGTTCTGGCGCAAGCTCGCCGCGCCCTCCGCCACCACCTGCCAGAGCGCGCGCGCGAGCAGCTTGCGATCCGGCCAAGCGAGCGGATCGACCGGGGCGTGCAGCACCACGCTCGCCCGCAGGCCATGGTGCTGGGCGAGTCGCCAGAAATGCGGGCCGATCTCCATATCGCCGTACCAGGCGAAGAGCGGTCGCGTGCTCCGCATCGCCGGCAGTCCATCGAGACGGTCGTAGACGACCGAGACCGGCTGCAGGATCGGCGGATCCTCGGCCTCCGCGAGCGCAAAGAAGCTCGAGCGGAACGGCATCACCCGGGCCCCGTCGGAGGTGGTTCCCTCGGGGAAGAGGATGAGGTCGTCGCCTGCCGCGAGACGCTCGCGGATGGCCGCGTTCTCAACCCCGGTCCGGCTCTTGCGGCGGCTCACGAAGATGGTCCGCCCGAGGCGGGCGATGGTGCGGACGAGCGGCCAGGCGCCGACCTCGGCCTTGGCGATGAAGCAGGCCTCCAGCGTGCCGCCGAGCACCGGAATGTCGAGCCAGGAGGAATGGTTGGAGACGTAGACGACGCGCCGTCCGTTGCCGCGCGCCGAGGCCCCCAGCACGCGCACCTTGAGGCCGATCAGCCGGCAGAAATTCCGCCAGTAGATGCGCGCGAACCAGACCCGCCCGCCGCGGCCCGGCACCGCGTTCAGCACCCCCTGCACCGGCACCGAGACGAAGGTCCAGAGCACCACCGCGAGCCCGCGGCCGATCACTCTGATCCAGCGCCGCACGCGGTGTCGCCGCTCGCGCAGCGGCGAGACCGGCACGACGTACCGCCAAGGGGTGAGCCCAGGCGTCAGACCGGTCCGTTTCGGCGCCAGCTCCATGCCGCCCGGATAGCGCGCCGCGCAGCCGCGGACAATTGCCCCGATCCCCTGGCGCCCCGATCCCCGGGCCGCGCTTCGGGGTTCCCCCCCGGATCAGTCCGCCGCGAGCGCCATACGGCTGGGCGCCAGCACCTTGGCCACGTAGTCCTCGGCCGCGGCGGCGATCTGCCCGGCATGGTCCGCGAACACATGGTCGGCGCCGCGCAGCACACGGTAGTCGATCCGCACGCCCTTCTGGGTGTTGAGCTTCTCGACGAGCTTCGCGACCGCCGGCTCGGGCACCAGCTCGTCGGCGTCGCCGTGCAGCATCAGCCCGCCGCCGGGGCAGGGGGCGAGGAAGCCGAAATCATAGTGGTTGGCCGGCGGGGCGATGCTGATCCAGCCGGAAATCTCCGGCCGGCGCATCAGAAGCTGCATGCCGACGAAGGCCCCGAACGAATAGCCCGCGATCCAGAGGCCGCCCGAGTTGGGGTTGACCATCTGCATCCAGTCGAGCGCCGCCGCGGCGTCGCTGATCTCGCCCACGCCGCCGTCATAGCGCCCCTGGCTGCGGCCGACCCCGCGGAAATTGAAGCGCATCACCGAGAAGCCGAGCTTCTGGAAGCTCTGGTAGAGGGTGAAGGTCACGCGGTTGTTCATCGTCCCGCCGTGCAGCGGATGCGGATGCAGGACCAGCGCCAGCGGCGCACCGCGATCGCGCGAATGATGGTAGCGACCTTCCAACCGTCCATCCGGACCGGCAAACATCACCTCAGGCATGGCGTTCTGATTTCCGTTCCCTGTGTCGTCCCGGACCACCGACAAGCCCCATGGCCCCGGGCGAACATCCCCGATCCGATTCGGCCCCTGGCGTCATCCTCGCGCACGGATCGGCGGAAAAGGCGCCGCCGGACGCAAGGCAGATAGGAACAGGCAACGCTCTGGACATCCCCCGGCAAATGAATTCTTGACCATTATGGTCGGGAAAAATACCCTTTGCGACAGCAGCGACGGACGCTGCCGGCCTGCTTGCTGTCCGCCTTGTCTCCTTTTGCTCCCGCCGTTCGTACGCGGCCCCGGTCGGGCTCGAAATCCAGGGCAGCGTCACTATAGGGTTAGGTCAGAGGCTTTCATAACGGAATTGTCGCATGGCCTTCATGTTCTTGCGTGAGACCATCCGTGCGTACCGCGAACGCGATCCAGCGGCGCGCTCGAATCTCGAAGTGCTGCTCTGCTACCCGGGGTTGCACGCCGTGCTGTGGCACAAGCTTTCGCATGCGCTTTGGAACCATAACCTCAAGCTGCTCGGGCGATTTTCCTCGCACGTCGCTCGGTGGCTCACGGGAATCGAGATTCATCCCGCCGCAAAGCTGGGCCGGCGCCTGGTGATCGACCATGGCATGGGCGTCGTCATCGGCCAGACCGCCGAAGTCGGCGACGATTGCTATTTCTACCATCAGGTCACGCTTGGCGTGGCCCGCACCTCGGCGGGCAAGCGCCACCCTACCGTCGGCAACAACGTCATCATCGGCGCGGGCGCCAAGGTGCTGGGCCCGATCCGGGTGGGCGACAACGCCCGGATCGGTTCGAACGCCGTCGTGGTCGACGAGGTGCCGGCGGATACCACGGTGGTCGGCGTCCCGGCGCGCCCGGTGGACCGCAAGCTCGGCCGCCGTGCCCCGGAGTTCGCCCCCTACGGGATGCCGTGCAACGGCGAGCTCGACCCGCTGCTGAGGGACGTCGAGAGCCTCCGCGCCGAGCTCTCCGAGGTGGAAGCGCGCGTGGCCCGGCTCGCGACACGTCGCGAGCCGGCGGCCGAGTAGCGGGTGCAGATCACCGCGCACGGGCGCTACGCCGTGATGGCGATGGCCGATCTTGCCGGCTGCGCCGCAACCGAAGGCAGAAGCTGCCGCTCGGTGACGCTCGCCGAAATCGCCGAACGGCAGGGGATCAGCCTATCCTTTCTCGAGCGGATTTTCTGCCGCCTGCGCCAGGCCGGCCTGGTGTCTGCGGTGCGCGGTCCGGGCGGCGGCTATCGGCTGGCACGCCCGCCCGCCGAGATCCCGATCATCGAGATCATCCGGAGCGCCGGGGAGCTGATCCGGACCACCCGTTGCAGCCCGGGCGGTGAGCCCTGCATGCCGTCGGGCGCAGGCGCGCCCGACGGCCGCTGCCAGACCCACGATCTCTGGGCGGCGCTCGGCCGCGAGATCGAACGGTTCCTCGCTTCCGTCACGCTGGCCGACGTGCTCGACCGGCGGCTCGCTGCGGTGGAGGGGGCGGAGCCGATGGCGGCGGAATGACCTATCTCGACGGCAACGCCGCCGAGCCGCTCCGCCCGGCCGCTCGGGCGGCGCTGCTGGCCGCCCTCGAGCAGGTGGGCAACCCTTCCTCGGTTCATGCCCCCGGCCGGGCCGCGCGCCGCTTGCTCGAGGAGGCAAGGGAAAGCCTCGCCGCCGGCTTCGGCGCCCGTCCCGCCGACGTCGTCTTCACCTCCGGCGGCACCGAGGCGGACGCGCTCGCGCTCCACGCCTTCGCCCCAGGCCGGCGGGTGATCATCGGCGCGACCGAGCACGAGGCCATCCGTGCTGCGGTCCCCGACGCGGAGATCCTGCCCGTCGATCGTTCGGGCGTGGCGGACCTGGCCGCGCTCCAGGCGATGCTGGAGGCGAATGGCCCCGTCCTCCTCGCCCTGATGCTCGCCAACAACGAGACGGGCGTGCTCCATCCGATCGCCGAGGCCGCCCGGATCTGCCGCCGCTTCGGCGCTCTGCTGCATGTCGACGCGGTTCAGGCCGCCGGGCGCATGCCGGTCGATCTTTCCGCCCTGGGTGCCACGAGCCTCGCCCTCTCGTCCCATAAGCTCGGCGGCCCGACCGGCGCCGGCGCGCTCCTCCTTGCCCCCGAGGCGGCGCAGCATTTCCGCCCGCTGATCGAAGGGGGTGGGCAGGAACGGGGCCGGCGCGGCGGCACGCCTTCGGTCGCCGCGATCGCCGGGTTCGCCGCGGCCGCGCGCGACGCCCCGCCGGCGCTCAAGCCGTTGCGCGACGAAGCCGAACAGGCCGCCTGCGCTGCCGGCGCGATCGTCCTCGGCACCGGCGCCCCGCGCCTCGACAACACGACCTCGCTCGCACTTCCCTCGGTCAAGGCCGAGACGCAGGTGATCGCGCTCGACCTCGCCGGCGTCGCGGTCTCCGCCGGTGCTGCCTGCAGCTCGGGGAAGGTCGCCGAGAGCCATGTGCTGAAGGCGATGGGCGCCGGCGCGCTCGCCGGCCAGGCGATTCGCGTCTCGCTGCCATGGAACGCAACGATCGCCGACGTGCGCCATTTCGCATCCGCCTACGCGGAGATGGCCGCCCGCCTTCTCCGCGTCGCGGCCTGACCCTACATCCCCTCGATGCAGCGCCCGAACCGGCCGGTCTATCTCGACAACCAGGCGACCACCCCGTGCGATCCGCGCGTCGTCGAGGCGATGCTGCCCTGGTTTACCGAGCAGTTCGGCAATCCCGCGAGCGTCGAGCACGTGCTCGGCCGCGCGGCCGAAGCCGCGGTCGAGGAGGCGCGCGG
>DATJTV010000337.1:0-3592 GCA_035503055.1 Acetobacteraceae bacterium
AATAGCCAGGGCCGGGGCCCGTCAGGGTCAGCGCCTCGGCGGGCACGCCGAGCGCACCAAGCAGGGCGAGCGCGTCCGCCTTGGCATCGAGCGCGTCCACCGGGCGGGAGGGCGCGATCCAGCTCCGCTCCGTCGCCCCGGTGCGGATCCCGGCGGCGACCAGGCATTGCTCGTCGGGAAAAGCCTCCGCGAAGCCGGGCCCGATCTCGAAGAGGGAGACATCCGGAAATCCGCGCGCCGCGTTGCGCCCGGCCGCGAGCGCCAGCGAGGCGAGCGGAGTCGGGCGCATCTGGTCGAGGTCGGCGGCGATCGGGTTCTCGAGCCGCAACGCCTCCGGCGCTGCCCCGAACAACGCCGCCTCGCGCGCGGCGACGAAGCTGAAGCTCACGCATTCGGCGAGCCCGCGCGCGGCGAGGACGCGCCGCGCAAGCTGCGCGCGCGCCTCTCCGGTGCTAAGCGATGCCGCCGGCACCGGGGTCCGTTGCGGCAGCGACACGGGCGGGACCGTGTCGAGGCCACGAATGCGCAGCACCTCCTCCACGAGATCCACTTCCGGCTCGACGGTCGCGGTCGCCTCGGTCATCGCCTCCGCTTCGACTTCCGTCAGGTCCGGCGCCAGAGCGAGCGCGACGCCGGCCGCGATATCGTTCCGCCAGGACGGCACCGCGACCGTGACCGACGCCTCGTCCCGCCGCTCCACGCCGAAGCCGAGCCGCTCGAGGATCGCCACCGCCTCGCCGGCCGGCACCGCAAGCCCGCCGAGCTCGGCGAGCCGCGCGAAGCGAAGCCGCGCCGAGCGCTGCCACGCGGGCTCGGCGCCGGCCGCAACAATGTCGCTCGCCTCGCCGCCGCAAAGATCGAGGATCATCCGGCTCGCCGCCTCGACCGCCTGCGGCATCAGCGCGGGATCGACGCCCCGCTCGAAGCGGGCGCGGGCGTCTGAGAGAATCCCAAGCCGCCTTCCGCTTTCCGCCACGCGCACCGGATCGAAGAGCGCGCACTCGATGAAGACGGCGCTCGTCTCCTCGTCGCACCCCGTTCCCTCGCCGCCCACGATTCCGCCGAGCGAGACGACGCCCGACCCGTCGGCGATCACGCAGTCCTGATCCGAAACCGTGACGTCGCGTCCGTTAAGCGCCCGGAACGTCTCGCCCCCGCCGCGCCGCATGGTGAGCGCTTCGCCCGCGACCTTCGCCGCATCGAACACGTGCAGCGGTCGCCCGAGGTCGAAGGTGAAAAAATTCGTGATATCGACGAGCGCATTGATCGGCCGAAGCCCGATCGCGGTCAGCCTCTCGGCGAGCCAGCGCGGGCTCGGCCCGTTGCGCACGCCGCGCAATGTGCGCCCCAGCACAAAGGGGCAGGCTTCGGGCCATTCGATCGCCCAGCCGAGCTTGCTCGTGAACCGCGCCGGCATCGGCGGCGCGTCCCAGGGCAGGAGCCTCCCGATCCCGGCCGCCGCGAGATCGCGCGCGATTCCGCGCACCGCGAGCGCGTCCCCGCGATTGGGCGTGACCGCGATCTCGATCACCGGGTCGTCGAGCCCGGCCCAATGCGCGTAGCTCTCGCCCACTTGCGCATCGGCGGGCAACTCGATGATCCCGTCATGATCCTCGCCGAGCCCCATCTCGCGCGCCGAAAGCAGCATGCCCGCGCTTTCAACGCCGCGGATCAGGCTCCGCTTCAGCGTGATCCCGCTCCCGGGAATGACGCTGCCGGGCGGCGCGAACACCGCCTTCATCCCGGTATGCGCGTTCGGCGCGCCGCAGACGACCGAGACCACCCCGCTCCCGGTCTCGACGCGGCAGGCCTTGAGCCTGTCGGCGTTCGGATGCGGCGCGGCCTCGATCACCTCGGCGATGCGGAAGGGCGCCAATGCGGCGGCGCGGTCGGTCACGCTCTCGACCTCGAGCCCGATCGTCGAGAGCGCCTCGGCAATCCGTTCAACCGGCGCCGCGGTCTCGAGATGCGTGCCGAGCCAGGCGAGCGAGAACTTCATTCCCCTACAATCCCCACCTTACAATCCCTCGTGCAGGATCGCCGGCTGGAGTGGGGAAAATCCGTAATGGCGGAGCCAGCGCAGATCGCTCTCGAAGAACGGGCGGAGATCCGTGATGCCGTGTTTCAGCATGGTGATCCGCTCGATCCCCATGCCGAAGGCGAAGCCCTGCCATTGCCGCGGATCGACGCCGCAATTGGCGAGCACGCGCGGATGGACCATGCCGCTGCCGAGAATCTCGAGCCAGTCCTTTCCCGCCCCGATCTCCCCGGTCCTGCGGTCCCAGCCGATATCGACCTCCATCGAGGGCTCGGTGAAGGGGAAATAGCTCGACCGGAAGCGCACCGGCAGCGAGGGCTTGGCGAAGAAGGCGCGCAGGAAGTCGATGAGGCAGCCCTTGAGATGGCCGAGCGTGATCGTCCGGTCGATCGCCAGCCCCTCGCACTGATGGAACATCGGGCTGTGCGTGGCGTCGTGGTCGGCGCGGTAGGTCCGGCCGGGGACGATCACGCGATAGGGCGGCGGCGCACTCCGCATGGTGCGGATCTGCCCCGGCGAAGTATGGGTGCGCAGCACGCGCCGCCGGCCCTCCCGCAGGCCCGGCAGGTAGAACGTGTCCATGTCCTGCCTTGCCGGATGATGCTCGGGGATGTTCAGCGCGCCGAAATTGCGCCAGTCGTCCTCGATCTCCGGCCCGCCGACGACGCCGAACCCGAGCGCCCCGAAGATAGCGACGATCTCCTCGATGGTCCGGCTGATCGGGTGGATCAGCCCGGCGGGCGAGGGCCGCGGCGGCAGCGTGATGTCGAGCCTCTGCGCGGCCATCTCGGCATCCCACGAAGCGGCCTCTAGCTGTAGCTTCCGCTCGGCGATGGCCGTCTCGAACTCGCCCTTGAGCCGGTTCAGCGCCCCGCCGCGCTCCCGCCGCTCCTCCGCCGGCAGCGTGCCGAGATCACGCAGAAGCCCGGTCAGCCGTCCCTGCCTGCCGAGCAACCCGACGCGCAGCGCCTCGAGCGCGGCCAGATCGCCCGCACCCGCGATCGCCTCGCCGGCTTCGCGGCCGAGCGCTGCGAGATCGGCCGAGGGGTCATCGGTCATCGCGGGCGGCGGGGAAGCTATGAGGCGAGCGCGGCCTTGACCTGCCTCGCGATCTCGGCAAAGGCGGCCGCATCGTCGTAGGCGATCGCGGCGAGCACCTTGCGGTCGAGCGCGATCCCGGCCTTCTTCAGCCCGGCGATGAACTGCGAATAGGGCAGACCCTGCTCGCGCGCCGCGGCGTTGATGCGCTGGATCCAGAGCCCGCGGAAGTCGCGCTTGCGGTTGCGCCGGTCCCGGTACGCGTATTGCAGCGACTTCTCGAGCCGTTCGAGCGCGATACGGTAGTTGGTGGAGGAACGGCCGAAAAAGCCCTTCGACTGCGCGAGCACCTTCTTGTGCCGCGCATGCGCAGTCACCCCACGCTTGACCCGTGCCATGGCTTCAAATCCCTCAGTCGAGCCCGTAGGGCGCCCACTGGCGCACCGTCTTCGCGTCGGCCTCGACCAGCACCTGGTTGCCCCGCGCGGACCGCTTGGCCGTCTGGGTGCGGGCCAT
>DATJTV010000338.1:0-14475 GCA_035503055.1 Acetobacteraceae bacterium
GGTCGGGCTCGATACCTGCCTCTCGGTGATGCAGGTCCTCCATGAGGGCCTGGCGGACACCAAGTACCGCCCTTGCCCGCTGCTCGTGAAATATGTCGAAGCCGGCTGGCTCGGCCGCAAGACCGGCCGCGGCTTCTACGACTATTCCCAGACCCCGCCCCGCCCCACGCGGTGAGCGAGATGCCAACGCTGCCGGCCGCCCGCCGCCCGTTCGTCATCACCCGTCCGCTCCTGCTCCCCGCCGGGACTCTGCTTGCGAACGCCCTGCTCGTCCTCTCCGCCAAGATCGAGGTGCCGTTCTGGCCGGTGCCGATGACGCTCGAGACGCTCGCCGTCCTCTGCCTCGCCGGCCTCTTCGGTGCGCGCCTCGCCGGCGTCGCGGTCCTCCTCTGGCTCGCCGAGGGTGCCGCCGGCCTGCCGGTCCTCGCCGGCGTCGCCGCCAGCCCCGCCTATTTCCTCGGCCCCACCGGGGGCTATCTCGCGGGCTTCCTCCTCGCCGCCCTCCTCGTGGGCCTTGCCGCTGATCATGGCCTCCGCGACCGCCCGGTCATCCTGATCGCGGCCATGCTTGCCGGAGTCGCGGTCATCGATCTCCTCGGGGTTGCCTGGCTCGCCCACCTCGTCGGCTGGCGGCAAAGCATCCAACTCGGCCTGGTGCCGTTCGTTCCCGCCGATCTCACCAAGGCCGCCCTGGCCGCCGCGCTGGTCGCCGTCTTCCGCCGCCCCCGCTTCCGCCCCCGCTTCCGCCAGAGATGAGCGAGATCGGCTTCTACCACCTGAACCGCCTCCTCCCCGACCGCGCGCTCCCCAAGCTACTCGCGCGTACCCTCGCCGCCTCCGAGCGCGCCGTCGTGCTCTGCGCCGATGCCGAGCGGGTGGACGCGCTCGACGCCGCCCTCTGGCTCTGCCCCGATCCGGTCTGGCTGCCGCACGGCACCGCCCGCATGGGCGAGGCCGACCTCCAGCCGGTCTGGCTTACCGCCGGCTTGGCCGAAGCCGCCGACCCGCCGAATGGCGCCCGCTTCCTCTTCCTGGTGGACGGCGCCCCGCATCCCGATCTCGCCCGTTTCGCCCGGGTCTTCGACCTCTTCGACGGCGCCGCCGCGTCCGCCGTGATCGCCGCGCGCGTCCGCTGGGTTGCCGCCAAGGAAGCCGGCCACACGGTCACCTACTGGCAGCAGGGTCCCCTCGGGTGGGAATGCAAGGCGTGATCGCGCCGCGCCATTCGCGTTCCGTGGGGGTTGCCCGTCCGGTGGAACCCGTCTAAACGCGCGCGCCGATCCCCGCGATACGAGACAACCCCAGGACCTTTCAACGGAACCGAACATGCCGGCGAGCCGCACACTTTCAATCATCAAGCCCGACGCCACGCGGCGCAACCTCACCGGCGCGATCAACGCCGCGATCGAGGAGGCGGGGTTGCGCATCGTCGCACAGAAGCGGCTCAGCCTCACCCGTGCCCAGGCGGAAGAATTCTACGCCGTGCACAAGGCGCGGCCGTTCTTCGCCGACCTTGTCTCCTTCATGATTTCGGGGCCGGTGGTCGTGCAGGTGCTGGAGGGCGAAGACGCGGTGGCGCGCAACCGCGCCGTGATGGGCGCAACCGATCCCGCGAAGGCGGCCCCGGGCACCATCCGCGCACGCTTCGGCGAAAGCATCGAGGCGAACTCCGTGCATGGCTCGGATTCCCCCGAAACCGCTTCCGCCGAAATTTCCTTCTTCTTCTCCCCGGCCGAGATCACGGGCTGATCCGCGCACCGGGGCAGGAAGTCCCATGCTCGGCAAGCGTGACTGGGTCCCGCCCGCATCCGAGCAGCTTACCCGCGCTATCGCCGCGCGTGTCGCCGCGTCCGGCGCCGATACCATTGAAGCCGAGATTGCGGCGCTGATCGCCGAGAGCCGAGCCATCCACGAGTACCACTGCATCAATCTCAACCCGGCGACGAACGTGATGAACCCTGCCGCCGAGGCGGTGCTCGCCCAAGGCCTCGGCACCCGCGCCTCGCTCGGCTATCCCGGCGACAAATACGAGATGGGGCTCGAGGCGATCGAGAAGATCGAGGTGATCGCGGCCGAGCTCGCCGCCGAGACCTTCGGCGCGCGCTTCGTAGAGATCCGTGTCCCCTCGGGCGCAATCGCCAACCTCTATGCTTTCATGGCGATCGCAAAGCCCGGCGACACGATGATCGCCCCGCCGCCCGAGATCGGCGGGCATGTGACGCACCATCGCGCCGGTGCAGCTGGCTGCTATGGCATCGTGACCGTGCCGGCGCCGATCGATCCCGCCCGCTACACGGTCGAGATCGGGGCCCTCCGGGCGGCGGCGCTCCGTGTCCGGCCGAAACTCATCACGATCGGTGGAAGCCTCAACCTCTTTCCGCACCCGCTCGGCGAAATCCGCGCCATCGCCGACGAAATCGGCGCTGTCGTCCTCTTCGATGCCGCCCACCTCTCCGGAATGATCGCGGGCGGTGCCTGGCAGCGCCCGCTCGAAGAAGGGGCGCACATCATGACGATGAGCACCTACAAGTCGCTGGGCGGGCCGCCCTCGGGCCTGATTCTCACCAACGAGCCGGAGCTCGCCCGGCGCATCGAGGCGATCGCCTATCCCGGCCTCACCGCGAATTTCGACGTCGCGAAATCCGCCTCGCTCGCGATCACGCTGCTCGACTGGAAACGCCACGGGCCATCCTACGCCGCCGCTATGGCTGAGACCGCGCACGCGCTCGCCACCTCCCTCGCAGCCCGCGGCCTCCCGGTTTTCGCCGCCGCGCACGGAATGACAAGCTCGCACCAGTTCGCGCTCGAGGCGGCGGGATGGGGTGGCGGCCAGCAAGCCGCGAAGATCCTCCGCCGGGCCAACATCCTCGCCTGCGGGATCGGTCTCCCGATCTCACCCGTCGCCGGCGACGTGAACGGCCTCCGCCTCGGCACGCCGGAAATCGTCCGCTGGGGCATGGGGCCGGCGGAGATGCCGGAGCTTGCGGGCTACGTGGCCCGCGCGCTCGAAAACCCCGCCGATGCAGGCGGCGTCGCCAGCGACGTCACCGCCTTCCGCCGCCGCTTTTCTTCCCTTCGCTTCGTCGGCTGAACCGAGCGGCTCGGGTCAGGCCACCGCGCCCGTCCGCCGTTCGCGCGCGCGGATGAAGCGCTTGATCGCCGGGGCCACCTGTTCGCGGAAGCGCCGTCCGCTGAAGAGGCCGAAATGCCCCGCCCCGGGCTGCTCGCGGTGCAACCTGAGCGCTTCGCTCAGATTTCGGCACAAACCGTGCGCCGCACGCGTCTGGCCGAGCCCCGAGATGTCGTCGCGCTCGCCCTCGATGGTGAAGAGCGCGGTCCGCTCGATCGCCCCGGGATCGACACGCCTTCCCTGCCAGTCGAGCTTCCCGCGCGGCAGCAGGTGCTTCTGGAACACGGCGGAGATGGTCTCGAGGTAGAACTCCGCCGGCAAATCCATCACCGCGAAATATTCCTCGTAGAAGCGCCGCTTCGCCGCCAGCGGCTCGTGCTCTTCGGCAAGCCGGTGCACGAACATCTGCCAGTGCGCATCGAGATGGCGCCCGGGGTTCATCGCCATGAAGCCGGAGAGCTGCAGAAATCCGGGATAGACGCGGCGCATGAAGCCTTTGTGCCCGAACGGCACGGGGTGGATCATGTTGTGCCGGAACCATTCGAGCGGCCGCGCCTCCGCGAAGCGGGTCACAGCCGTCGGGCCGGCCCGTGTGTCGATTGGCCCGCCGATCAGCGTCATGCTGGGCGGTGGGTCGCCGTCCTCGCTCATCAAAGCCACGGCGGCGAGCACCGGCACGGCCGGTTGACAGACCGCGAGCACGTGCGTGTCCGGCCCGAGCAGCCGGAGCGCCGCCATCACGTGGCTCACATAATCGTCGAGCCCGAACCCCTTCTCCGTCACCGGCACGTCGCGCGCATTGGTCCATTCCGTGACGAAAACCTCGTGGTCGGGCAGGAACGCCGCCACCGTCTCGCGCAGCAGGGTCGCGTGGTGGCCCGAGAGCGGCGCCACGAACAGCATCTTCGCGTCGCCCGGCCGCTCCGCCGCGCGGCGGAAGTGCCTGAGCGTGCACCAGGTCCCCTCCCAGACGATTTCCTCCTCGACCGCGATCCGCTCGCCGCCGATGATCGTGCTCTCAAGGCCAAATTCGGGGCGGTCGAACCGCCGGAGAGGATGCTCGAAGCTCGCGAGCGCTGCGGCGGCGAACCTGCTTGCCGGCAGGTCGGGCGCCATCTCGAGGAGGGAAAGGGCGTTGCCGGCAAAGGCCCGGGCGGGCAGCAGCGCAAGCCGCTGCATCTCGTAGGCGTGGTAGAGCATGCTTCCCCCAACGAACGGCCGGAGGCTGCCCCGCCGACTCCCGCCAATCATGACGAGACTCGCACCGCGGGAGGAGAGCCCGGGGCGCAATGCTGCCAAAACAAATCTGTTACACGGTTAACACGAGCGCGCTTTCCGCCCGTTCGCCTTCGCGCCCGGGTCGCCCGGTGCCATCATCGGCCCATGCTGCGCACGCTCCTCGACCTCTCCGGCCGCGTTGCGCTGATCTCGGGCGGATCGCGCGGGCTCGGGCTGCAGATCGCCGAGGCCCTCGGCGAGTTCGGAGCGATCCCCGTCCTTGTCGCGCGCCGGGGCGACGAGCTTGCCGCCGCGGTCGCGCATCTGGCGGGCCAGGACATCCGCGCCGTCCCGATCGCCGCCGATCTCGCCGACCCCGCCGCCGCCGAGGGCGTTGCCGCCCGCACGCTCGCCGTCGCGGGGCGCATCGACATCCTCGTCAACAACGCCGGCACCGCCTGGGGCGCGCCGGCCGAATCCCATCCTCTCGATGCCTGGCGCAAGGTCATCGACCTCAACCTCACCGGGACCTTCCTGCTGACCCAGGCGGTCGGCCGGGCGGCGATGCTGCCCGCCGGCGCCGGCCGCATCCTCAACATCGCCTCGGTCGAGGGCCTCCGTGGGCGCCCGCCCGGCATGCCGGGCACCATCGCCTATGCCACGAGCAAGGGCGGCATGATCAGCTTTACTCGTTCGCTCGCCGCGGAGTGGGGGCCGCGCGGCATCACCGTCAACGCGATCGCGCCCGGCTTCTTCCCCTCGCGGATGACGCGCGGCACGCTCGAGCGCTTCGGCGCCGGCCTCCTCGCCCGCACCCCGCTCGGCAGGCTCGGCGGTCCGCACGATCTCAAGGGGGCAGCCCTCCTCTTCGCCTCCGACGCCGGCGGCCACATCACCGGCCAGGTCCTGGCCATCGACGGTGGCGCCACCTCGCTCCTATAGCCACCGGACCGAAAGCGCCTGGAACCATCCCCCTCCATCCCCAAATGGCCGAAGGGCATGGACGAACCCGAGCTCACCCTCCCCTTGCGGGTGCCCGTCACAGCCGCCTGGCTCGAGGAGATGCGGCGGCGGCAGGCGGCCTATGCCGAGCGGCGCGCGCGCTGGCGGGACGCCCTCCGACGCGACGGCGAGCCCGAACCGCCCACCGACACGGATCCCCCGGGCCGCGGCCGCACCATTCACGATCCGCGGCAATTCCGCTTCGGCTTCTGATGTCCCTTGCCGGGGGAGCTTCGCCCTCACGGCGTCCCGTGCTTTGACTCAAGAATATGATTATGCAGCTCGACGGTGAGGCTCTCGATGCGCTCGGCCATCTCTTTGGCTGTCTCGGTCAGCCGCGTGTTCTGCTCCAGCATGCGCACCAGGAGCGCAGTCTGCTCGGCGGCGACGCGCTGGCGCTCTTCGCTGATCTTGTGCAGATCCTCGCGATGCTGCGCGTCGGCGATCGCCGTGCACTTGTCGCGATCCGCCTGCCGCGTCTGCGCCAGCAGGATCAACGGCGCTGCATAGGCTGCCTGGAGGCTGAAGGCGAGATTCAACAGGATGAACGGATATTTGTCGAATATCCACAATCCCACGATGTTGACCAGGATCCAAATCGCCACGATCACCGTCTGGGCGATCAGGAACACGGGCGTGCCGAAGAAGCGCGCGAATGCCTCCGCCTTCAGCGCGAACCAGTCATCACCGAACACCGACGACAGATGCGCGTACGGAAGATGGAACCGATAGAATCCCCGGTGTTGCAGCGCTGCTTGCCCGGCTCCGTTCGGCCCTGGGGCGTCGTTCCCGCTCATTTCCCCCACCCTTCCCGCCGTCCGTTCCGGCGGCCTGCCGTCCCGGCTGTGCAAAATGAGCGGCAAACCCGATTCGATGCCAGAGACGAATTCGCAACAGTCGCAAAACCGCACGCTCGGGCTCGGGCAAAGAATCCCCTCGTCCCCGCCTGCCGTTGGAGCATGATCGCTGAGGACTGAATCGGGGTGCCCCGGCGCCGGAAGCGTTCGATCACGCGACAAAACACCCGGAGCGGGATGGCTCCGACTCGTTACGCTCTCGATGAAGGGGCGCCTGAGGCGCGAAGCCGCGTCCCTGCCGCTTGGCTTCCGAGCCACGCCTCGATGCGGCCCACGGCCTCCTTCAGCGCCTCCAGGCTCGCGGCGTAGGAAAAGCGCAGATAGCCGTTGCCGAACGCGCCGAAGCTGGTGCCCGAGACGGTCGCCACGCCGGCCTCGTCGAGCAGCCGCGACTGCAGCGTCCGCGAGCCGAGCCCGGTCTCGCCGATGTTGGGGAACGCGTAGAAGGCGCCCCCGGGAGTGGCGCACGAAAACCCGGGCAGCGCGTTGAGTGCGGGGATGATGTAATCGCGCCGCTCGGCGAACGCCGCCATCATCCGCTCCGCAGGCTCGCGCGGTCCGGTCATCGCGGCGATGCCGGCATATTGCGCCGCGGCGTTGACGCAGGAGTGGGAATTGATCGCGAGCCGCTCGGCGTAGGGGAACAGAGTTTTCGGCCACACCCCATAGCCCAGCCGCCAACCGGTCATCGCATAGGTCTTGCTCCAGCCGTCGAGCAGGATCAGCCGGTCCTCCAGCTCGGGATAGGTTGTGAGGCTCGCATGCGTGCCCTCGTAAATCATCTCACCGTAGATCTCGTCCGAGAGAATCGCGACCTCGGGATGCCGGGCGAGACCCTCGACCAGACGGTCGAGCTCGCTCTTCGGCGCCACGCCGCCTGTCGGATTGCCCGGGCTGTTGACGATGAGAAGCCGCGTCCGCGGCGTGATCAGCGAGAGCACCTCCTCGGCGTCGAACGAGAATCCCTTGCTCTCGTGCAGGGGCATCGCGACCGGCGTCGCGCCGGAGAAGCGGATCACGCTCTCGTAGATCGGGAACCCGGGATTAGGATAGACGATGTCCGCGCCCGGCTCGCCGAGCATCAGGATGGCAAAGAACATCGTCACCTTGCCGCCGGGCACGACCAGCACGCGGTCGGGCGAGATCGCCACACGATGGCGGCGATGGAGATCGGCCGCCACCGCCTCGCGCAGCGGCAGGATACCGTTGGCCGGCGTGTAGCCGTGATGCCCGTCGGCCAGGGCCTTCCGCCCGGCCTCGACGATATGGCCGGGCGTCGCGAAATCGGGCTGGCCGATCCCGAGATTGATGATGCTCCGTCCTTCGCGTTGCAGCGCGGTCGCGCGCGCCAGGACTTCGAAAGCGGACTCGGTGCCGAGCTGGCTCATGCGCCCGGACAGGATGGGCATGGTGCTGGTCCTTCTCTGCGGTGGCGGGGAGGCCGCCCTCCCGCAATTCCTACACCACTCCCGGCAATCCGGCCTCCTCTCCGGCTGTGCCGCTCAGCCGTGCTGCGGGGGACCGAGCACTTGAATGGGGAAGGGCACCAGCAGCGCCGCGTTCTTCTTCAGAAAATCCGTGATCTGGGTGATCCCCGTCACGGTTGCCGACGAGATGATGCCCGTCGTGCAGGACGCCTCCGTGTAGTGGCTCGTCACGATGACGTAGGGACCTTGGTTCTTCACCGAGTCGCAGGTGCAGGTGGCGGCGTTCGGATCGTTCTTGCTGACGGTGCAGGGCTTATCCAGGCACCACGCCCAGGGCCGGTCATTGTCACAGATCACGTAGCTCTTCACCGGATAATAGCGTGACCGGATCGGCTGGCCTTTTGCAGTCGCGCTGGCGGACTGGCAGGGTTTCTGGCTCGCCGAATAGCCGGTGTGCACGGTGCAGCGGCAGGCGACCTCCGTCCCGGCGATCGGGGTGCAGGGCGCGATCGTGCAGAGCGCGAACGTGCTCTTGCAGAGCGTGAAGGCCTGGGCTTGCCCGGTCGCGCCGAAGCCGACGGTCAATCCGAGCGCCATCGTGGTCAGGAGAACAGCCCCAAGATATTTTCTCATCGCCTACCCCCGTCGTTGCCGCCGGATCCGCCGCCCGCGGTGCGCGAGCGTATCAACCTGGAGGCTAATGCTGCAATCGTGGATCCGTGCCGGATCCGCGAACCGGCCCGCCTACACCACGTTTTCGGGCTCGAGCAGGCAGGTCACATCCGCGTGCCGCTCGAGCTGCAGCGTCGGATGGCCGATCCCGAAGCGCTCCGCCAGCGTATGCGCGGCCCCGGCGAGGAAGTCCGGCCCGGGCGCCTCGCCGGGAACCACCAGGTGGCAGGTCAGCGCCGTCTCGCTGGTGCTCATCGGCCAGATATGCAGATCGTGGATCGCGACCACGCCGGGAAGCTGGAGCAGAAAAGCCCGCACTTCCGCGGGTTCGATGCCGGAGGGCACGGCGTCCAGCATCATCCCGAGGGATTCCCGAAAGAGCCGCCAGGTCCCCCAGCCGATCGCCAGTGCAACGAGGATGCTGGCCGCCGGGTCGATCCGGTTCCAGCCGCTTGCCAGAACAGCGATCGCCGCCAGCACTACGCCGCCTGAGATCGCCGCATCCGCCGCCATGTGCTGAAAGACGCTGCGCGCATTGATCTCACCCTTGCGGCCGGCAGCGAACATCAGCGCCGTCGCCCCGTTCACGGCGATCCCGATCAGGGCCACCACGATCACCGTTGCCGCAGCCACCGGGACGGGGAGCAGAAGCCGGCGCAGCGCCTCGACCAGGATCGCGCCGATGCTCACCAGCAGGATCGCGGCATTGGCGAGGCTCGCCAGGATGGTTCCGCTGCGCAGCCCATAAGTGAAGTGCGCCGAGGGCAGCCGCCGCGCCAGCATGGCGGCCACCCAGGCGCCGAGCAGCCCGAGAACGTCGCCGAGATTGTGTCCCGCGTCCGCCAAGAGCGCGGTCGAATGTGCGAGCACCCCGCCGCACACCTCGAAGACGACGAACCCGGCATTGAGGGCGACGCCGATCGGGAATGCCCGCCCGAACGCGGGCGCGCCAGAATGCGCGTGCCCATGGTCATGCCCGTGATCGTGAGGCGCCCCTTTCATCAGCCGCCAACCACTGCCCGCGGATGCGCCGCCTGCCACACTGCCATGAGCTTTGCCTCATCCACCGCCGTATAGAGCTGCGTGGTCGAGAGGCTTGCATGGCCGAGCAGTTCCTGGATCGAGCGCAGATCCGCGCCCTCCGCCAACAGGTGCGTCGCAAACGAGTGCCGGAGCGCGTGCGGTGTGGCATGCTCGGGCAGCCCGTGCAGCCTCCGGAAATTCCGGAGCGTGCGTTGCGCGACGCCGGCGGCGAGCCGCTTCCCGCGCGTGCCTACGAAAAGCGCCGCATCCGGCCGCCTGTCCGGGTGCCTGGCGAGCCATTCGCCGATCGCCCGCCGCACCGCAGGCAGCACCGGCACCAGCCGCTCCTTGCCGCCCTTGCCGTGCACGCAGAGCGCCTCGTCCCGTCCCGGCAGCGGCGCGTCGCCGACCGAGAGCGCGAGCGCCTCGCCGATACGGAGCCCGCTCCCGTAGAGGAGGGCGAAGAGAGCGGTATCGCGCGCCGCGTCCGAAGCCCGCCGTGCCTCCTCGCCGATCCCGGCGACGAGGCCCCGCGCGCCAGCAACCGAAAGGGCACGCGGCAGCCGCCGCCGCGTCCGCGGCGTGCGCAGCAAGCTCAGCGCCGAGTTCTCGACGCCCTGCCGCCGCCCGAGGTAGCGGAAGAAGCTCCGCACGGCGGCGAGGTGCCGCGCCCGGCTCGCCTCGCCGTTCCCCGCCTCGGCAAGCGTTGCGAGCCAGGCGCGGAAATCGGCGACCCGGAGGCCCCCGAGATCGGCAAGCCCGGGCTCGGCGCCAAGATGGCGGGTCACGAACCCCAAGAACTCCGCGAGGTCGGAGCCATAGGCCGCAACCGTGAGCCGCGCCGCCCGCCGCTCCCCTCCGAGCCACTCCAGGAATCGGGCCCGCGCCTCTTCCCCGCTCACGCCCGCTCCAGCGCCGCCGCCGTCGCGCGTGCGAGCAGCATCAGAGGCCCCCGCGCCGCGCTCGCCGGGTTCGCCAGCGGGTCCCGCGAGGCCAGCGCCAGCACCGCCGGCACCGCAGTGCCCGGCACCACCACCAGCGCCTCGTGCTTCGCAAGCGCCGCCGCTTCGCCGTGGAAGAGCGCCGCCTCGGCCTCGCTCGCCCGCCGGCTCGCCCTCGGTGTTCCCGAGAGCCGCATGTCCTCGCGCCCCAGCAGGCGGGCAATCGTGCCCGGCGGGATCGCCCGCGCACCGGCGATCTCCGCCTCGACGCAGAGGTTCACCGCGTCGACGCCGAGCAGCGCCGGCAGCTCGAGGCCAAGCGCGCCGACCGGGTCCGCCGCCCGCACCAGCGCCACCACCGCCTGCTCCACCCGGCCGGCCAGGATCTGCGCCGCCCGCCCCACCGCGAGCAACGTGCTCGCCTGTGCGCGCGCCACCCCAAGCATCGCCTCCATATGGTCCGCGAGCGGCTCGCCATGAACGCGCACCGGCGGGGCGAGCGTGCGGTAGAGGTCGGGGTTCTCGGCGAGCCATGAGGGGTTGGCGCGAAGGAACGCCGCCACCGATGGCGCGGACGGCAGGTCGATCTTGCGGCGGGGGGCGCTCATCCGAACGCCTTGTTGGCCCCTAGGGTCATGTGCGCCTCTCGGCTTCTGTCCCGACCGGGACCATACAGACGGCCGGAGGCGAGCGGAAGCGCATGCGAAGGGTGCCGGTCCTGCTGCCCTACCCGTTCGCCGCGCCCCTCGAGTACGCGGCGCCGATAGGGCTCGATCCGAAGCCCGGCGACCTCGTGCGGGTCCCGCTCGGCTCGCGCGAGGTCTTGGGCGCGGTCTGGGAAGGCCCCCCCGCCGGCACGGTCGCCGAGGATCGGCTCCGCCCGCTGCTCGAGATCGCGAAGCTGCCGCCGCTCACGCCCGAGATGCGCCGCTTCATCGACTGGGTCGCCGCCTATACCCTGGCCCGGCCCGGCGAGGTGCTGGCGATGACACTGCGCGGCTACCGCCGCCCTCCGTCCCGCGCGCCCGCGCCCTCCTTCCCGCTCCCCGATCCCGACCATCCGGGCTCCATTCTCTCGGCCGCCCAAGCAGAGGCCGCCGCTTCGCTCGTCGAAGCGGCAGCCGGCGGGTTCGGCGTCACCCTGCTCGACGGCGTCACCGGCGCGGGTAAGACGGAGGTCTATCTGGAGGCGATCGCCGCCGCCCTCCGCCGTGGTCGCCAGGCGCTGATCCTTCTGCCGGAGATCGCCCTCTCCGCCCAATGGCTGAAGCGCTTCGAGCGTCGCTTCGGCCTCGCCCCCGCCCTCTGGCACTCGGACCTCACTCCGCGCACGCGCGGCGTCACCTGGCAGGCGGTGGCCGAGGGGGCGGCGCGCGTCGTCGTCGGCGCCCGCTCGGCGCTGTTCCTCCCCTTCGCCGAGATCGGCCTGATCGTCGTCGACGAAGAGCACGAATCCGCCTTCAAGCAGGAGGAAGGCGTCATCTACCACGCGCGTGACATGGCGGTGGTCCGCGCCCGCCTCGCCGGGGCTCCCTGCGTCCTCGTCTCCGCCACCCCTAGCCTCGAAACCCTCGTCAACGCCGCGAGAGGCCGCTACCGCCACATCCGGCTGCCCGAGCGCCACGGCGGAGCTCGCCTGCCCGCGGTCGCCGCAATCGATCTCCGCAGCACGCCGCCCGAGCGTGGAAACTTCCTCTCGCCCCCGCTCCGCGACGCGCTCACCGAAACATTCGCGCGCGGCGAGCAGGCAATGCTCTTCCTCAATCGCCGCGGCTATGCGCCGCTGACACTCTGCCGCGCCTGTGGGCACCGGCTGCAATGCCCGAACTGCTCGGCCTGGCTGGTCGAGCATCGTGCTAACGCCCGGAGGACCCACCTCCTGCAATGCCACCATTGCGGCCATACGCTGGTCCCGCCCGCCCTCTGCCCCGCCTGCGGCGCGGCGGGAACGCTCACCCCGGTCGGCCCCGGCGTCGAGCGGGTCACGGAGGAGGCCGCGAGCGCTTTCCCCGACGCGCGCCTTCTGGTGATGGCGAGCGACACGCTGACCGGCCCGCACGCCGCGGCCGCCGCCGCCGCCGCCATCATCGGCCGCGAGGTCGATCTCGTGATCGGCACCCAGATCGTCGCCAAAGGCTGGCACTTCCCCCATCTCACCCTCGTCGGCGTGGTCGATGCCGATCTCGGCCTCGCCGGGGGCGATCTGCGCGCCGGCGAGCGGACCTTCCAGCTCCTCCACCAGGTGGCCGGCCGCGCCGGCCGCGCCGAGGCGCCCGGCTGCGTGCTGATCCAGACCTTCGCCCCCGAGCACCCGGTCATGCAGGCCCTCGTCTCGGGCGACCTCGCCGCCTTCATGGAGAGCGAGGCCGCCGCCCGCCGCCCCGGCCACTGGCCGCCGTTCGGCCGGCTCGCCGCCCTCATCGTCAGCGCCCGCGCGGCGGAGGCCGCCGACGCAGCAGCCGCCGCCCTCGGCCGCGCCGCACCCTCCGCTGCCTTCGTCACCGTGCTCGGCCCCGCGCCGGCCCCGCTTTCCCTGCTGCGCGGCCGCCACCGCCGCCGCCTCCTGCTCAAGACGGCGCGGAGCATCGCCCCCCAGAAGCTCATCCGCGCTTGGCTTGGCCGCGTCAAAATCCCAAGCGAGGTCGAGGTCCGCGTCGATATCGATCCGGTCTCGTTCCTTTGAGTCCGCCGGCCGGCCGTATTGCGCGCCCGAGGAAGCGCATGCTAGACGCGCGCCGCCGGCCCCGGGCCGGTTGAGCGCTCCTGGCCTGACGATGGATCCGATGCTGTGCCGTCCGACGCGACCGTAGTCTCCCACGGCGGCGGCTTGGCCGACCGCTACGCAACGGCCCTCTACGCCCTGGCCGATGAGAATCGCGCCCTCGATTCCGTCGTCGCCGACATGCAGGCACTCGGCCGCCTGATCGAGGCGAGTGCCGATTTCCGTCGCTTTCTCGCGAGCCCCGTGATCGATGTCGCGCTCGGCCGCCAAGCCGCGCTCGCCGTCCTTGCCGCCGAGGGCTTCGGCAAGACCGTGCATGATTTCGTGGGCGTCGTCGCGTCCAATCGCCGGCTCCGCAACCTGCCCGCGATCGTCGCCGCTTTCGCCGCCCTCGTCGCTGCCCGGCGCGGCGTGGTCACCGCGCAGGTGGTCTCGGCCCATCCGCTCGATGAGATCCAGTTGACCCAGCTTCGAGCGCGCCTGATCGAGGCCGGCTACGGCAATGTCGAGATCGCCCGGTCGGTGGATCCCTCGCTGCTCGGCGGGCTGGTGGTCCGGATCGGCGCCCGCCTCTATGATTCGAGCCTCAAATCCCGGCTGCAGCGCCTGCAGCACGCCATGAAGGGAGCCGCCTGATGGAGATCCGCCCCGCCGAGATCTCGGAGATTCTGAAAAAGCAGATCGCCAATTTCGACACCGAGGCGAACGTCGCCGAGACCGGGCAGGTGTTGAGCGTGGGCGACGGGATCGCCCGCGTCTTCGGGCTCGCCAACGTGATGTCGGGCGAGCTGGTCGAGTTTCCCGGCGCCGGCATCAAGGGCATGGCGCTCAACCTCGAGACCGACAATGTCGGCATCGTGATCTTCGGCGACGATAGGCGCATCCGCGAAGGTGACACGGTGAGCCGCACCGGCGACATCGTCGATGTGCCGGTGGGCCCGGGCCTGCTCGGCCGCGTCGTCGATGCGCTCGGCAACCCGATCGACGACAAGGGTCCGGTCCAGGCCGCCGAAACCCGCCGCGTCGAGGTCAAGGCCCCCGGCATCATCCCGCGCCGCTCGGTGCACCAGCCGATGCAGACCGGCCTCAAGGCGATCGACGCCTTGATCCCGATCGGCCGCGGCCAGCGCGAGCTCATCATCGGCGACCGCCAGACCGGCAAGACCGCGGTGATCATCGACACGATCATCAATCAGAAATCCATCAACGCCTCGGGCGACGAAAAGCAGAAGCTCTACTGCGTCTACGTCGCGGTCGGTCAGAAGCGCTCGACCGTCGCACAGCTGGTGCAGACGCTCGAGGAGAACGGCGCGCTCGACTATACGATCGTCGTCGCCGCAACCGCCTCGGACCCGGCGCCGATGCAGTTCCTCGCCCCCTATGCAGGCTGCACCATGGGCGAGTATTTCCGCGACAATGGCATGCACGCCGTCATCTTCTACGACGATCTCTCCAAGCAGGCCGTCGCCTATCGCCAGATGTC
>DATJTV010000339.1:0-4588 GCA_035503055.1 Acetobacteraceae bacterium
GGCGCTTCGCCTCGAGATCGTCGGCCGCCACGACGACGGTGTAGCCGCGCTTCAGCCCCTCGGAGAGGGTCTCGGTGACCTGCATGAGCGGAGAGAATCCTTGCTGCCGGGTCCGGAGGCTGGTGCGGGCGGAGGGACTTGAACCCCCACGGCTTGCGCCACCAGAACCTAAATCTGGCGTGTCTGCCAATTCCACCACGCCCGCGCCGCTCGCGGGCTGAGCGCGCGGCTTTAGCGCAGATGGCGCCCCCGGGACAAGCAGCGCCATCGGCCCAACTTGCCGCTCATCCCGGCGCCGCCAGCGCGAGATCCTCCCGGATACAGGAAGATGCATGACCCGGCCCGACTTCGCGCAAGCTCGGCACGGCCTCGGCGCAGGCCGCCAGCGCGTAGCGGCAGCGGGTGCGGAAGGCGCAGCCCGAAGGCGGGTGGACCGGGCTCGGGATATCGCCCGAGAGGAGCACCCGCGCCCGTTTCTGCTCCCCCTCGGGGGCCGGGTCGGGCACCGGCGCGGCCGCCAGCAGCGCCTCGGTGTAGGGGTGGCGGGGCGCGCTCAGCAGCGATGCCGTCGGGCCCAGCTCCACCAGCCTTCCGAGATACATCACCGCGATCCGGTCGGAGATGTGCGCGACCACGGCGAGGTCGTGGGCGATGAACAGCATCGCGAGGTTGAGCCGCGCGCGGAGCTCGAGCAGCAGGTTGACGACCTGCGCCTGGATCGAGACGTCGAGCGCCGAGACCGGCTCGTCGGCGAGCAGGAACTCCGGCCCGAGGATGAGCGCGCGGGCAATGCCTACGCGCTGGCGCTGCCCGCCCGAGAACTCGTGCGGATAGCGCCCGGCGAAGCGCGGCGCGAGGCCGACCAGCGTCAGCGCCTCCGCCACCTTATCCTCACGCTCGCGGCGGCCGAGGTCGCGGCGATGGATCACGAGCGGCGTCGCCACGATCTGCCCGATCGTCATCCGCGGGTTGAGCGAGGCGAAAGGGTCCTGGAAAATCAGCTGCATGCGACGGCGGATCGGGCGCAGCGCGCGGCGCGAGAGATGGGTGATGTCGCTTCCTGCGAACCGGATCGCCCCGCCGCTCGGCTCGGTGAGCCGCATCACCGTGCGCCCGAGCGTGGTCTTGCCGGAGCCCGACTCGCCCACCAGCCCCAGCACTTCGCCCGCGCCGATCGTGAACGAAACGCCGTCCACCGCCTTCAGCGTCTCCGCCCACCGCGAGAAGGGCCCGCCGCCGAGCAGGAACCATTTCTGGACCTTCTCGACCTCGAGCAGCGCCGGCCCCATCCTCGCGGCCTCCATTCAGGCCGCCGCCGGCACCCGCCAGCGCAGGCACCGCACCAGGTGCCCCGGCTCGGCCTCCTCGACCGAAGGGACGCCCCGGTCGCAGAGCCCGGGCTCCGCCCGGCCACAGCGCGGCTGGAAGGAGCAGCCGGGCGGCAAATGCAGCGGGTCCGGCACATTGCCCGGGATCGCCGCGAGCCGCACCGAAACCGCACCGGGAACCGGCAGCCTCGGCACCGAGCCGAGCAGCCCTTCCGTGTAGGGCATCAGCGGGCGGCGGAATATCTCTCCGACCGGCCCCTCCTCCACCAACCGCCCGGCATACATCACCAAAACCCGGTCGGCGACCTCCGCGACCACCCCGAGATTATGGGTGATGAAGAGGATCGCCATCCCGGTCCGCGCCTGGAGCCGCTTCAGCAGATCCAGGATCTGGGCCTGCACCGTCACGTCCAGCGCCGTCGTCGGCTCGTCGGCGATCAGCACCTCGGGGTCGCAGGCGAGCGCCATCGCGATCATCACCCGCTGGCGCTGGCCGCCGGAAAGATGGTGCGGGTAGCTCGCCAGCCGCTTGCGCGGCTCGGGGATCCCGACCCGCTCCAGCAAATCCTCCGCCGCCGCGAGCGCCGCCCGCTTTCCCGCGCCGCGATGGAAACGGATCGCCTCGGCGATCTGCTCGCCAACCGCGAGCACCGGGTTGAGCGAGGTCATCGGCTCCTGGAAGATCATCGAGATCCGGTCGCCGCGCACCCCGCACATCGCCTCCGCCGGCAGGCCGAGAAGCTCGCGCCCGCTCCCGTCCGGCTCCGCGAGCCGCACCGCGCCCGTCACCCGGCAGCCCGGCGGCCCGGGCAGGAGCCGCATGATTGCGAGGCTGGTCACGCTCTTGCCCGAGCCCGATTCACCCACCAGCGCCAGCGTCTCGCCCTGCCCGATCGCGAAGGAGACGCCGTTGACCGCCGGCACTTCGCCCTCCGAGGTCGCGAACCGCACCGCAAGCTCGCTCACTTCGAGCACGGGCGGGCCTCTCACGCCCGGTCTTCCCTCGGATCGAGGGCGTCGCGCAGCCCATCGCCGATGAAGTTGAACCCCGTCACCGCGAGCGTGATCATCACCCCGGGAAAGAGCGCGAGCCACGGCGCGGAGGCGAGATACTCCTGCGCATTGTTGAGCATGTTGCCCCAGCTCGGCGTCGGCGGCTGGATGCCGTAGCCGAGGAAGCTCACATAGGCCTCGAGCAGGATCGCGCGCGCGACATTGAGCGTCGCCGCGACGACGATGGGCGCCACGGCGTTGGGCAGCAGCTCGCGAAAGATGATGAAGCCGTTGGAGGCGCCCAGCACCTCCGCGGCGAGCGCGAAATCGCGCTCGCGCAGGCTCTTCATCTCCGCCTCCACCACCCGCGCCACCTCCATCCAGGCGGTGGCGGCGATCACCAGCGTGATCGTCAGCACGTCCGGCGTGACGAAGGCGGCGAGCGCAAGGAGGAGAAAAATCTGGGGGAAGCAGAGCACGGCATCGACGAAGCGCATCAGCGCTGAGCCGATCCAGCCGCCGAAATAACCGGCGACCGCGCCGACCAGCGTGCCCGCCGCGGTGCTGATCAGCATCGCCGAGAAGCAGACGGTGAGCGAGACGCGGCCGGCCATCAAGAGCCGCACCAGGAGGTCTCGCCCGAGCTGATCGGTGCCCAGGAGGTGCGGCCCGACGAAGGGAGCGGTGAACCGCGCCATCAGGTCGATGTGCAGCGGACCATAGGGAATGATCTCGGGGCCGATCGCACAGGCGAGCACCAGCGCCACCACCGTGACGAAGCCGATCACCGCCAGGCGGTGGCGCAGGAAGCGCCGGAGCGCCCGCCGCCCGGGCCGGGCTTCGGCGGCAGTCTCCAGGCCGATCCCCGCGGTCGCGCTCATTTGAGCCGGATGCGCGGATCGGCCGCGGCGTAGAGCAGATCGGCCGCGAGGTTGCTCGCGATGACCATCACCGCCGAGAGCATGAGGATTCCCATCATCACCGGATAGTCCCGATAGCCGATCGCATCGAGGAAGAGCCGGCCCATGCCCGGCCAGGTGAAGACCGTCTCCGTCACCAGCGCGCCGCCGAGCAGGGTCGGAAGCTGGACGCCCGCAACCGCGATCATCGGCAGCAATGCGTTCCGCAGCGCGTGGCGCACCACCACCACCCGCTCCGGCAGGCCCTTGGCCCGCGCGGTGCGCACGAAATCCTGATTGATCACGCTCACCATCGAGGCCCGCATGTACTGGCTCCAGATCGCGACCGTGACGAGCGCCAGCACGATCGCCGGGGCGATCAGGTGCCAGACGTAGTTGAGGAAGGAGGAATCCCCGATCGTGTGCAGGTTCCCCGCCGGTAGCCAGCCGAGCAGCACGGAAAAAATGTAGATCACGACGAGGCCGAACCAAAAGGTAGGAATCGAGAAAGCGATCATCGCGCCGACCGTCGCCAGCTGGTCGAAGACGGAATTGCGGCGCACCGCTCCCACCACGCCGACCCAGGTGCCGAGCAGCACGGCGATCAGGGTCGCCGCGATCATCAGCTCGAGGGTCGCCGGCAGGCGCTCCCCGATCACCCAGAGCACCGGCTGATTGTCCTGATAGGAGCGGCCCCAATTGCCAACCAGAATCCGCCGCAGCCATTCCCAGTACTGCACCGGCAGCGGCCGATCGAGCCCCATCTGGTGGGCGATCCGGTGGAGCTCGGCGGCGGTCATCCCGGGCGAGAGCGTGAACTGCGCGAGCGGTCCGCCAGGTGCCAGATGCACCACCGCGAACCCGATGACCGAAACCAGCCACAGCAGCACGACGCTCTGGGCGAGGCGGCGGAGAAGGAAGCCCGTCACGGCGGACGACGCACCCGCGCGGCGAAAATCACTCCGCTCCCTCGTTGCCCAACGCGCAGTACCTCAGCTCGTCGCCCAGTACCAGTCCTTCACGTTCCACGTGTTGCAGGAGCTATAGACGCTCGGCTGATAGCCGATCAGCCCATCCTTCGTGCCTTCGATCGTCACGTACTGAAAGAGCGGCAGCTGCGGCAGGTCGTGGCGGATCTGTTCCTCCAGCTTCCAGTAGATCTGCTGGCGCTTGGCGCGATCGAAGGTGCTGACGCCGGCGAGCAGGAGCTTGTCCACCTCGGGGTTGACGTACTCCATCGTGTTCTGGCCGGCGCCGCCCTTGGCCGGAATCGCCTTGCTGCTGAAATAGGTCGTCACGTCGGGATCGCCGCCGTACATCATGTCCTCGCCGACCATCACGGAATCGTAGTGCGAGAGGTTGAAATAG
>DATJTV010000340.1:0-4359 GCA_035503055.1 Acetobacteraceae bacterium
GGAGAAGAACGGCACGCCCGCCTCACCCGCCACCGCGCGCGCGAGCAGCGTCTTGCCGGTCCCCGGCGGGCCCACCAGCAGGATGCCCTTGGGGATGCGCGCGCCGAGCCTGCCGTAGCGCTTCGGATCCTTGAGGAAGGCGACGATCTCCTGCAGCTCCTCCTTCGCCTCGTCGACGCCGGCGACATCGGCGAAGCGCACCGGGACCTCGTTCTCGGAATAAATCTTCGCCCGGCTCTTTCCGACCGCGAACAGCCCGCCCATGCCGCCCAAGCCGCCGCCGCCGGCGGCCGGGCGCACCAGGAACATCCAGAGCACCACGAAAGCGAGCGCGGGCATGAACCAGGCGAGCAGGGTGGAGATGAAGCCCGGCGCCGGTGCGCCCGAGAAGGCGATGCCGGTCTTCTCGAGCATCGTCGCGAGTGCCGGGTCCACGCGGTCGGTTTCGAACTGCGTCGGCCCGTTCTTCGCGGGCGTGACGTAGGTGCCGGTGATCTGGTCCGTGCCGACGACCAGGTCCTTGACCTCATGCTTCTGCACCAGGCTCAGAAATTGGCTGTACGGAACGGTCTCGGTTTGCGTCTGCTGGCCGAGGAACTGCTCGATCGCGAGCACGGCGAGGAAGGCCAGGACGAAATACCAGAAATGGATGTGATGTTCGCGCTTCATCTGCATCGAAGAGGGTCCCCTTCGGCGGCCGCGTTGGAGCGTGATGACCGAAGGCGGGATCGGGGCACCCCGCGAACGAGTTCGCGGGGACCCCGACGCCGTAGGTCTGAATCACGCGGGAGGACAAAAGGCTACGACATTGTGAGAACTGCCGCTCCCTCTATCCGCCCGGCGGCGAGATCGGCAAGGGCCTCGTTGGCCGCCGCAAGCTTGTAGGGCACGGTCCGGGTCCGCACCGGAACTTTTGGTCCGAGGGCGAGAAACTCAAGGGCGTCCTGCCGCGTCAGGTTGGCGACCGAGCGGACCACCCGCTCCTCCCAGAGCAAGGCATAGGGAAAGGAGGGGATATCGGACATGTGGATGCCCGCGCAGACGATCACCGCGCCCGGCGCGCTAGCGGCCAGCGCGGCCGGCACGAGGCTCCCCACCGGGGCGAAGATCAGCGCCGCCTCCAGCCTCTCGGGCGGCATCTCGTCCGATCCGCCCGCCCAGTCGGCGCCCAGCCCGCGCGCGAAATCCTGGCCCGCCTTGTCCCCCGGCTTGGTGAAGGCGAACACCGTCCGCCCCTGCCACTTCGCCACCTGGGCGATGATGTGCGCCGCCGCCCCGAATCCGTAGAGGCCGATCCGCTTGCCCGGCCCCGCCATCCTAAGCGCGCGGTAGCCGATCAGCCCGGCGCAGAGCAGCGGCGCCGCCTCCTCGTCCGAATACCCCTCGGGCAGCGCAAACGCGTAGCGCGCATCCGCGACGCAAGCCTCGGCATAGCCCCCGTCGATCTGGTAGCCGGTGAACCTCGCGTTCGGGCAGAGATTCTCCTGGCCCGCGAGGCACCAGGCGCAGGTGCCGCAGGTGAAGCCGAGCCACGGCACCCCCACCCGCTCGCCGAGCTTGAACCGCGTGACCCCCTCGCCCAGCGCCGCGACCCGCCCGACGATCTCGTGCCCCGGCACCAGCGGCAGCTTCGGCTCCTTGAGATCGCCCTCGAACACGTGCAGGTCCGTCCGGCACACCCCGCAGGCGGAGACCCGGATCAGCACCTGCCCCGGCCCCGGCGCGGGCTCGGGCAGCGCCTCGGCCTTGAGCTTCTCCCGCGCCCGCCGCAGCACCATCGCCCGCATCCCGCGACCTCCTCACCCTCCCCCCTCATATAGGCTTGCGGGGCCGGCGAACCCCTCGCATCTTCCGCCCGGAAGGATACGGAAACCATGCCGGAAGACGGAGCAGGCGGCCGCCCGGTCGATCTCGTGATCGCCGAGGCCCGCGCACAGTTCGGCGAGCGGCTCACCACCAACGCGAGCCTCCGCGAGCAGCATTCCCACGGGGAGGACACCAATCCGCCGGTGCTGCCGGACGCGGTCGCCTTCGCCGAAACCACCGATGAGGCGGCCGCCCTCCTCGCCCTCTGCAACCGCCATCGCGTGCCGGTGGTGCCCTTCGGCGCCGGCACCTCGCTCGAAGGCCATGTCACCCCTGTCCGCGGCGGCATCAGCCTCGACCTCTCGCGCATGCGCCGCGTGATCGAGGTCAACCAGGAGGACATGGATTGCCGCGTCGAGGCCGGCGTCACCCGCGACCAGCTCAACACCCATCTCCGCGACCAGGGCCTCTTCTTCCCGGTCGACCCGGGCAGCGAATGCACGATCGGCGGCATGTGCGCCACGCGCGCCTCCGGCACCAACGCCGTCCGCTACGGCACCATCCGCGAGAACGTGCTCGGCCTCACCGTGGCCCTCGCCGACGGCCAGGTCATCCAGACCGGCGGCCGGGTGCGGAAATCCTCGACCGGCTATGACCTCACGCGCCTCTTCATCGGCTCCGAGGGCACGCTCGGTCTGATCACCGAGGTGGCACTCCGCCTCCACGGCATCCCCGAGGCGATCGCCGCCGCCACCTGCCAGTTCGCTACGCTCGCCGGCGCCGTCTCCTCGGTCATCGCGGTGATGCAGGCCGGCATCCCGGTCGCCCGCATCGAGCTGCTCGACGATGTCCAGATGGAGGCCTCGATCGCGTTCTCGAAGCTCTCCGGCCTCGCCACGCTCCCCACCCTCTTCTTCGAGTTCCACGGGAGCCCGGCCGCGGTCGCCGAGCAGGCCCGCCAAGCCGAGGAGATCGCCCTCTCCTTCGGCGCCGAACGCTTCACCGCCGCCGAGGACAATTCGGCGCGCGCCCATCTCTGGAAGGCCCGGCACGATGCCTACTGGGCGGCGCTCGCGCTGAAGCCCGGCTGGCGCGGGCTCACCACGGACGCGATCGTCCCGATCTCGCGGCTGGCCGAGGCGGTGCTCGGCGCCCAGGAGGACATCGCGGCCTCCGGCCTCATCGCGCCGATCCTCGGCCACGTGGGCGACGGCAATTTCCACACCGTCATCATGGTGCCGCCCGAGCCGGGCGGGATCGAGCGCGCCTGGGCGCTCGAGCGCAAGATCGTCGCCCGCGCGCTGGCGTTGGGCGGCTCCTCGAGCGGCGAGCACGGCGTCGGCATCGGCAAGCGCGAGTTCATCGTGCGCGAGCACGGCGAAGGCGCGATCGCTGTCATGCGCGCGATCAAGACGACGCTCGATCCGCGCTCCATCCTCAATCCCGGCAAAATCTTCCTGAACTGATCCCTCTCCGGTCCAGACGAGGATGACGATCATGGCCAATGAGAAGATGCACGCCCAGATGTCGGCCAAGCCCGGCTTCATCGCCGCCCTTGACCAGAGCGGCGGATCGACGCCCGGCGCGCTCCGCCTCTACGGCATCCCGGACAGCGCCTACAGCGGCGAGGCCGAGATGTTCCGCCTCATGCACGAGATGCGCGTGCGCATCGTCACCGCGCCCGCCTTCACCGGCGCCAAAGTCATCGCCGCCATCCTCTTCGAGGGCACGATGGACGGCGAGGCCGCGGGCAAGCCCGTCCCGACTTTTCTCTGGGAGGAGCGCGGCGTCGTCCCCTTCGTCAAGGTGGACAAGGGGCTCGAGGCCGAAAAGGACGGCGTCTCGCTGATGAAGCCGATGCCGGAACTCGACACGCTGCTCGCCCGCGCCGTGAAGCTCGGCGTCTTCGGCACCAAGATGCGCTCCGTCGTCAACCTGGCCTCGCCATCGGGCATCGCCGCCATCGTCGCCCAGCAATTCGAGATCGGCGCCAAGATCGCCGCCCACGGGCTCATGCCCATCCTCGAGCCCGAGGTCTCGATCAAGAGCCCGGACAAGAAGGGCGCCGAAGCGATCCTCCGCGACGAGATCACGAAAAAGCTCGCGGCACTTCCCGATAACCGCCAGGTCATGCTCAAGCTCACCATCCCCGACGTGTCGGATCTCTACGCGCCGCTGGTCGCCCATCCACGTGTGCTTCGCGTCGTCGCCCTTTCGGGCGGCTACACGCGTGACGACGCCTGCCGCCGCCTCTCGGCCAATCACGGCATGATCGCGAGCTTCTCGCGCGCGCTCACCGAGGGCCTCACGAAATCGATGAGCGATGCCGAGTTCAATGCGGCCCTCGCCGCCTCGATCGACGAGATCTTCCGCGCCTCGACCGTGAAGCACTGAACGAACCGCAAAGGCCGAACCCGCACATGCGCATCGTCACGCTCGAAGAGCACTTCACCGTTCCGCGCCTCGTCGCCGGCATTTCTCCCGACGCCGTCGCCCGCCGCGGCTTTCCCGGCCCCGGCGCCAACTGGTCGCAGAACCTCAAGCGGGGCGAGC
>DATJTV010000341.1:0-46616 GCA_035503055.1 Acetobacteraceae bacterium
GACCTACGGCGATTCCGCCTTCGGTCATCACGCTCTAGAGCGGGATGGGATCGCTCACGCTCACCCATCCCGCTCTATCTCTTTGTTTGATCGCGTGATTCAGACCTACGGCGATTCCGCCTTCGGTCATCACGCTCTAGCTCCGCACGACCGCGCGCACATCCGCCTCGCTCCGCGCCATCCCGGCGAGCTCCGCCACCGTGATCGGCTTCACCGGCGGCCGCAGCCGGTAATACCCGACCTCCGCCGGCGACACGCCCCGCACATCGGCGATGATCTCGCCCACCGTCAGCCCGCAGAACCGTCCCTGGCACGGCCCCATCCCGCAGCGGAGGAACGCCTTGAGCTGGTTCGGCCCCTGAACCCCAAGAGAAGCGACCACCTCCCGCACCCGCGCGACGCTCACCTCCTCGCAGCGGCACGCCATCGCCTCCGCCGCCCCCAGCCTCATCTCCCGCGCCGGCCGGTAGACCGCATCCAGGAACGCCCGTCCCCGCTCGAACCGCCGCGCCCGCGCCCGCTCCGCCGCCACCATGCGCTGCGCCGCCTCGGCGCCGATCCTTCCCAAGGCCGCCGCCGCCGCCAGCGCTGCGATCCGCCCCGCCGCCTCCGCCATCTCCGCCCCGCCGATCCCGGCGCCGTCGCCCGCCACCGCGATGCCCGCCAGGCTCGTGTTGCCGAGCCCGTCCGTCACCGGCCGCCAACACGCCTGCGCCTCGTTCCAGGCGAGCGCGCAGCCGGCCGCCGCCGCGAGGTTGATGTCGGGCACCACGCCCTGGTGCAGCAGCACGTGATCCGCCGCTTCCCGCCCCACGCCCTGCGGCCCCTCCCACGTCACCTCGAGCCGCCCGTCGCCCTCCACCGCAAGCCCCGCCACCCCCGACACCACCCGCACCGAACTTCGCACCCGCCCCATCAGCGCGAGCCCCTTGCGCGCATAGGGCGAAAGCAGAAATCCCCCCACCTCCCGCGCCGCGGCGCGCCACCGCCCTCGCGGCACCGTCTCGAGGATCAGCGCCGGCTTCACCCCCGCCGCGAGATACTGCGCGGCGAGCAGCCAGAGCAGCGGCCCCGCCCCTGCCAGCACCACCCGCCCGCTCGCAACCACGCCCGCGCTCTTGAGCAGCGTCTGCGCCGCCCCGACCGTCATCACGCCGGGCAACGTCCAGCCCTTCACCGGCGTCGGCCGCTCCAGCGCGCCGGTCGCGAGGATCACCCGTCGCGCCGCGACCGCCCGGCTCGTCCCGCCCGCCGAGAGCCCCACCTCCCGCGCCGCGTCCAGGTACCAAACGGCGCACTCTTTCACATAATCCGCCCCGCTCGCCGCGAACGCCCGCGCCAGCCCCGCGCCCCGCCAGTAATCGGCCCCCAGCACGTCCCGCCGCGCCATCGCCGGCGCCGTGATCGCGCGAAACACCTGCCCGCCCGGCCCCGCCGCCTGGTCGGCGACGAGCACCGAAAGGCCGCGCTCCGCCGCCGTCACGGCGGCCGCCATCCCCGCCGGCCCGGCGCCCACCACGACCAGGTCGTACTCTTCCTTCACTCCCCCGAGCCCGCTCACCGCCCGAGCGCCCGCCGCCCGTCCTGCGTCCGCACGTCCATTCCTTCCTTCAGCGGAACCAGGCAGGCCTGCCGGTTGCCGACCCCATCGATCTCCACCAGGCAGTCGAAGCAGGCTCCCATCATGCAGAACGGCCCGCGCGCCACGCCCCCCACCGCGGTCCTGCGGAAAACCAGCCGCCCGGCCGCGAGCAGCGCCGCCGCCACGCTCTCGCCCAGGCACCCCTCCGCCGCCTCCCCGTCCACCACGAAGGAAACCGGCCGCGCCGCGACCTCAGGCAACCGCCGGAACATCGAACCTCCGCGCGCTGAACGGCGAAAGCCGCGCCTCGAGCGCGCCGCGGTCGATCATCGGCGCCAAGGTCAGCGCATGCGCCGCCGCGAGCGTGACCCCGCTATGGCAGGTGCAGAGGAACGCGCCCGGAAAATCCTCGCTCTGCTCGTAGATCGGAAACCCGTCCGCGGTCATCACGCGCAGCGCCGACCACGTCCTCACCACGTTCAGCCGCCCGATCCGCGGAAACATCCGCGCCGCGCGCTCCGCCTCCACCGCGAGAATCCCGAGCCCCACGCGCCCATCCTCCGCGCCCGCCTCCCCGGCTCCGATCTCCCCGGCCCCGATCTCCTCAGCCCCGATCTCCTCAGCACTATCGCCGATCATCACCCCGCCCTCGTCGGTCTGCCGGACCGTGTGCATCGGGTAGGGAAGGAACGGCGCCGCCTTCTCGGTCACGATCACCTGCCCCCGCTGCGGCCGCACCGCCGCGCTGAGCCCCACCATCGGCGCGAGCCGGGCATTGCCGATCCCCGCCGCGAGCACCACGCGCTCCGCCGCAACCGTCTCATCCCCCGCCACAACCTCAAACCCGCCGCCCGCAACCGGCGCGATCCTCCGCACCCTCCGCCCCGGCGCGTACGCTCCGCCCCGCCCCACAAAACCCGTGTGCAGCGCGCGGAAAAGCCTGAGCGAGTTGACGTCCCCGTCGAGCGGGCAATAGATCGCGCCCACCACCTCCGGCCCAATCTCGGGCAAACGGCGGAAAAGCTCGTTCCGCCCCACGCGCTCGTACTCGTAGGGCTCCATCCCCTCCTGGCTCATCAGCCGCGCCATCATCGCCCCGCGGCGTTCGAGCTCCGCCTCCGAAAGCGCGAGCGCGAACCCGCCCGGCCGCCGATGCGCAACCGAGATCCCCGTCTCTTCTCCAACCTCTCTCGCGAATCCCGCCCAGATCTCCGAGGAATGCCGCGTCCATGCCGCGTAACCCGGCATCCCGACGCCTTTTCCCTGCACCCAGACCAGCGCGAAATTGCCGCGCGAGGCGCGAAAGGCGCGGTCGCCCTCGTCGAGCACGATCACCCGCCGCCTCGCCCGCGCCATCCCGTAGCCGATCGCCGCGCCGACCAGCCCGCCGCCGATCACGGCAACCTCCCAGGATCCTTCCCGCATCCCCTGCCTCGCCACCCGCCGCCGTTCTATTTCTCCCCCCGCCCGCCGGCGCAATCCCTGGTTGGAAGCCACGCTGCCTCAGCCGCCAAACCATACGGCTGCCTGTCCAGCCAAAGCGCACGACATCGGCGTAATTCTCGAATCAGCGACACCGGCCCACGCCATGGGTGCCCCGATCTCCATTCGCCTCGATGACGAGGTGGGCGCCGGGCTGGAGACGGAAGCCCGCGCGCGCGGCATCGGATTGGCGAGCCTGCTGCGCGATCTCGCAACCGAGCCGGCCCGCACGGCGCCTCAAGCCCGCCGCATCGCGCATCGCCCCCGGGCAACTCTCCACCATCCGCCACCGGATCGCGCTTTCCCTCGGCATCGCGGAACCCTGACACAACCGGTGCCGCGAACATTCCGGCTTGCATGGAAGCCGGCGTACCCTGTTTCCTCGCCTGTTTCCTCGCCTCTTTCCTCTGGCCGCAACAGAAGGCGCACGATGACGCCCAGCCACCCTTCTCCGCGCCCGCCCGCGAAGCTCTGGGCCGGCATAGTCGCAGCGTCCTCCCTCGATCCCCGCACGATCGCGATGCTGCCGCTGCTCGCCGCGGTCTTCATCGACCTCTTCTCGTTCGGCCTGATGTACCCGGTGATCGTCTCGCTGTTCGCCGCGCCGGCGCTCCGCCATGCCTACTCGGCCGCCCGGATCAACCTCTATCTCTCGCTCGCCTTTTCCCTCTTCCCGCTCGGCATGTTCTTCGGCGCCTCGCTGCTCGGCGACATCTCGGATGCAATCGGCCGCCGGCGGACGCTGCTGATCTGCATGGCGGGCCTCGGCACGGCCTATCTGCTGATGCTGATCGGCGTGCAGAGCGGCGTGCTCGAGCTCTTCCTCGCCGGGCGGCTCCTCTCGGGCCTGATGGCCGGCACCAGCCCGATCGCCCAAGCAGCAATGATGGACCACGCCGGCGCGGACGAGCGCGGCGACCTCCTCTCGCAGGTGGTGCTGGTGAACTGCGTCGCACTGGTCTCCGGCCCCGCCGCCGGCGGGCTGCTCGGCCATATCGATTTCGCGGCCCCGCTCGCGTTCGCGATGCTGCTCTGCGTCCTGGCCTTCGCCTGGATCGCCCGCGCTCGCTTCGCCGAGGCCACGCCGCGGGCGAAGCTCCGGCTCTCCCTGCGGCGCCCGTTCGAGATCTTCGCCGCGGCCTGGCGCCGCCCGCTCATCCGCAACCTCGCCCTCTCGTTCTTCCTCTTCCAGTTCGGCTTTGCGTTCTATTACACCTACATCCTGGTCCGCATGGCCGACGCCTACCATCTCTCCCCGGCCGCGCTCGGGCTCTTCTCGGCAACGCTCGGCGCCGGCTTCGTGCTCGGCTCGACCCTCTTCTACCACTGGGCGATCGCCCGCCTCGGCCAGGACCTCCGCGTCGCCAGGCTCGGGCTCCTTGCCTGCGGGGCGATGATCCTGCTCTCCGCCCTGCCGCTCGGCGCGGGCCCGCAATGGCTCCTCGCGCTGCTGGCCGCCATCACCAATGTGCTCGCCTTCGTCTCGCTCCTGGCGCTGATCAGCGGCGCCGCCGCGGCGGAGGAGCAGGGCTGGGCGCTCGGCATCGGTGCGGCGATGACCGCCGCCTCCTTTTTCCTCTCCGGGCTCTTCGCCGCGGCCATCGCCGTCATTCCGCTGGCGCTCCTGCTCGCCGCCGGCGGCGCGATCGTGATCGCCGGAATCCTCCCGCTCGGCCCCGGTTTGCTGCCCGTGCCGGCCCTCGCGGACCCCGAGCCGCGGCAATGAAGCGCGCCTGGCGCCGTCGTCGACCGCCGCGGGAAACCGCAGCGGCCACCGCAAGCCGTTCGCTAGAGCGGGATGGGATCGCTCACGCTCACCCATCCCGCTCTATCTTTTTGTTTGATCGCGTGATTCAGACCTACGGCGATTCCGCCTTCGGTCATCACGCTCTAGGTTAGCCTAACCGATTGAAAGGATAATGAAATGTCGTCACCCGGTGGGTCCCGGCCGACGCTGACCGGGACCCACCGGGGAGACGGATGTCTCGAACGATTTCATCGCGACGGCGCCTGTTTTGGGCGGCGCCCCGCCGGCCGCCGAAAGACAGCCGGAAGCGTCGATCGCGCGAGCAAACAAGCACCGCTTGCGCGTTCGGCTCGGCTGGACGCGCTCGAGCCGCGCCGGCCAGCCAAGGGGACCACCACCTGCTCCCTTGGGCTCCCTTGGGCTCCTTTGGACCCCCGTGGCGCCAGGCCGCTCCGTGGCTGCGCGGCTCAAGAGGAACGCGTCAGCGACCGCCACCCGTCTGGTTCACGAGGTTCATGTTGTTCATGTCCCTCACCGGCGGGATATCGACCGTATTGTTGGCGCAGCCTTCGCCCTTCAGCGTCGCGGTGATGCGGCCGTTCGCGGAGCGCGTTCCGGTGACGGTGCCGACCGGCCCGTCGCCGATCGCGGTCTTGGTCACCGTCAGGGTGAAGTTGCCGTTGCTGTCCATGGTTCCGGTGACGTAGCTGAGGCCGCTCAGGTCCGAATATTCCGCCCAGCCGCGGATCTGGCCGTTGTTGTTCACGAGCCGCCAGCTGATGAAGGGGCAGCCGGCGACGGACGAGGCCGTGTTCCCCACGAAGCCGGGCTCCGGGGCGGCCATCGCCGGCAACGCCGCAACCACTCCGAGCCCGATCAGCCCCGCCGCAGCCAACCCGATGGATTTCTTGATCGTCAACGTTACCTCCTCAGAATGACCGGCATCCCGTCCCGGCCTGCCACCACCGAGGGTGCCCAGTTTGCTGCTTGGCCGCAACCATCTTTTTCGGCCTGAATCAAAGCTTAGCTTTCCTATCTGTGCCAAATGGTACTCGGCATAGGGGACGGAACAAAACCTTCATCGCCGGCGCCGGCCGCGACCGCCCCGGCTCACGGCCCCGCGGCGATGCGCGCGGAAAGCCCGGAGAGGGCGTAGAGCCAGACGAGCAGGGACAGCACCGAGAAGAGCGTCGTCATCGAGACGGTGGAGGCGACCATCGTCTCCTCGCAGGCATATTCCCCGGCCAGGATATAGACCGTCTTGGCGGTCGGCACCGCGGCGCAGATCACCGCCGCGACCGTCGCCAGCGGATCGAGGCCGCCGACGAGCGCCAGGCCATAGACGATCAGCGGCATGACGACGAGCTTGATCGCCGTCAGCGCCACGGACGGACCGAGAGTGGCGCGCAGCCCACCGACCGAGAGCCCGAGCCCGATCGCGAACAGCGCGCAGGGCGTGAGCGCGCCGGCGAAGATGTTGAGGTAGGCGGCGAGCGGGCCGGGCAGGCGAACCCCGAGGATCGACCAGGCGACGCCGAGCAGCGTCGAAAAGACCATCGGGTTGAGGGCGATATGGCGGACCAGGACGCCCGGCCGCATCGCCTCGCTCCGCGCCCCCCGCCCGTCGATCTCGAGCGCGATGACGGCGGCCGGGAACATCACCACCGCGACGAAGAGCGTCGCGATCGCCGCCGGAAGCACGGCGCGCTGGCCGTAGACCGCGGCCAGGATCGGCAGGGCGACGAAGCCGGTGTTGGTCATCGCGGCGGCGATCCCGTACATCGTCGGCCGCGCGAGGCCGGGCCCGAAACGCCTGCGCGCCAGCGCGAAGACGAGGGCGAAGCAGATCAGCGAGCCGCCGCCGAAGGCGGCGACGAATCGCCATTCCAGCAATGCCCGTGCCGGCTCCTCCGCGACCGTCACGAACAGGAGCGCGGGCATCGCGAAGTTGTAGGCGAAATGAATGAGCCCGTCGGCGAGCGCGCGCGAAACGAGCCCCAAGGCGCCGGCGCCCCACCCGGTGACGATCACCGCGAAAACCGGCAGTACGACGTCCGCGATCTCCAACGCGCTCATCTCCGGCCGGGCCGCACCGGTTCCGCCGGCAGCCCCTGAATAGCGATTCTCGATGGCGCCCCTGGATAGCGCCTCTCCGGGTCGGTCCGCCATCGGATCGAGCGCCACGCTCCGCCGCCGCCGCCGCGTTCCATCCGGGAGGCGTGACGGACGTATCGTTTCAATCAGCCGGATACAGTAACATTTGTCTCAAAGCGCGAAATTATCCCTTGATTCAGGCCGAAAAGACGGTTGCGGCCAGACGGTAAACTGGGCACCCTCAAGCCGAAGAAGACCGGCCCGATGGGAAACGCCGGTCGTTCTGAGGAGGACAGGATGAACATCAAGACGAGCGTTGGGTTGGTCGCCGCGGGGCTCATCGGGCTCGGAGTGGTTGCGGCATCGCCGGCGATGGCCGCACCGGAGCCCGGTTTCGTCGGGAACACGGCCTCCTCCGTGGCCGGCTGCCCCTTCATCAGCTGGCGGCTCGCCAACAACAACGGCCAGATCCGCGGCTGGGCCGAATATTCGGACCTGAGCGGCGTCAGTTACGTCACCGGAACCATGGACAGCAGCGGGCACTTCACCCTGACGCTGACCAAGACCGCCATCGGCGACGGGCCGGTCGGCACCGTCACCGGAATGCGCTCGGCGAACGGCCGCATCGTGGCCACGCTGACCGGCCAAGGCTGCGCCAACAACTCGATCGATATCCCGCCCGTGCGGGACATGAACAACATGAACCTCGTGAACAGGACCGGCAGCGGCGGCAGCGGTGCACGCTGACGCGCTCCTCCTGAACAGTCCTCGAAGGCCCAGGGGGCTCCGCCTCCTGGGCGAGGCCGCGGCCAGAGCGTGATGACCGAAGGCGGAACGCCGCAGGTCTGAGCAACGCGAGCAAACAACGACCGGGAGCGGGATGAGCGAGCGCCAGCGATCTCATCCCGCGTCAGAGCGTTTTCCGCTCGCCATGGCTCACCGAAAACACCCTCGTTCTTTTTTTGGCGTTCTTTGTTTTGGCGCTCTTTTTTGTTTTGGCGCTCTTTGTTTTGGCGGGCAACTTCATCCGATCGAATGATCCCATTCGATCGGATGACGCCCTGGCGGATGACGCTGGCGGATGATGCCCTGGGCGGCTACTTGATCTTCCCGCGCGCGGCAACCGGCCAGATCGCCTCGACGATGCCGCCGCGCGTGCCCACGATCTCTTCGTGGAGATGCACCGTGGTGTCGGAATAACCGACGAGGAGCGTCACCTTGTCGCCGACCCGCGGCCGCTCGCTCGGCGCCTCCAGCTCGATCGTGGCATGCTCGGCGGACAGTTTGAGCCTCGAGAACGGCGGCAGCCCCAACGGTTCGGGCATCGCGGCGTCGCTGCTCAGCGCCTTGCGGCCGGCATCGAGAATGATCCGCGTCGGCGTCGGCCGGCTGGTCACGCTCGCCAGCAGCGTGAGCCCGCACGCGAAATCGACATGGTAATGGTCGCGATAGTGAACGTCGCCGAAGATCCCCCCTCCGACCTGGACCTCCGTCACGCCCGGCTGGCGCACGCAGTACGGGAAGGTGCCGGTGCCGCCGCAGCTGACGATCCCGACGCCGTGGCCGGCGGCACGGCACGCATCCGCGCTGGCGGTCAATTGCCGGATCCCCTCGGCGACCACGCGTTCCTTCTCGGCGGCGTCGGCGATGGTGGTGGCCTGGCTTTCCCAGGCAACCAATCCGGCAAAACGGAGGCCCGCGTGCCCGGCGATCGCGCCGGCGAGCCCGACCACCGGCCCGCCGGGCGCGACGCCGGCGCGGTTCATGCCGATATTGACCTCGATGGCCACGCGCTGCCGCCTGCCATGTGCCTCTGCCGCCGCGGCCAGCTCGGCGACATTGCCGGGATTGTCGACGGCAACGATCGCGTCCACCGAGCGCGGCAACTGCATGAGCCGGCGGATCTTCGCCGCGCCGACGATCTGGTTGGCGATCAGGATGTCGGACACGGCGGCGGCCATCACCTCGACCTCGCCGAGCTTCGCGCAGGTAATGCCGATCGCGCCCGCCGCGAGCTCCCGGCGGACGATCTCGATGGTCTTGTTGCCCTTGGTGTGCGGCCGCCAGTTCACGCCGCGCTCGCGGCAGGCCCCGGCGATGACGGCGATGTTCGCCGCCATGACGTCGAGATCGACCATCAATGCCGGCGTGTCCAGCGCCGCGATCGGCTCGCCGATGAGGCTGCCCGTCATCGTTCTCTCCTTTCTCGTGGAAAAGCCCGCCTTTCTCGTGCAAAGGCCGGGTGCAAAGGCCGTGGTCAACGCAGGCAGCCCGGCCGGCCAATCAGCGCATTCTCGATCGGCCCCTGAGGGCCGATCGCGAAGGGCGCATCCCTCGGTCCCGATCCGGCGCCCTCTGCCGGGCAAACTATGTCCTGATGCCGGCAAACAGCAGCCCGCCATCGACCACGACAAGGCTTCCGGTCATGTAGCGGGCATCCTCGGAGACCAGGAAGGCCACCACGTCCGCGATTTCCTCGGGCTCGGCCAGCCGCCCGAACGGGATTCGCCGCTCCCGCTCGATCCGCGCGTCGCCGTCCAGCATTCCCTTGATGATCCCGGCCGCAACCGTCCCGGGCAGGATCGCGTTGACGCGAACCCCGCGCGGCGCGAGCTCGAACGCCATCACCCGGGTCAACGCCTCGAGCGCCGCCTTGCTGGTCGCGTAGGCAGCCTGCTCGCTGTGGGCGATATGCGCGGCCACCGAGCCCATGTTCACGACGCTGCCTCGCCCGGCTCGCACCATGACGCGGCAGACCTCTTGCGCAACGACGAACGCGCCGGTGACGTTCACCGCCAGAACATCGTTCCAGGCCTCGTCGCTCAGCTCGAGGAACGGCGCCCGGCGGCCGATGCCCGCATTGTTCACCAGGATGCTCACCCCGCCATGGGCTTCCACCACGCCGGAAACGGCCGCTTGAACCTCGTCGCGCCGCGTCACGTCGCAATGCACGAGCTCGGCGCGGCGGCCGGCCTGCCCGAGTTCCCCGGCAATGGTCTCCGCTGCCCGCTTGTCCTTGTCGAAGATGATCACGGCCGCTCCGTCGGCCGCCAGGCGCCGTGCGATCGCGCTCCCGATCCCTCCACCACCTCCGGTAACGATCGCCACCTCTCTTCCCAGTCGCCCTTCGACCCGCTCGTCAGTCATCACGCCGTCCGCCATTCAGTGACACCTGGAGACCCCTTCTCGACTCTTCCCAAAACATCATCAGCTCGCGAACAGAAACGGGGCCCGCCCCGCCGGGCCCGGCCGGCACACGAACACTCCGCCGGCCGTGGGCTGCGCCGCCGCTTCGGCCGCGCTCAAACGATGGCGCGCCGTCGTGACGTAGAGGTCCCGCAGGTCCTCTCCGCCGAATGCGCAGCTCGTGACAAGCGTCACCGGCACCGCCACCTCCATGTCGATTTCGCCCGCGGGGCTGTAGCGGCGCACTTTGCCCGCGCCGAACAGCGCCACCCAGACATACCCTTCCGCATCCACCATCATGCCGTCAGGCAAGCCATCCGCTCGCGGGATCGCAACGAACAGCCGGCGATTGCTCAATTGACCCGCCTCGGCATCGAAATCGAAGACATCGATGCGCTGGGTCGCGCTGTCGACATAGTACATCCGACGATTGTCGCCCGACCAGTCAAGCCCGTTGGAGATCGTCAGGCCGCGCAGGTGAGCCGACGCCTCCAGCTCACCCTTCACGCGCCGGACGCAATAGAGCGTGCCGGCTCCCGGCGTGTGATCGACGGCCATGCTCCCGGCCCAGAAGCGCCCCCGGCAATCGCACTTGCCGTCGTTCATCCGGTTTCCCGCGATATCCATTTCCACCGCGACGAACGCGCTCATTCCGTCGCGAGAATCCGGGAGCAGGCCAAACCCGTCCCGCATTGCCGCGACCAGCCCACCGTCCAGGCAGAGACCGACCGAACCAACCGGCTGGCCCGCCTGCCGCGTGGCCACCGCGCCGGACTTCGGATCGAGCGCGTGGATCAGGCCGGCCGCGACGTCCACCCAGATCAGGCGCTGCCGCCTCTCGTCCCAGACCGGACCTTCTCCGATCATCGAGCGCGCGTCGACGATCAGCTCCGCAGCCACTGTACGCCAACCCATGTCGGTATCTCGCGTTCCTGCCTAGACCTGTTGCACCGCCGCGCCCGATCCCAGCGGCTCCAACGCCCCGCCGTCGCCCGCGCTCGAGCCGCCTGCGATCCCGGGAAAGTGACAGGCAACCGTTCTTCCACCGGCCTCGCGTCGCGGCTCGGGCGTCAGCTCCGCGCAGATCGCGGCGGCGTGCGGACATCGCGTCCTGAAACGGCAGCCGCTGGGCGGGGAAACCGGCGAGGGCGGCTCGCCGCGCAAAATGATCCGCCGCCGGCCGAGGGTTTGCCCGACACCGGGCACGGAGGACAACAGCGCCGCGGTGTAGGGGTGCAGGGGATTCCCGCAAACCTCCTCGCTGGGCCCGTATTCGACCACCTTGCCGAGAAACATGATCGCCACGTGCGAACAGAGATGGCGAACGATCCGCAGGTCATGGCTGATGAAAATCAGGGTCAGCGCGGAGTGTCGCCGGAGGTCCAGGAACAGGTTGAGCACCTGCGCCTGGATCGACACGTCCAGCGAAGAAATCGGCTCGTCGGCGACGATGAGCTCCGGGTTGATGGTGATCGCGCGCGCAATCCCCACCCGTTGCCTCTGCCCGCCCGAAAGCTCGTGCGGCAGCTGCTCGGCCAGATGCGCCCCCAGCCCGACGATCTCGAGCACCTCGCTCACGCGGCGTTTGCATTCCGCAACCGAAACGCCATGCGCGATCAACGGCTCGGCGACCAGGCGGCGCACGGTGAGACGCGGGTTGAGAGAGCCGTACGGGTCTTGAAAGATCGGCTGAACACGGAGGCGGAGCCGGCGGAGCTCCTCTCCCTGCACATGGGTCACGTCGCGTCCACGGAACAGGATGCGGCCGCTGTCCACGTCCGTCAGCCGCAGCAGGCAGCTGGCAAGCGTCGATTTCCCGCAGCCCGTTTCGCCGGCGATGCCGACCGTCTCGCCCCGCCTCACGGTGATCGATACGTCGTCGAGCGCATGGATCTGCAGCGGCCGCATGAAAGGCCAGGCCGCCGGAGCGCGATAATGACGGGTGATGGATTCGACGCGGAGAAGCTCCTCCGGCGGCTCCCCTTCGGCGGCAGGAAAGCCGGGCGCAACCGGCTCCGGAGAAGCGGTCCGCGCCGTTGCCTGATAAGAGCCGGGCGCCTGATAACAGCCGGGCGCCGGATAAGAGCCGGGCGCCTGATAAGAGCCGGGCGCCGGATGAGAGCCGGGTCCGTCGGCGAATTTCGCCGCCACCCAGCACGCCACCTGCCCTTCGTTGCGCGGCGTCAGCTCCGGCTCGCTCGCGCGGCAGATGTCCGTCACATAGCGGCACCTCGGGCTGAACTTGCATCCCGCCGGCAGCGCCCCGGGGCGCGGCGGCTCGCCCGGAATTGCCTTGAACCGGCTGCCGTGCTGCATCGCCGATGTCGGCATCGATTCGAGCAGCGCCTGAGTGTAGGGATGCGCGGGGTCTTGCAGGATCGCCCGCGCCGATCCGATCTCGACGATCCGGCCCGCATACATGACGGCGATCCGATCGCAGATCTCGCTCACCACGCCGAGGTCATGCGTGACGAGGATCAGCGCGACGCCCGTCTCCCGATTGAGCCGGCTCAGGATCTCGATGATCTGCGCCTGCACCGTCGCATCGAGCGCCGTTGTCGGCTCGTCGGCGATGACCAGCGGCGGAGAGGCAATGAGCGCCGTGCCGATCATTGCCCGCTGGCGCATCCCGCCGGAGAATTCGTGCGGATAGCCGCGGATCAACCGCCCCGGATCAGGCAGGCCCAGGCTCCGCAGCATCTCCGCCGCCTTGCCGTCGGCATGCGAGCGATCGAGGAGGCGATGCAGCAAAAGCGGCTCGCGGACCTGTTTGCCGATGCGCATGATCGGATTGAGCGAGGCGAGGGAGTCCTGCACGACGAGGCTGATATCGTTGCCCCGGATCGCGGCCAGCCGTCGCGGCGAGGCCGGGATCAGGTCCTCGCCCTTGAAGCGGACGCTGCCTTGGGTGATGCGCGCGGCGGCGGGAAGAAGACGCACGATCGCCGAGGTGGTGAGCGTCTTGCCCGAACCGGACTCGCCCACCAGGCCGATCGCCTTGCCGCGATCGAGGCTGAACGAGACGCCGCGGACAACCTCGCAGAGACCCCCGACGGCGCGTACGGCGACGTGCAGGTCCTCCACCTGGAGCAGGGGGTCCGTCTCCGCCATTCGGCCGCGCTCCCCTCAGCGGCGGCCGCGGACCCAGGGGTCGAGCGCGTCGCGCACCGAATCCCCCAGGAGGTTGAACGCAAAGACGACGAGCAGGATCGCCAGGCCCGGGAACGTCGCCACCCACCATTGGTCCATGACTTCCACGCCGTTCGCCACCATCGAGCCCCATTCGGGCGCGGGCGGCCGCTCGCCCAGGCCCAGGAAGCTCAGGATCGAGAAGCTCAGAATCGCCCGCCCGACATCGACCGCGGCCATCACCAGCAGCGCCGGGAGCACGTTCGGGAGAATCACGCGGAACAGCACCGCAGGCGGCGACCGGCCCGCCGCCCTGGCGGCGACGACATAGTCCTTTTCCCTGAGCTCGAGGATCATCCCGCGGCACACCCGCACGTACGCCGGCCACCAGACCGCGCTCAAGGCGATGATGCCGTTCACCAGGCTCGCGCCCAGCGCCGCCGAGACGGCCATGGCGAGCACCAGCACCGGGAAAGCCAGCACGACATCGGTGATCCGCATCACGACTTCGTCGATGACGCGTCCGCCGGAGCCGGCGAGCGCGCCGAGCGCGGTCCCGAACGTCGCTCCGAACAGCACGACGACGATCGCCGCCGGCACCGATGTCCGGCCGCCATAGAGGACCCGCGAGAAGACGTCGCGGCCGAGCTGGTCGGTCCCGAAAGGATGAGCCCAGCTCGGCGGAAGCAGGCGGTTGACGACGTCCTGGGCGTCGGGGCCGACGGACGTCAGGAGGCCGGCGCCAAGGATCGCCGCGGCCACCAGCACGATCGTGAGAACGCTGACGACGAGCTCCGGATCCCGCAGCGCGGCCTTCGCCGCCCGCTGCAAGGCCCGCCGGCCCGCCGATCGGCCGAGTTCCGTCGCAACCGACTGGCCCATCATCGGCGTCCCAGGCTCATCGCCGTGCGGATGCGCGGATCGAGCACGGCATAGATCACGTCCACGCCGAGATTGACCAGCGTGTAGATCAGGCCAAAGACCAGGGTGATGCCGATGATCGCCGGAAAGTCGGCATAGGTCGCTGCCGAGTAGGCGTAATGCCCGATCCCGGGCCAGGAGAACAGCGTCTCGATCAGGATCACCCCGGTGAGGAGGTCGCCGTACACCAGGCCGATGATCGTGACCACCGGGATCAGGGCATTCGGCGCGGCATGCCGCAGGATCGTGTAGGCCTCGCTCGCCCCCTTGCTCCGCGCGGTATGGAGAAATCCCTGCGGCAGCACGGAAAGCATGCTGGCGCGCGTCATTCTGGTCAGCGTTCCGCTGCTCCAGCAGGCCAGGATCAGCGACGGCAGCATGAGGTGCGCGAGCGCGCTCCAGAATGTGCGCCAGTGCCCGGTCAGCAGGCTATCGACGGTGTAGAGGCCGGTGATCGTCGGCGGCGGGCTCAGGTCCGGGCTCAGTCGGCCCGGTCCGGGAACGATCCCCAGACGGAAATAGAACAGCTCCAGCGCCGCGAGCGCCAGCCAGAAAATGGGCATGGCCACGCCGATCAGCGTCAGCACGCGGATGAGAAAATCGATGACGGTCCCGCGCTTGATCGCCGCAAGCACGCCTAAGGGAACGGCAATGAGCGCGCTCAGAATGACGGTGAACGTCGCCAGCTCGATCGTCGCCGGCATATAGGAGATGAGGTCCTCGGCAACCGGCCGGTGCGTATAGATCGACTCGCCGAGATCGCCGTGAACCAGGTTCTTCAGATAGAAGACGTACTGGGTGAGGAGCGGCTTATCGAGGCCCCACCGCGCCCGATAGGCGGCGACGATCTTGGGATGGTCCGCGGCCTGCTGGCCAAGCGCCGCGACCACCGGATCGGTCGGAATGGCGCGGCTCACCATGAAGGTGATGAAGGTGATGCCGACGAGGATCGGAACCAGCAGCGCGAGCCGGCGAAGGATGTAGGCTGTCACTGCGGCAACTCCCTCCGTGCGGCAGCCGCCTGACCATGGCGCAGGCTGCCGGCGGGCGGCTCTCCGCCCGGCCACGGCGCATCCGGGAGCAACCCGCAAGGAGGCGCCGGGCGATCCGGCGCCGGCGCGACGCCGATGCCGCGAGCCTCGCCGGGCCCTCCTTGCGTGATGCCCATCCGCGGCATCGCCCCGGACCGGACGATCAGACCAGCTCGACCGTGCCGACGTCGATGTACCAGACCGGGTTCGTCGACACCGATTTGATGACGTCCGTGCGATAGCCGATCTGGATGAACGGCTCGAACAGCCAGGCGAAAGGCCCGTCCTGGTTCATCAGGCGTTGTGCCTGATAGCAGAGGTCGCGCTGCTTCTTCGGGTCCAGGGTGCTCGTCGCCTGTTTGCTGAGATCGGCGATTTTCGCCGCTGCCGCCGACTGGTTGGGGTACCAGAGCTGACGCGGCCCGGAGACGTGGCCGCCGGGAGCGAAGACGGGCAGGACGTCGGTCCAGCCGACATAGTCGAGGCCCCATTCATGGATGAAGGCCTCCGCCTTGCCGGCCCGGATCTCGGTCAGCTCCTCCGTGGACGGGACCGGCCGCAGGTTTGCCGTGATTCCGACCTTGCTCAGGTTCTCCTGGACATAGGCGGCGATCAGGCTCGCCGGAACATTGTAGTAGAGCTGCTCGGACGCGTAGGTCAGGACCATCGAAAAGCCGTTGGGATAGCCGGCCGCCGCGAGGGCCGCCTTGGCGCGCGGCACGTCCTGGCGGATCCGCTCCTCGATCGGCAGGGCGTTCGGCAGTCCGGGCGGAAGGCAGGACGCGATCGGCCGCCCGCCGCCCTTATAGAGCTGCGCCATCCCGTCATAGTCGATGGCGTATTTGACGGCCTCCCAGGTTTTCGGATTCTTGAGGGCGGGATTGAGATCGGCGTTGATCCCGAGCCAGACGGTCGCGAGCGACGGCACGTCGAGGACGCCGATGTTCGGCCGCCCCTTGAGCGAGGCCGCGATGTCGGGAGAGAGGTTCATCGCGAAATGCGCGTCCCCGCGCACCAGGAGGTCGCGCTGCACCGTCGCCTCCTGGGTGAACCTGAAGATGACGCGATTGAACGGCGGCTGCTTCCCCCAGTAATGCGGATTGCGCGATATGCTCAGTTGCGAGCCGCGCTCCCAGGCATCCAGCACGAACGGGCCGCTCCCGGCGCTGTGCTGATCGAGCCAGGCGACGGCGGTATCCGTGGTCGCCGCGTCCGCGGCCGCGGTGCCGCCATGGGCCTTCACCACGGCCGCGTTCTCGATGCTCAGGAATGGCGAGGTCAGGAGGAACAGCCAATCGACATTGATGGCGCCGAGCTTGATCGTGACCTCGTGCTGGCCGGTCTTGGTGATCGACGCCACGCCGTTCTCGAACCAGGACGCCGGTCCTTTGAGATTCTTCTGGCGCAGATAGGAGAAGATCACGTCGTCGGCGCTCGCCGGCGTGCCGTCGGAGAACCTGATGTTCGGATTGAGCTTGAACACATAGGTCAATCCGTCGGCGCTGACGTCCCAGTCCGTCGCGAGGTCGGGCGCCACGCGCGTCACGTCGGAGCCCGGGAACGTCAGCAGCTGGTCATAGATCGCGCGGAGGAAGATGGGCACCGTCAGCTCGTCGGCGTCCTCGGGGTCCAGGGTGCGGGTGTCGCCCTCCTGAACCGCGACGATCAGGGTGTCGAGCGTCTTGGCTTGCGCGGCTTGAGCGCTGCCGGCCCCGGTCAGCGCCAGGGACATCAGGCCCGACAGGCCGGTCGCGACCGCCGATCGCTGCAGGAAGTCGCGCCTGGACGATGCTGCGCCCAACGGGGAGTCCAGCGGGCCGCCGGGCAGGGCTCCCGGCAAGGAACCGGATGAGCGGGTCTCCTCAGTCATTTTTCTTACCTCCCTTCGGTTGCGAGCCGGTCGCCGGGCGGCGCCCGCCTCACGGCGGAAACGCATCCCCGAGCGGCTCGCGGTGGAAATGAAGCTGCGAATTCTCGAACGACTGAGCCTGGTGCTGCAGCCACTCGACCGAGCGATGGATGTGAGCGCGTGCCGCGGCTTCGGCCGCATCCGGATCCTGCTTCGCCAGGGCTTCCAGGATCGCCTCGTGCTCCTCGAGCACGTCCCGCATCGGCCGGAGCAGTCCGCCGGAGAACGCCATCACCATGATGTTGACGGACTCCATCGTCCTGAAGAGAGGAGCGCTGTCGGCGATCCTGAACAGGCCGATGTGGAACAGGTAGTCCTGGCGAATGTAGTGGTGCCGGCTGGCGGGCGACTCGGTCGTGTCGATATCGTTGAACAGCCCGCTCAGCTGATCGATCTGCCGGGGCGTGACGAGCGAGGCCGCCCGTCGCGCGGCAAGGCCTTCCAGGACCTCCCGGACTTCGAAGACCAGGGCGAGCTCGCGCGGCGTCAGCCGCCGCACGTGAACCCCGCGCCGGGAGCGCCATTCCAGCACCTGCTCCTGCGCGAGCCGCTTCAAGGCGCTGATGATGGGCGTCCGGCTGACCCCCATTTTCGCGGCGAGCTGTTCGGGAACGATGCGCTCGCCGGGCAGCAGCTCGCCCTTGGCGATCATCGTCCTGAGGCGCTCGTAGATGTGGTCGTCGAGATTGAGGCGGTCGCCGGGAGTTCCCTCCTCGGCGCTCGTCAATCCGTCGAACCTGTCGCCATCGGCGCTCATCTGGCCTCGCTGTCGCCCCGTCATCCGATTGACATCATATTAAATTGGATATTGAATGCAAGAGCTTTGTTGATCGACCAACCGGATCCTTCGACCAATCAGAAAGGCTCAGAAATGCGACGGGTCACCTTGGACGAGCTGCTGGCGGGCAACGAGCCGATCGTCACGCCGGGAGCATGGGACGCGCTCACCGGCCGGGTCCTGCAGCGGATGGGCGCCAAATGCCTGGTCGTCGGCGGCTGGGTGACCGGCGCGTCGCGCGCCGTGCCCGAGCCGCTCCTGACGATGACCGAGCAGGTCGAGGCCGCCGGGCGCGTCGCCCGCGCCGTCGAGGTGCCGGTGATCGTCGATGGCCATACCGGCTTTGGCGAGCCGGTCCATGTCACGCGTGCGGTTCGCGAATACGAGGAAGCGGGGATCGACTGCATCCAGCTGGAGGACCAGTTCTTTCCCAAGCGGGCCCATTACCATCAGGCGCACGAGCACGTCGTGCCTTGTCCGGCGATGGTCGAGAAGCTGGTCTATGCCCGCCGCGCCCGGCGCAGCCCGTCGTTCAAGATCATCGCGCGCACGGATGCGCACGGCGCGGTCGGCGGCTCGCTGGAGGACACCATTGCCCGGCTCCGGGCATACAAGGAGGCCGGGGCCGATATCCTGATGCCGTTCGCATCACCGGGCGATCATCCCGAGGAGCTCGATATCGAGGTCCTGAAGCGGGTGAGGCGCGAGGTCCCGGACATTCCGATGGTCTGGTCGGCCGGCGAGGCCCGGGATGAGAGGGAGCCCGACCTCCGGACGGTCTTCGCGATCGGTTACCAGATCATCATGTTTCCGACCAACTTCATGATCGCCTCGGTGCAGCGGACGATGGAGCATTTCGCCGAGATCCAGAGGACCGGCAAGGCGCTGCTGCCCGGCAGCGATCGCGCCAAGCTGGAGATCGAGACGGCGATCGGGCTTCCCGAGCTCTATGCGATCGAGCGCGAGACGACCGAGCGTCCGGCCTGATCGCCGTCGCGCCGCCCGCCAGACCGGGAGCAGGGCCGGGAGCCGGACCGGCAGAGCGTGACGGGGAAGTGGCTGATTTCGCGGCGAAAACCCCGTTCCGGGCCCGGTCCCCGAATCTAGTCATATGATTCTAAAAGAAAAACCAATCCAAAACGACCCACGCTCTGCCCACTCTGCCCACTTTCCTTCATCCCCGGGCGCGCAAAATCGGGGCGATTCCAAAGCGCTTTCTCCCGTCCCTCGGACTTTTTCGCCGCCCCCCTCCGTGGCAGTTTCGGGCGATGCGCATCCACATCCAGAACCCCGAGAACGACCCGCTCTTCGCCATCACGCAAAGCCAGTGGGACGCCGCCGCCGCCCGCGCCGGCGCCGCCCATGCGGTCACCATCGCCGACCGCGAAGAAGCCTTCGCCGCCGCGCTCCCGACCGCCGAAGCCCTGATCGCGCCTCCCTCCTGGCTCGCCCGAGCTTTCTCCGCGCCCCGGCTCCGCCTCATCTTCTGCACCACTGCCGGGGTCGATGCGCTCGCCCCATTCACCCATCTCCCCCCCGGCGCCGTCCTCGTCTGCAACCGCGGCATCCACGGGGAGAAAGCCGGCGACTACGCGATCATGGCCCTCCTCATGCTCGCCGCGCGAATGCCGGCGCTGATCGCCTCCCAGGCCGAGCAGCGCTGGGAGCCGCGGTATACATCTCCCCTCTCCGGCCGGCGCCTCGCCGTGATCGGCCTCGGCGCGCTCGGCGCCGCCGCGGCCGCCCGCGCCGGCGCCTTCGGCATGAAGGTCACCGGCATCACCCGCACCGGCGCCCCGCACCCCGCCTGCCACGCGAGCCTCCCCGTCACCGCGCTCGACGAGGCGCTCCCCGCCGCCGATTTTCTCCTCCTCGCCTGTCCGCTCACGCCGGCGACCCGCAACCTCATCGATCGCCGTCGCCTCTCCCTCCTGCCGCCCGGCGCGGGGCTCGTGAACATCGGCCGGGGCGCCGTAATCGACGAGGACGCGCTCGCCGACCTCCTCGACGCGGGCCGTCTCGGTGGCGCGGTGCTCGACGTCGTCGCCCACGAGCCGCTGCCGCCCGGCCATCGCCTCTGGCGCACCAGCAACCTCGTCCTCACCCCGCACGTCTCCGCCGACGATCCCGCCACCTACAACCCGCGCACGCTCGATCGCTTCTTCGCCGCCCTCGCCGCGCTCGCCCGCGGCGCTGCGGTTCCCAACGTGGTCGATTTCGCCCGCTGCTACTGAGCCTCAGCCCCCGCGGGTGAGCCGCCGCACGACGTCGCGATAGGCGGCGAGATGGTCCTCCATCCGCAGATGCTCCTCGGCGTAGCTGCGCGCCGCCGCGCCGAGCCGGCGCGCGAGCGTCGTATCCTCGAGGAGCTCGAGGATCCGCTCGGCAAGCAGCCCCGGGTCCAGGCAGGGCGTCAGCAGCCCGTTGCGCCGGTCGCGCACGAACTCCGCCACCGGCTTCGTGTCGCTCGCGATCACCGGCGCCCCGGCGGCCAGCGCCTCGCGCAGCGACCACGAGGCGACGAACGGATAGGTGAGATAGACATGCGCATCCGAGCGCTGCAGCAGCGCGAGGTAATGGCGGTAGTCGATCTTGCCTGGGAAATGCACCCGCGCCGGGTCGAGCTTGTCGCCGAGCTCGGCCAGCATCCGTGCCCGCCAGGTGCCGCCCCGCGGCGGCGGCATGCCGTAGCTCACCTCGTCCCCGCCGACCAGCACCACGCGCACATCCTGCCGCGCCGCCAGCACAAGCGGCAGCGCACGCATCATCACGTGAAAGCCGCGATAGGGCTCGAGGTTGCGCGCGACATAGGTCACGAGCTTTTCCCCGGGCGCGATGCTGAACCCGCCGAGCACCAGCTTCCGCCGCCGCGCCGCGGCGAGCGGCTTGCAGAGCGCAAGATCGACGCCCTCTGGCAGGATCTCGATTTCCCGCGCCGCCCAGTCGGGAAAGGTCGAACGCTGCCAGCGCGTCGGCGTCTGGCCATGCCCGCCCAAGCTCAGCGCCAGCAGGTTCACCGCGTTCTTCGCCCGGACGCGCGGATAGAGCGCCGGGTCGGGCGGGAACTCGGGGTCGAACCCGACATCCACGCCCTCGGTGTGGTAGAAGAACTCGAAATAGCCGAGCAGCGGCGCCGCCGGCCAGACGTCGCGGATATTGAGCAGCTCGCCCCAGCCGTGATGGCCGATGATGATGTCGGGGGTGAAGCCGAGCCGCTTCACCCGTTCCGCCGTCCGCGCCACCGTCTCGGCCCGCAACGAGGCCAGCTCGAACTCGCGCGCATCCGGGTGCGTCGTCCTGCTCGGCCCGCGCGGCAAGCGATAGACCACCTTGCGCACGCCGGAGATGTGGTTGGCGTTCGGCTCGGCGAGGAACACGACCTGGTCGCGCTCGCGCACCGCCAGCTGCTTCAGGAAGTGGAGGTACTGGCCGGGAAAGTTCTGGTGAACGAAGAGGTATTTCACGCCGTCCGGCGCCGTCCCATGGCCGGTGGACGGTTCAGGCCGGCGCGCGGACCCGCGGTCTCAGCCAAGCGCGCTACCGCCGGCGTCCCGGATGCTTGCCCAACGGATGACTGCCGCGCTTTTTCCCCGGCCCGTGCGGCTTCCGGGCCGGCGCCTCCGGACGGGCCAGTGCCAGTGAAGCGGCCTTGCCGCGTGCTTCCTTCCTGGGCACCGGCGCCACCGGCCGGGCCGGCGCCCCCGGCCGGGCCGGCGCCACCGGCCGGGCCGGCGCCACCGGCCGTGCGGCCCCCTTGCGCGGCCGCAGCATCACCTGGAAGGCCTCGAGCGGCGCCAGGCCCTCAGACTCGCAGGGCTCGCCCGCCGCCACGGGCCCGACCGCCGAGCCGTCCGTGAAGCTCGCGGAGTAGGCGCATTCGAATTCGTCGGCGGCCGCCCCACGCAGCCGCACTCTGAGCCCGAGGATCGGCAGCGCCATCCGCCGGCTGCCGCAGAACTGGCCGCCTTGCGACCAGGGAGAGAGCCAGCCGCGGCCGAGCACGGCCTGGTATTCGAGGTCCTCGGGCTTGAGCTCCGGCGGCGGCACGACCGAGAACCCCTCGATCCACAGCTTGCTGCCCCGCTCGCCCACCCATTCGCCGATCTGCCCGCCGACATCGCCCCGCCGCTGGACATGCGCGGTTATCACCGGCGCCGCGCTCGGCGCACCCTCGCCCGCCCCGTTGGGGGCTTTCGCCTCGGCGCTCGGCTCTGCCGGCGGCAGGCCCGCCGGCTGCAGCATCGGCGCCGCGCCCTCGGCGCCGTTCGGGCGGAAATCACCGAGCCTGACAACCTGAAGTTGCGGCAAGGAATCGCCGCCGAGGCTCGATTGATAGACCGTCACCAAGACCTGCGCCGGCCCTTCCGAAACCCGGATCAGCGCCGCGTCGTTGCCGGTCGAGACCCATCCGTCCTCGCGGAAGCCGCTGATCTCGACGCCGCCATTGGCCCCGGCAATGCCCGGGGGTAGAGAAATCCTGACGCCGGGCAGGCCGGTGGCCGGGTTGGGACGGTGCCCATTGGGCCCGTGGAAGACACAATAGAGCCCGGTATCGAGCTTCATCAGGTGCCCCGACACTTTTAGTTCGGTCACGATCTTCTGCTCGGACATCCTACTCTTTCGCGGGAAGGCCAGGACAACGGAGGCCCCACGAATACCACGAGCTGCAACCGTTGCGCGATGACATTCCGAAAACTCTTGCCAGAACCCCCACTATCTTTCAAGCGGACGAAGTTTACACAATGCATTGTTCAGCGCTGCAGGTGTAAGCCCGAGCGGCAGCAACCAGCCGCGCCCGGTGGCGCGGATCCGCTCCGCCTGCGCACCGAGATCGAACGCCGCGACATCGAGCCCCGCCCGCCACGCCTCGGAGAGCGCGAAGCACCAAGTCTCCGGCCAGACCGAGGGCAGGAAGGCGAAGTCCGCCTGCTGCGCGGCGATCAGCCCGGGCAGCTCCTCCGGGCGGTATTCCCCGGTCGGGAACACCCGCCCGGTTTCGATCAGGCGCTTATCGTCGGGGGAATAGCCCACCAGCACGAAGCTGAGCGGCAGGTCCCGCCACGCCGCGTCGCGCGCGGCGGCGAGCAGGACCTCATAGCCCTTGGCAATGCTGATCGCGCCGATCACGGCGACGGTGAGCTTCGCGCCGAAGCGCTGCCGCGGGCGGGGGGCGGGCAGGGCGGCATCGTCCTCCCAGGGCGCGACGCCAATTGCAACGCCGGGGAAATGGCGTCGGAAGCGCGCCGCGGTATCGGTCGACGGAGCGATGACGCGCCGCGCGGCGGTGAGCTCCGTCGCCGAGCGCGCGAGCAGCGCCGCGGGGGCGATCTCCTCCTCGATTTCGCTGCCCATGTCGGCGATGCAGGCAGCGCACACATGCGGTTCCGGCTCGCCGCAATAGCGCCCCTCGCGCCCGACCAGCGCGATGCGGGCGCAGAAGGCGGCGTAGTCGTGCAGATAGACGTCGTAGGGCGCGCCGAGCTGGCGGCAGAGCTCGAGGATCGCGTGGTCGTGCCCGACCATCTGGTGCAGCTCCGCCACCTGCACCCGCTCGGCCCGAAGCAGCCTGGCGAGCGCCCCGATCTCCCCGGGCATGGCGAAGCGGAGGTTGGGAAAGGCCTCGCCGCCGTCATCGCTCACCACCGCCGCCCGCCCGTCCTCCGGCATCGCCGTCGCCGGCCGCAGCAGGATCGGCCGCAATCCCCGCCCGCGCAGCTCCGCCACCCGCCGCCGAAGAAACCCGTCCACCCCGCCGCCGCGCCCGTGCGCGATCAGGATCACCGCGCCCGCCTCCGCGCGCCCGGCCGCGAAGCGCGCCGCGTCCAGCCGCCGGCGATAAGCAAAAAGCGGGTCGGCTTCGACATGGGCCGCGATGAGTTCGTCGTAGCCCGGGTGCAGGCGGTTGAGCAGCCCGAGATTGCGCCGCACGAGCCGTCCGCCCGCGGCGCCGAACGAGCCGCCGCCGAGATGGGCGACGAACACTCCGGGCGCCGCCGCGTGCCGCCAGCCCAGATGCCGCGCGCGGAGGCAAAAATCATTCTCCTCCCCGTAGCCCTGGGCGAAGACATCCTCGCGGAAGAGCCCGGTCTCGGCGAGGCAGGCGCGGCGGATATAGAGGCAGAACCCCACCCCCGTCGGGATCTCCACCGCGGCGCCGTGATGAAGCCGCGCCGCCAGCCGCGCCAGCCGCGCCGTCTCCGTTGCGTCCGGAACCGCGTTGCCCCCCTTGGGATCGGGGTAGCTCAGAATGGTCGCCTCGTTGGAGAAGGGCGTCGCAGTGCCGATATCGCGCGCCGATTGCACAGAGGCGCGCAGCCCCTCGACCCATCCCTCGGCGACCAGCGTGTCGCTGTTGAGCAGCACGATGTCCGCCTCGGGCCGCGCCGCGCGGATGCCGTCGTTGCAGGCTGTCGGGAACCCGCCTGGCCGCGTCCGCCGTACCAGGCGGATCCGGCCCGCGGCGGCGAGCGCGTCCAGCGCGCGGGCGAGATCAGGATCGGGCGAAGCGTCGTCCACCACGATCAGCCGCGCCTCGCGCGGCAGGTCTTTCTCGACCGCCTCGAGGCAGGCCAGGGTGACCTCCCTCGCGCCATGCACCGGCACGACGATATCGACCGCCGCTCGCGCGGTTCGCGCTCTGGCGGGCGCCGGCAGGCGCCGCGCCGTCTCGCGCGCCCGAGCGGTGGCTTCTTCGTCGTCGCGCCGCGGGTCGAGCGGGCTTCCCGTCAGCTCCCGCCCGTCGCGATCGCGCACTGCGATCGGCCCGGCGAGGCCGGCGAGGCGAGCGGCGGAGATCGTGAACCCGCGCGGCCGGGCGAGCGGCGATGCCTCGGGCAGGCGAAACCCCTCGTCCCGCGCCGTGATCGTGAAGGAAGGCCGAGCGGCGCCCGCAGCCGAGACACCGAGCACCGGGTCGCGCTCCGGATCGCCCGGATGCCAGGCCCAGCCCGAGATCCCGCCCTCCCGCGCCTCGACGAACCCCTCGGTGCGCCGGAGCGCCGCGATCCGGATCGGGCTGCCGAGCAGATCGTTCCCGTCGACGCTGACCGAGAGAAGACGGTGCCGCTCCCAGCCCTCCGGCAGCTTCATCCTCCTGCCAACCGGCCGCGGCACAGGCTTGCCGTCGAGCGTCAGCGCCACGCCCTTCGCCGCCGCCGCGCCGAGCAGCAAGGTCCCGTCTGAGCCGAGCGCGCACCATCCCGGATGGCCCGCGGCCGCCGCGACCGCCTCGAGGATCACCGCCGCGTCAGCCTCCGGGCGTGTCCAGACATGGCCTGCCAGCGCCCGCCCGAGCGCGGCCGCGGCCGCCGCATCATCGCCCGCGCGCCGATGGGCCCCGGCCAGCGCCACCCAGACCGCGCGGAGGTCGTGGCGATTGGCGACGCCGGCGAGCAGCGTCCGGCCCTCGCCCTCGCCCGCCCGGAGCCGGGCCATGGCGAGCGAGAGCGCGATCCGGTCCTCGCGCGGCGCGAGCCGATGGGCGCGATCGAACCAGCGCCGCGCCCGGGCTAAATCTTTGGCAGCGACGGCCGCCTCGCCCTGCTCCCAGGCGGCGAGCGCCGTGCCCGCGTCGGGCGGGGCGTCCTGCGGCGGCGGGGCGGGGCGGCGGGCCATTCTCCCCGTAAGTGCCAAGTTTCAGGGCAACTTGCCACTCTTCAGGGGCCGTATCCCCCCGCCCCGATAAGGCTCGGCAACCGCTCAGTGCGTCGCGGCGGCCGTGTGATGGCCCATGGGCGCGCCGCCGCTGCGGAACACCGTGTCGGCGTTCTGCTGCTGCGCCGGCGGCATCACCGCGTAGAGGGCCTGGAAGGCGTCAGCGATCGTCTGCATGTTCTTCGCATGCAGCGCCGCAAGCTGCGCGTAGGACTCCATGTCCTGCGCCGCGTTCATCGTCCCCAGTTGAGCGCCGCGCTGCTCGAACGCCTGGTGCATGCTGTCAGCGTTCGCCGTCATCGCCTGGGCGAAGCGGTTCCATTGCGGCTCCTCTGCCGGGGTGACCTGCAGCATCGCGTGCAGATCCGCGATGTGCTGCCGGACGGACTCGGGCCCGTTCTGCGGGCCGGGCGCCGCCGGGGCGCTCGTTGACGGCGCCTGGGTCGGGGGCGCTTGGGTCTGGGCGAGGGCGCTCGCCGGGAGCGCCAGCGGCGCGATCAGCGCGAGCGCGACAAGGCAGGATTTTCCGTTCATGGGCGGTCGCACTCCTCAATAGCCGTAATAGGCCGGCGGGGGCGGGGCGTAATAGGCGGGCGGCGGCGGGGCGTAATAGACGGGCGGGGGCGGCGCCGCCGAGCTCGCGATCGCACCGCCGATCACGGCGCCGACGCCGAGCCCGAGCAGCGCGCCGGCGACCGCGGCGCCGGCGTTGTTGTTGTAGCAGCAGCCGCCACCATGCCAGTTCGGCGGCGGTGGCCCGCCATGCCAGCCGGGCGCAGGTCCGCCGTGGTAGGCACCGGGCGGTGGTCCGCCATGGTAGCCCGGAGGCGGCGGGCGATACGGCTGCGCGGCCGCGGGAAGCGCGGCCGGCGCTACCGTCGCGAGGGCGAGCGCAATCGCCGCCGCCGCACGGTGCAGTCTCACGTGTCTCATGGTGTTTCTCCCTGGAAAGGGACGATCCGAGACAGGCAAATGATCACCAATGATGGTTTCTCTAGGACCAAATCCCACCATCTCCGCGGCAGCGTGATCCGATGCCTGGGGTCACGCTATGACATTTGATACGCATGTCCTCGTGAAGGCCGTATGACGCACTCGCCCCGACCGTGTTTGCGGGGAGATAGGACCCGCCGTCCCGTCTCAGCGGGCGTCGATCCCGACGTCATGGGCGCCGGAGCTTGCGCCTCTCGCATATCGGCCCCGATTCGCCTTGTCCTTCGCCTTGTCCTTCGCCTTGTCCACGGAGTCCCCCAACCTCTGCGTGCGACTCTGGGGAGAAGGCGCATGCCTTTGTCTTGCGTTCCGTCGGATGGTGCGATCGACGCTGCCCGCCGCGGATTGCCGCTGACACCGCTGCTCGCCGCGATCCGGCATGGACGCAAATCACCCTGCCCGACCAGATCCGATGGACTCCATGGAGCGGCGGGCCGCCGTGCGTCGGCGAAGAGGCAACGCTGCACGGCAGCCTCGACAAGCCCGGCCCTTATGTCGTGCCGATGAAATGGTATCCGGGCTACATGAGCGCGGGAAAACAAGGCAGGCGCGTTCGGCCTGGCTGAACGCGCTCTTGCGCCGAGCCGGTCTAAGTTTCCGCGTCGGCCGGCCAATGCCACCCGACGGATGCGTAATATTCCTTGAGCTGCGCGACGACGGCCGCGGCCGTCCGTTGGGCGGGGCCATCGAGGCCACCACGGAGGCTGGTGGCGACCTTGATGCTTCCGCCGACCGCGAGAGGGATGAGGTTCCTCGTCGCCAGCGCGATGCTGGCGGGCAGGACGAGACCCGGCATGAAACGGCCGGTGGCGCTGGACGCATTGAACGCCGCCATCGCGTGAAGGCCGGAACTGTCCATGCTCTGGAGATCAACTTTCGTCTGCAATTCAGCGCGACCAAGGCCGAAGCCGACGACGAGCCGTTCCAGCTCGCTGCCCGGCTCGGCTTCGATAACCGAGATGCGGAGTACGGCGGCTTCGGGATGACTTGTTCCCGGTACGAACGGTTCCGCACGAAACCTTGCTGCCGTGAGCCGCTGGATCACATCCAACTGGAGCTTTGCGGCAACCTCCCGGGCGAGGTTCGTCTGCGCCTCTTCGCTCGTCGGTGCCGCGCTCACGTCCACCAGGATCTCGGCCGGCGGCGGGCCCGCGTGCTTGGCCGAGGCGACGTCAGTGACACGCGCGCCGGCGCATCCGGCGAGCGCCGCCAGGATCGCGGCGGCCCCAGCGACCTGCATCATGAGGCGGGAGAGCAAATCCCTTCGCCTCCCTTCGTCCGGCACGCCGACGCTGTCGGCGGTTTCCGCGCTGCTCCGCATGGGATCTCCCTCGGCAGTCATCCGCCGTGCTACGGGCCGGCGCGGACTCTTCCCCGCACGTTGAAACGACGCGCCTTGGCTCGCGCGTTCGAGCTCACGAGGAGATCGCCCGCCGCAGCCCGGGAATTCTCGCCTCAGGGCGCGTAGTAATAAGGCCCAGGCGCGTAGACGACGGGCGGCGGTGCGTACACCACGGGGGGCGGCGCCACATAGACGGGCCGCGACGCGGCGGCGGCGCCAACCACCGCTCCGACGGCAAGCCCGGCGATCGCGCCCGCGGCAACCGCGCCGCCGTAGCAGCACGGGCCCGATCCCCAGTAATGCGGGCCGGGGCCCCAATGATTGACCACGGCGCCGTGTGGGCCCGTGTAGGTCCAGGTTCCGGCATAAGCGGGAGCGATGGCGGCCATCGCCGTTGCCGTCGCCACGAGGGAGGTCAGCATGATCCTCCGGATCATCGGAGAGTCTCCTTTTGTCCGCGCGGCCCATCCCGCGCGTCGCTGATACGAATGGCGCCCACCCGTGCGACACCGCCCCGCGCGGCACCTCTCGTCACGAGCCGTTCCAGTCGGCCTGATCGAGATAACCCTTGTCGTCGCTGTCCAATTTGTCGAAGCGCTGTTCGATGCGGGCGGCTTGCTCCTGCGGGCTCAGCGCCTTGAACCGTTCGGCCATTGGGCCGTTCGCCGCCATCAGGCGCGCGGTCTCGTAGGCTTCGAACTCCTGCAGCGTCACCCGTCCGTCATGGTTCGCGTCCGCCGCCGCGAATCTTCCCAGGTTTCGTGCTTCGGCCGGTGGCGCACCCGCGACCAGCAGAACCAGGGCAAGGCTTGCGAGTCCCAGGAATCCATAAGTCGCACGGGCGGCCATGAGTTTCTCCGTCTTCGTGGCATCCGCGGGTGATACGGACCGGCCGCCGCTTTGCGACATCCGCGATTGCGCCGGGGCGAGACGGGTCAGGGCGGCGAGAGTCCGTCCCGTGCCGCCTGCCGCTCGGCCACGAGCTTGCGCCTGCCTTGCGGAGAAACTTGCGCCAGCGCCTCGACCAGCGTGCCGCTGAAATCGTCGAAGAAGCTGTTCCACGTCGTTCGCCACGTTGCCAACGCCTGCCGAACGCCATCCTGATTGAACGGCTCCGCGGCGATCTGAAGCCCAAGCTCCCGCCGTGCCTCGCGGAGCCGCAGTGCGGCCGCTTCGTAGCGCGGCGCATCGCGCCGTATGACGGCGCCGAAGGCGGCCGCATCCCGCGGCGGCAGGGTGGCCTCGGCACGGGCCAGGGCGCGCGCGAGCGGCGTTTGCGAATCCGCCGCGCCGCCGCCGCTGCGCAACCAATGTCCGCCGATCAGCGCGACCAGGAAGAGGTTCACCAGGAGCGAGGCGGCGAGCGCAATCCGGCTCCAGTTCCACCGCGCGGGGCGCGTCGCTTCCATCCTGCCGGCTCTAATCGGCCAAGATATGGATCGGCGCCGGCTGGAGGATCGTCAGCACGGAGTCCGGCGTCGGCGCCGTCGCGGACAGCGCGCCGATGAACAGCCCGGCCGCAACGACCAACCCGCCGCCGGCCGCCATGCCGATCCATCCGAGGACAGCGGACGAGGGCGCCCATCCGGCGAGCCGGCCCGTCGGGCGGCGGCGCGGCGAGGCGGCGATCCGCGCCGCGACGCCGGAGCGCAACCTGGCGAGCGCCGCGTCCTGCTCGCCGGGCCGCCACAGCGCCGCGTCCTCGCGCCGGCCCGCCGCGGCGATCGCCTCGTCCAGCACCCGCGCCTCGTCAAGAATCGCGCGCGCCGCGGCCGAAGAACGGAGCAGCGCCGCAGCCTCACCGCGCGCCTCCGGCGGCCAGCGAAGCAGCTCCCCTCCGTAGCTCTCGGCCAGCGCCGTGAACCGCCGCAGCGTCAACATCCCTCGGACTCCTTCACCCAGCCCGCCGGCTCCATGCGCTCCCGCAGCTGGGCGCGGGCGCGGGCGAGGAGCCGTTCCACCGCCTTGGCCGACAGCCCCAGCACGCGCGCCGCCTCGCTGCCCGACATGCCCTGGTCATAGACCAGCGTCATCGCCGCCCGCTGCCTTGCCGGCAGGTCCCTGAGCGCCTCCGCGAGCGCTGCCTGGCGCTCGCCCGCCTCGATCATCTCGTAGGCACCCGCGGCCGGATCGACCGGATCGAAATCGTCCGGCATCGGCTCGGGCTGCACGCGCCGCCGATGGTCGATGCAGAGATTGACCACGATCCGATAGAGCCAGGTCGTGAAGCGGCCACGCCGCTCGTCGAAATGCTTTGCCCGGGACCAGGCACGGACCATCGCCTCCTGCACCAGATCCTCCGCCAGCCGCGCATCGGGGACGATCCGCAACGCGACCCGCAAGGCGAAAGCCCCATGGCGGGTCACGATCTCGTCGAAGGCGCGCCGGTCACCGCCCGCCGACCACGAAAGGAGCACCGCATCGGCCGCATCCGCATAGGCGTGCCGGCCGGTCACCGCCGATGCGCCTCGGGCCGGCTCGGCACGGTCGGGCGCGGACGAGCCGAGGCCAAGCCACCGTTCCTGGGGCCGCATCCCTTCCGCATATGCCGAGCCCATGTGCCTCGTCCCAATGCGCGCCCGAATCCCGCGCGCCGGCCATGATACGACGCGCCAGGGCAAAGCCCCCCTCAGTCGGCCCCGACCGCCGTGGTTCGGCGGACCGGGCCGGATCCCGGCCGCCCGAAAACTTGCCGCAGCCGCTCCCGCCAGGAGCGCGCGCGGCCGACGTCGCGTGCCATGGCGCCCCATTCGTGGAAGGCGATCGTGATGGGGTTGCGGCTGCCGATCGGATGGACGAGGCCATAGACGATCTCGGTCCGCGGCTCTTCGCCGGCAAAAGTGCCGAAGAGCCGGTCCCAGACGATCAGGATGCCGCCGTAGTTCCGGTCGAGATACTCGCTGTTCGACGCATGGTGCACGCGATGATGCGAAGGCGTGTTGAAAATCCATTCGAGCGGGCCGAGTTTTCCCACGAGATCGGTGTGGATCCAGAACTGATAGAAGAGGTTGACGGCAAGCATCCCGCCCACGGCCAGCGGATTGAACCCGATGAGGATCAGCGGCATGTGGAACAGCCAGTTGCCGGAAAGGATCTCGGTGGCGCCGAGGCGAAAGGCGCTGGCAAAGTGAATATGCTCGGGCGTGTGATGCACGACATGCGAGGCCCACATCCAGCGGATCTCGTGGCCGGCGCGATGCATCCAGTAATAGGAAAACTCCACGCCGAGGAAGAGGGCCGCGAGGCCCCATGCGGTGTTGAGGGGAACGGTCGCCAGGCGATGGGCCCAGAGGAAATAGGCCACCGGCCCCACGATCCCGACCGCGAGCAGCCGCGCCGGCATGCGCAGCACAAAGACGCCGATGCTGGTGAGCATTTCCTGCCATGGGTAGGCCCGCTTGCGGACCAGCAGATACCAGCCGATCTCGAGCCCGATGCCACCGAGAACGAAGGGATATCGCCACGGGCCAAGCAGATGGTGGGCGTGCATCACAGGCCTCCGGATCGCACAACGTCAGGCGTTGGGCTCGTGCGTGATACGGAACCGGACTGCGCTCGCCCCCGGTGCCTTACTCCATCACCGCGGCGTGCTCCGCCGGCATCGCCGCGTGCGAGGTCCGGCGCATGATCAGGATGAGGAAAAGGATCGGCAACGAAGTAAAAATCATCAGCTTGAAGTCGGCGAGATAGGCAATCACCTGCGCCTGGCGGTCGATCACCTGGTTGAGCATCGCCGCCCCCGCCGGCGTCCCCGGGTCGAGGAAGCGGTGCATGGCGGGGTTGTCGGTGAAGAGCCGGCGGAACGGCGTGACGAGCGCCGAGAGGTCCGAATGCTCCTGCTGCGTCACCCGATCGAGCAGCGCCGAGGTGATCGAAACGCCGATCGCGCTGCCGAAATTGCGGAAGAGGCTGAGCAGCGCCGTGCCGTCGGTCCGCATCGCGAGCGGCAGCGTCGCGAACGCCATCACCTGCAGCGGCGTGAAGACGAAGCCGAGCCCCGCCCCCTGCAGCACGATCACCCAGGCGACCGCGCGCGGGGCGACGTCCGGGGTCCAGGCGAGCATCAGCCAGAGCGAATATTCGAGCAGCACGATCCCGACCAGCATCAGGATGCGCGGGTCCATCCGATCGGCCAGCCGCCCCGAGACCATCATCGCCAGCAGCGTGCCGACGCCACGCGGCGCGAGCACGAGCCCCGCGGTCTGCACCGGATAGTTGCCGAGGTCCTGCAGATAGGGCGCGAGCAGCGCCGAGCTCGCCACCATGACGAGGCCGGCCGAGAACATCACCAGCATGCTGGCGGTGAAGTTGACGTCGCGGAAGATCGCCGGCGGAATGAAGGGTTTTTCCGCCGTCAGCAGATGCACGACGAACAGATAGAGCCCGGTGCCGGCGAGCAGCGCCTCGACGATGATCTCGCGCGCACTGAACCAGTCCTTGAGCTCGCCGCGGTCGAGCATCATCTGCAGCGCCCCGATCCCGAGCGCCAGCACCGCGAAGCCGAGCCAGTCGAAGCGCAGGCTCATATTGCCGCGCAGCCGGCGCATGAAGAACATCAGCCCCAGCATCGAGACGATCCCGAAGGGGACGTTGACGTAGAACACCCAGCGCCAGTCGTAGAACTCGGTGAGGTACCCGCCGAGCGTCGGCCCCATGATCGGCCCGACCATCACGCCCATGCCCCAGATCGCCATCGCCTGGCCGCGCCGCTCGGCGGGATAGATGTCGAGCATGATGGACTGCGAAAGCGGCACCAGCGCGGCGCCGAAGCAGCCCTGCGCGACCCGGAAGAGGACGATCTCGTCGAGCGACTGCGCCGCCCCGCAGAGCATCGAGGTCACGGTGAAGCCGGCGAGCGAGACCACGAACAGGTTGCGCCGCCCGAACCGCGCCGCGAGCCAGCCCACCGGCGCGGTCATGATCGCCGCGGCGATGATGTAGGAGGTCAGCACCCAGGTGATCTGGTCGTAGGTCGCGGAGAGGCTGCCCTGCATGTACGGCAGCGCGACGTTGGCGATCGTCGAATCGAGCGCCTGCATCAGCGTGCCGATCATGCAGCAGAGCGTGATGATGGCGCGATGCGGGACCACCAGGCCGGGCCCGATCCCCGGGCCCGCAGCTGGCGCCGGGGACGAGCCGGGCGCGGTCATCGCGGAAATCCTACCAGAGGTCGGAGAGCGTGCGGTGATGCCCGCTGTCGATCGAGACCTCGACGCTCATCCCGGCGCGGAGCGGCGGCTCGCCGGGCACGCGGTCGATCCGCACCCGGAGCGGGATGCGCTGCACCACCTTGACCCAGTTGCCCGAGGAGTTCTCGGCCGGCAGCAGCGAGAAGGCGGAGCCCACCGCCGGGCTGATGCTCTCCACGCTGCCGTGCCAGGTGCGCCCGGGATAGGCGTCCACCGTCACCGTCGCCGGATCGCCCTGGCGAACCCAGGTGAGGTCGGTCTCCTTCGGGTTGGCGGTGACCCAGAAATGCTGGTCCGAGACGAGGCCGAAGGCCGCCGTCCCGGCGGCGAGATACATCCCCGGCTGGAGCTTGCTCACCTCGGTGACGATGCCGTCAAAGGGCGCCCGCACCACCGAATGGTCGAGCTCGCGCTCGGCCTCCGCCACCCTCGCCGCCGCCGCCTGGTATTGCGGCAGCGACGTCACCGGCGCGTCCGGCGTGCCGTTGATCTTCGCGAGCTGCACTGCCGCGTTGCCCTTGAGCGCGTCCACCTGCGCCTGGTCGGCCGCGACCTTGAACCGCGCATCGTCGTACTGCGCCCGCGGCACGCCGCCGCTCGCCACCAGCCGCGCGTAGCGGTCGAGGTTCGCCTGGTCGGAGGCGAGCTGATCCGCCGCGCTCGCCACGTCGTTCAGCATCCGGAGATAGTCCTGCTGCATCGCCCGCAGCGTGAGCGCGGTCTCCGCGAGGTCGGCCTTGGCGCCCGCGAGCGCGATGTCGAACTTGCGCGGATCGAGCCGATAGAGCACCTGGCCCTTGGTGACGGTCTGGCCCTCCCGCACCGCGACCTCCGTCACGATGCCGGAGACGTCGGTCGAGACCGAGAGCTGATCCGCCTCGATATAGGAATCGTCGCTGCCGACGTAGGTCCCGCCCTCGACCCAGAAGGCCGCCGAGGCGACCACCACGGCGACCACGCCGCCGATCATCAGCAGCGGCCTAAGCAGGCTCCGCCGCCGCCGCTTGCGCGACGCGACCTCGGCCTCGTCGCTCACCCGCGGGCTGGCGCCCGCCGCCGCCGTCGCCTGCGACATCAGGCGACCTCCTTCGCGGCCTCGCGCAACCCCTCGCGCGGCTTCGGCCGCACCTCGGCACAGAGCGTCGCCTTCATCCGCGCGAGCCCCTCGGTCATCATCTCGATCGTCGCCGCGTCGAGGCCGGCGCAAACCAGATTCGCCATCTCGGCGCGGTGGCGCTCGATCTCGGCCAGCACCGCCAGCGCCGCAGGGCGAAGATGGAGCCGCCAGATGCGCCTATCGGCCGGGTCCGGCCGGCGCTCGACCATGCCGCGCCCCTCCAGCCGGTCGACCAGCCGGGCGACGGTGATCGGCTCGACCTCGAGCAGCTCCGAGAGCTCCTTCTGCGAGAGGCCCGGCCGGCGCTCGAGCCAGATCAGCATCACCCACTGGGCGCGGGTCATCCCGTTGCCGCGGGCGCGCTTGTCGGACTCGATGCGGAGCAGGCGGGCGACGTCGTGGAGGAGGAAAAGAAGATCGTTGGTCGGGATGGTCATGGTCCGTCGGATGCGGTGGCGTGAGGGATCGCCCGGGGCGGGATGAGCACGGGATAATAAGCCGGCTTATGGTCATCATCCACTACGGAAGCCATGCACTTCGCGCCGGTCCGCTCCGCGCGTCGGGTTGCGGCGCCAAGCTCCCATCCGGGCGCCCCGACCCGCCGCACCCTCTCGACCAGGGGTTGTGCGTCCCCATCTCTGCCTGACCTCTCGACCGCTCTGGCGAGCCGAACCCCTGGGGATGACGCATGGCTGAGATGATGATGGATGGGGCGCTGACGGATGGGGCGGCGTTCCGCCGTGGCGGGCGCCCCTCGCGCGGCGAATCGGAGAAGATCGAGGGCCGGGTCCTCGCCGTCGCCACCGCCCTCTTCTTCCGCCGCGGCTTTGCCGCCACCAGCATGGAGCAGGTCGCGATCGAGGCGCGGGTCTCGAAGCGCACCCTCTATGCCCGGTTCCGTGACAAGGCCGCCCTTTTTCGCGGCGTCGTCGATTGCCAGCTCGATTCCTGGCGCCCCGCCTTCGAGGGCGCGGCCACGCCGCCCGAATCCCTCGACGCATCATCGCTCGACGCATCATCGCTCGCCGCAACTCTCCGCGAGGCAGCCACGACCATCCTGCGGGTGGCGCTTGCGCCCGAGGCGCTCGCCCTGCACCGGATGGTGGTCGCGGAGGCGGAGCGCTTTCCCGAGCTGGCCTGCACCCTTTCGGCCGTCAGCGCCTCGGGGGTCGAATTTCTCTCCGGCCTGCTGCGCCGCTCCCCGGAGCTCGGCGCGCGTTCGCCCGAGGCCCTCGCCTTCGCCGCCGAGCAATTCGTGATGCTGGTGGTGAGCGCGCCGCGGCGGCGGGCGCTGGGCCTCGGCCGTCCCCTCGACGAGGCCGGCCTCGCCGCCTGGGCCGAGGGGTCGGTCGCGCTCTTCCTGGAGGGCGTGCGCCGCTGGGAGGGCGTGCGCCGCTGGGACCCGTAGCGCCGCCCGCTTCGATCAGGCGCCTTGGCTCGTCGTCCCGGTGAGGGAGCTCTGCAGCGCCGATTCGATGCCTTGCAGCTGGGTATCGATGTTCCGGAGCAGCGAGATCGCTTGGCCGCGGTCCCCGCCGTGATGGCCGCCCATGCTCGCGCTCGCGGTCGCGGTACCGGACGTGCCGTCCGTGCTGTCCGCGGTCGAGGCGCTGCTGCTGCCGGTCCCCGTGCTGCTCGTACCCGTGCTGCTCGTACCCGTGCTGCTCGTGCCCGTGCTGCTCGTTTCCGTGCCGCTCGCTCCGGTGCCGGACTGCATCTGCATCTGCAGGAGCCAGTTCTGGAAATCGGCGAGCAGCGAAGCGAGCCCCGCCGTGCTGGTGCCGGCCGAGGTCGTGCTGCCGGCGGTCGAAGTGCCCGCGGTCGAAGTGCCCGCGGTCGAAGTGCCCGCGGTTGAAGTGCCGGCCGTCGTCGCCGATCCGCAGGTGAAATCCGGCAGCGCATCGGTGCTGAAGCTGCCCGAATTGCCGCTCGAGGAGGACGTGGAGGAAAGGAAGGCATTCGTCCAGGAATTGCTGGTCACGGCGCCAATCGACATGGGACGGGTCCTTGCGTGGTGGGCGTTGCCCGACCCCGATGCATGGTCCGTGCCATCCCGGGCCATCCCGGAACGCGGCGCCGGCGCGCCCCTCGGCCTTTCCGCCCGGCAGGATTTGCCGGCCCGATCCGCCGCAAGCGGCAGGTTTCGCCGGTCCGCGTTGATCTATTTCGCTGGCTATCCCGGCGGAAAGATCTCCCGCGGCGAGGGCTCGGCGCGGCTGTAGCCGATCGTGCAATAGCGGCCGCCCTGATAGCGCTCCTCGACCGGATTGCCGCTCACGTTCGCCGCCTGCTCGGGGATGAAGGGATCGGCCGAATCCGCCGGCGCCCAGCCAATGACGTCGCGCCCGTCGCGGCCCCAGAAGCCGCGCGAATTGTTCGATGCCCCCCAGATCACCAGCGTGCCGACCCGCGGGGCCAGCGTGGCGCGGATCACCAGCCGCAGGAGATCGGCATACGAGAGATAGATCGCGAGCGTGCGCGCATCGTCCACCTTCGGCCGCGAGCCGCCGATGCGGAGATTGACGTTCTCCACCCCATGCTTGTCCCAATACATCCGCCCCATCAGCTCGCCATAGGCCTTGGAGACCCCGTAATACCCGTCGGGACGAAACTGGCAGTCCTGATCGAGGCGGACGTCCCGCTCATAGAACCCGATCGTGTGGTTGGACGAGGCGAACACCACGCGGGCCCGCTCGCGGCGGGCCGCCTCGTAGACATGGTAGAGCCCCAGGAAATTGGGCTGAAACACCTCGGAGAAGGGCCGCTCCACGGAAACCCCGCCGAAATGCAGGATCGTCCCGCAGCCTTCGGCGAGCTGCAGGATCGCGACCCCGTCGGCGAGGTCGGCCCTGGTGAAGCTCGCCCCCGTGGGCAACGGATCGGGAAAGGGGACGATGTCGGTCAGCCGTAGCGTCCAGCCGGCCGCCGCCAGCCCCTTCGCCAACACGCGCCCGAGCGCGCCTGAGGCGCCGGTGAGCAGGACGGGTCGCCCCGGTTGATCCGCGCCCGGTCGATCCGCGCCCGATTGAACCGCCATCCTCGTTTCTCCACATCTCGGCCGATTGGTGTCCCGAGTGGGAGACAAGCCCGGGCCCCGCCGCCCGGTCAACCGGCCCTCTCCTCGCCCTGATCCCGCTTATCGGACTCTCGTCATCGGACTCTCGTCACCGGACTCTGGCGCGAGGCCGGCCCGTTCGAGCAGAATGGCCCCGATGTCGCGGCGCAGCTTGCAGATCTCGCCCGAGCTGATGCTCCGGGCCTATCGCGCCGGCCTCTTCCCGATGGCCGAGACGCGGCGCGGCGACCGGCTCTATTGGCTGGACCCCGAGCTGCGCGGGGTGCTGCCGCTCGGGCGCTTCCATCTGCCCCGCCGCCTCGCCCGCACCGTGCTCCGCGGGCCCTTCACCGTCACCGCGGACAAGGACTTCCCGGGCGTCATCGCCGCCTGCGCCCGCGCCCGCCCCGGCCGGGAGGACACCTGGATCAACACCGAGATCGAGGCCCTCTTCAACGAGCTCGCCCGCCGCGGCCATGCCCGCTCGGTCGAGGCCTGGCAGGAGGGGCGCCTGGTGGGCGGGCTCTACGGTGTGGCGCTGGGCGCCGCCTTCTTCGGCGAAAGCATGTTCAGCTTCGTGCGCGACGCCTCCAAGGTGGCGCTCGTGCACCTGGTCGCGCGGCTCAGGATCGGCGGCTTCCGCCTCCTCGACACCCAGTTCGTCACCAGCCATCTCGCCCAGTTCGGCGCCGTTGAGATCCCGCGCGAGGCCTATCGCGCCGAGCTGATGGCGGCGGTGGACATCGCGGCGAGCTGGCCCGCCGCGCCGGACGAGGCCCGCCTGGCGGCCGAGATCGATGCCCTCGCCGGGGCGCCGCAATTCTCCCTTGAGCCCGTCCGCGAGCCTCCTGGCGCCTGAACCCGGTGGTTGCATCACCGCCTTGACCCGCGCTACGGCCCGGCCCAGCTTCGCCTCATCTCTTTGGGAGGATGTCTGATGCCGCCTCGCCTCGCTTACGGTCTCGGCGCGGTCCTGCTCGTGTTCGGGGCGGCGTCCGCTCGGGCCGACGACCAGCCCCCGCTCGTTCCCACCCGGGACGTCGCCGTCACCTACCACGTGCAGGACCCGCAGGGCGCTTCGCGCATCGTCCATATGTATTTCGATGCGGCGGACCAGCGCGTCCATATCGACATGTCCAGCCAGCCCGGCTTCCTGGTGATCGACCACAAGTCGGGCGAGGTGACGATGGTGAACAGCGCGACGCACAGCTACATCCAGGTGCCGGCGCCGCCGGCGATGGGCAACCTGATGTTCCGCACCCCCGACCTGCACCTGGTCCGCCAGGGCACGCAGACGGTGGCGGGCTTCCCCTGCACCGTCTGGGAGATGTCCCAAAGCGGCCACTCCGGCGGGGACGCCTGCATCACCACCGACGGCGTGGTGCTGAGCGGCCGGCCCGCCAACGCCCCGAGCCCCGACACCGGGATCCAGGCGACGGCGGTCTCCTATGGCCCACAGCCGGCCGATCTCTTCGCCGCACCCGCCGGATACCAGCGCATCCAGCCGACCATGCCGCCTGGGGGCGCGCCCGGTCCCGCGCAGCCGTGAGCGGGGCGGCCGCACTCGCGAGGTCATGACCGCCACCCAAGGGCGCGCAGCGCGGCGCGCCTACGGGTATCCCCCCTGGCGCGACCGCAGCGGCCGCTTCTCGGCCCTCAAGGCCCTGGTTTTCGCGCTTCTGCCGCTGCCGGCGCTGATCCAGGCGATCGCCTGGGCGACCCAGGGCCTCACCGGCCATCCCTCCCAGACTGTCCTGCTGCTCACCGGATTCTGGTCGGACCGGCTCCTGGTGGCCACGCTCGCGGTGACCCCGCTCGCCGCGCTCTTCGCGCTGCCGCGGCTGACCCTGGTGCGGCGGATGCTCGGCGTCGCGGCGGCCGCCTACGCCGCGGCGCATCTCGGCGTCTATGCGTTCCAGCAGGGCTTCGCCTGGGGCTTCATCGTCGTCCAGATGGCGAGCCACCCGGTGCTCACCATCGGCCTCGCCTCCCTGCTCGGCCTCGCCGCCCTCGCCTTCACCTCGACCGACGCCTGGGTGCGCCGCCTCGGCCGCGCCTGGAAGCGGCTGCATCTGCTCGCCCATCCGGCGACGATCCTCGCCCTCCTGCACAGCTTCATGGAGGCGCCCTCGGATGTGACGCTCTCGGCGACCTATGCCGGCTTCTATCTCTGGTTGCTCGCCTGGCGCCTCCTGCCGAAGGGTGCCCGGCGCCATCCGGCAGCGCTCCTCGCCCTCGCGCTCGCTGCGGCGGCCGGCACCGCCGGGCTCGAGGCCGGCTGGTATGCGCTCGCCACCGGCCTGCCCTGGCCGCGAATCCTCGCCGCCAATCTTTCTCTCGCGGCCGGCATCCGGCCGGCGCAATGGGTGGCGCTCGGCGGCCTGGCCATCGCCGCGGCCATGGCGGTCCGCTGGGCCGGGCCCCGGATGATGACCCGGCTCTTCGCTTCGGCTATCAGCCTTCCAGCAAGAGAGACTGAGCGATGAACGAGATCCCGAACGACATCGCGAATGAGATGCCCTTGGCCGGCCCCGCCGGCCCCAACAGCCTGCGCAACGGCCCGGACGCGCGCGGCCGCTTCGGCGCCTATGGCGGCCGCTTCGTCGCCGAGACGCTGATGCCGCTCGTCCTCGAGCTCGAGCACGCCTACGAGGCGGCGAAGCGCGACCCCGAATTCCGCACCGCGCTCGATTACCATCTCGAGCATTATGTCGGCCGGCCGAGCCCGCTCTGGCACGCGGCGCGCCTCACGCGCGCGCTCGGCGGGGCGCGGATCTACTTCAAGCGCGACGAGCTCAACCATACCGGCGCGCACAAGATCAACAACTGCATCGGCCAGATCCTGCTCGCCCGCCGCATGGGCAAGACGCGGATCATCGCCGAGACCGGCGCCGGCCAGCATGGCGTCGCCACGGCAACCGTCTGCGCGCTCTTCGGCCTGCCCTGCACCGTTTATATGGGCACCACCGATGTCGAGCGGCAGAAGCCCAACGTCTTCCGCATGAAGCTGCTCGGCGCCGAGGTCCGCCCGGTTGCCGCCGGCGCCGGCACGCTCAAGGACGCGATGAACGAGGCGCTGCGCGACTGGGTCGCCAATGTCCGCGACACCTATTACCTGATCGGAACGGTCGCCGGGCCGCACCCCTATCCGATGATGGTCCGCGACTTCCAGAGCGTGATCGGCGAGGAGGCGAAAGCCCAGCTCCGCGCGGCCGAGGGGCGGCTGCCGGACGTCGCCGTCGCCTGCATCGGCGGTGGCTCGAACGCGATGGGGCTCTTCCATCCCTTCCTGGACGATCCCTCGGTCCGGCTGATCGGCGTCGAAGCCGCAGGCAAGGGCCTCGATTCCGGCGAGCACGCCGCCAGCCTGCTGCGCGGCCGCCCGGGCGTGCTGCACGGCAACCGCACCTACCTGCTGCAGGACGATGACGGCCAGATCATCGAGGCGCACTCCATCTCCGCCGGGCTCGACTATCCCGGCATCGGCCCGGAGCATTCCTGGCTGCACGACATCGACCGCGTCGAGTACGTCGCCGCGACCGACGACGAGGCGCTCGCCGCCTTCCAGCTCTGCGCCCGTCAGGAGGGGATCATCCCCGCGCTTGAGCCCGCGCACGCGCTTGCGCATGTGGCGAAGATCGCGCCCGCGATGCGCGCCGACGAGATCGTCCTGATGAATCTCTGCGGCCGCGGGGACAAGGACATCTTCGCCGTCGCCGAGCGCCTCGGGGTGACGCTGTGAGCCGCATCGCCGCCCGCTTCGCGAGCCTCCGCCGTGCCGGCCGCGGCGCGCTCATCCCCTTCCTCGAGGCGTACGACCCGGACGAAGCGACCAGCGCCGCCATGCTCGCCGGCCTGCCCGCCGCCGGCGCGGACCTGATCGAGATCGGCGTCCCCTTCACCGACCCGATGGCGGACGGGCCGATCATCCAGGCAGCCGGGCGGCGCGCGCTCGGCGCCGGTGCGACGCTCCGCGGCACGCTCGCGATGGTACGCGACTTCCGCCACGGCGATCCGGATACGCCGATCATCCTGATGGGCTATCTCAACCCGATCCTCTCCTACGGCCCGGAGCCCTTCGCGCGGGACGCGGCCGAAGCCGGCGTGGACGGCCTGATCGTCGTCGATCTCCCGGCCGAGGAGGCGGACCTCCTCTTGCCGTTCGCGGCGGCGAACGGGCTCGACGTCATCCGCCTCGTCGCCCCGACCACGGACGATGCGCGCCTTCCGAAAGTCCTCGAAGGCAGCTCGGGTTTCGTCTATTACGTCAGCATCACCGGCATCACCGGCACGCGGAGCGCCACCACCGCGGAGCTCGCGGCGAACATCCCGCGCATCCGCCGCGCGACCGACCTGCCGATCGCGGTCGGATTCGGCGTGAAAACACCCGTGCAGGCCGCCGAGGTCGTGCAGATCGCCGATGCCGCGGTGGTCGCCTCCTCGCTGATCGCCGCACTCGCCGCCTCGCTCGATGCCGCGGGCCATGCCGGAAACGAAACCGTCGCGCGCGTCCTCGGCGATGTGCAGGCACTCGCCGCCGGCGTCCGCGGCGCCCGCCTTGCAGCATGATTGGTGCGCCATGATCGTTGCGCCATGATTGCCGCGCCATGATTGCCGCGCCATGAGCTGGCTCTCCGAATATGTGCGGCCGAAGATCCGCACGCTGCTCGGCCGGCGCGAGGTGCCGGAGAATCTCTGGCACCAATGCCCCGCCTGCCAGCAGATGATCTTCCACCGCGACCTCGAGAAAGCGCTGAAAGTCTGCCCGCATTGCGGGCATCATTTGCGCGCCACCGCCACCGAGCGCCTCGGCTGGACATTCGACGAGGGGCAGTACACCACCATCGAGCTGCCCAAGGTTCCCGCCGATCCGCTGCGCTTCCGCGACCAGAAGCGCTATACCGAGCGGCTTCGCGAAGCGCGCGAGAAAACCGCCCTCGATGATGCGCTGATGGTCGCGCACGGCACCATCGGCGGCCACAAATCGGTTGTCGCGGCCATGGAATTCTCCTTCATGGCCGGCTCGATGGGCGCCGCCGTCGGCGAGGGGATCCTCGCCGCGGCGCGCCTCGCGACCTTGCAGCAGGCCGCGCTCGTCGTCTTCACCGCCTCGGGCGGGGCGCGCATGCAGGAAGGCACGATCAGCCTGATGCAGATGCCGCGCACCGTGCTCGCGGTGCGCATGGTGAAGGATGCGGGCCTCCCTTACATCGTCGTGCTGACCGACCCCACCACCGGCGGCGTCACCGCGAGCTTCGCCATGCTCGGGGACATCGCCATCGCCGAGCCCGGCGCGCTCATCGGCTTCGCCGGACAGCGGGTGATCGAGCAGACAGTGCGCGAGAAGCTGCCCGAGGGATTCCAGCGCGCCGAGTATCTGCACGCGCACGGCATCGTCGATCAGGTGGTGCCGCGCGGGGAGCTCACCGCGACGATTGCGCGCATGCTCGGCCTGCTCACGGTCAAGGAAGCCGCTTGAGCGCGACAACCGCGGCGGCAGCCGGCCGCGCCGAAGCGATCATCGCCCGGCTGCACACGCTCCATCCACGCCTCATCGATCTCAGCCTCGAACGCCTCGAACGCCTGCTCGCCCGGCTCGGCCACCCCGAGCGCCGCCTGCCGCCGGTGATCCATGTCGCCGGCACCAACGGCAAGGGCAGCACGATCGCCTTCCTGCGCGCGATCGCGGAGGCAGCCGGGCAGCGCGTGCATGTCTATACCTCGCCCCATCTCGTGCGCTTCAACGAGCGCATCCGCATCGGCGGAGATCTCGTCACCGACGAAGCGCTCGCCGCTTCGCTCGAGGAGCTCGAGCGCATCAACGGCGGCGCGCCCATCACCGTCTTCGAGATGATCACCGCCGTCGCTTTTTTCCTTTTTGCCGCCCATCCCGCGGATCTCTGCCTGCTCGAGGTCGGCCTCGGCGGGCGGTTCGACGCGACCAACGTCATCCCCCCGCCGATCGCCGCGGCGATCGCCTCGATCTCGCTCGACCACCAGGAATTCCTTGGGCCGACCCTCGCCGCGATCGCCTTCGAGAAGGCCGGCATCATCAAGCCGGGCGTGCCGGTCGCAACCGGCGCGCAGCCGCCCGAGGCGCTCGCCGTCATCCGCGACGAGGCAGCCCGCCAGCACGCGCCGCTCTTCGCCCGCGGCGAGGCCTGGGAGGTCGCGCCGCTCGCCCAGGGCTTCCGCTATCGGGACGCCACGCACCTGCGCGAGCTCCCGCCGCCCGCGCTCCCCGGTCCCCACCAGCACGACAATGCCGGCATCGCGCTCGCCGCCCTCGACGCCGCCGGCCTTGCCATCCCCGAGGCGGCGATCGCCGCCGGCCTCGTCCGCGCCGAATGGCCGGCGCGCCTCCAGCGCCTCACCGGCCGGCTCGCGGCGCGGCTGCCCCCCGGCTTCTCCCTCTGGCTCGATGGCGGACACAATCCGGGCGCCGGCGCGGCGCTCGCCGCCCATCTCGCCGCCTGGCGCGAGAGGCCGCTCCACCTCGTCGTCGGCATGAAGTCGAGCAAGGATATCGCGGGCTTCCTCGCCCCCATCCTGCCGCTCGCGCGCTCGGTTTTCGCGGTCGCCGAGCCCGGCCAGTACCTCGCCGCGCCGATCGCCGAGATCATCGCCGCGTCGGGCGGCCGGGCGCGGCCCGGGCCCGACATCGCCTCCGCCCTCGCCGCGATCGGCCGCGAGCCCGAAGCTGCCGCACCGGGGCGCGTCCTGATCTGCGGCAGCCTCTATCTCGCGGGCGAGGCCCTCAAACAGGACGGCGCATAACCTCGGGCGCCGAATGCAAGCCATGATTCCTCGCCACCTCAAGCTGCTCGAGAAGCTGCTTTTCGCGCTGCCCGGCGAGCCGATGCTGGTGAGCGAGTTCGACGGGTTCCTCGCCGGCATCCTCCTCTGCCCCGACCTGATCATGCCCGGCGAATGGCTGCCGATCGTCTGGGGCGCGGACGAGGACGATCCGCCCGTCTTCGCGACCGAGCAGCAGGCGCGGAAGATCACCGAGCTGATCATGGAACACTACAACACCATTGCCCGCGCATTGCGGCGCGGCCGCGGCGAATATGCCGCAATCTTCGATTTTGATCCGAGGAACGACGAGACGCTCTGGGAGATCTGGATAGACGGCTTCGCCCGCGCGATGGATCTCCGCCCCGAAAGCTGGGCCGCAATCCCCGTCACCGACGCGGATGCCCGCGCGGCCCTGGCGGGGATGGTCGCCCTGATCGAGATCAGCGCAAGGGAAAGCCCGCGGCCGCAAGAGGAAATCGACGATCTCGTCAGGACCGCGCACGATCTGATCCCCGGCTGGGTCGAAGACCTCCACGCTTGGCGCATCAGTCAGAACTTCGCTGCCCAGCCCATGCCCGCGATGCCGAAAGTCGGCAAAGTCGGCCGCAACGACTCGTGCCCGTGCGGATCCGGCAAGAAGTACAAGAAATGCTGCGGGCAGAACTGAATTTTGCCCGCTCCGAGCTGACCCGGGTCAGCCTCCTCCCGGCTCGCCTCCGGGCCCGCCGCGATCGCGCCGCACCTTCTGCCCGCCGAACCATTCGGACAGCACGCCGGCGACCAGCGCCGCAATCAGCGCCTTCTCCGGTGCCGCCTGCACCGACCGCGCAACCAGCCGGAGCGCCGCGAACACCAGTTCCTCCGGCCCGAGCGGCTCACGACGGCCGCGCCTCGCGCCCGCCACGAGAAGCAGGAGCGCGATCGCCACCAGCACCCCGCCCGTCACCCCGGCCGCCGCAGCCCTCGGCAGGACGCTCGCCAGCCAGAGATAGCAAGCCGCAACCAGGAACGCCGCCCCGATCACGGCCACCACCCCGGCGGCGATCGCCAGGCCGAGGCGCCTCAGCAGCATCGGATGACGGGCGCGATGCGGTTCCGCTCTATCGGCGCAGGATCTGCGCGGCGAGCAGCCCGACCCCGAAGGCCACGGCAATGCTCGTCAAAGGCCGCTCCTGCACCTTGCGGTCGATCTCGTGGAGAACTTCCTTGCTCTGACCCTTCATCTCGCCGGCGAGCCTCTCCACCTCGGCCTGCAGCGACGCGAACCGGGTCTCGGCCGCCTCCTTCACGCCCGAGAAATGCTCCGCCGCCTCGGAGCTGAGCAACTTGCGGATGCCCGCCAGCTCCTCGCGCAGCTTCTCGAGCTCGGCACGGATCACGCCCGGGTCCGCCATTTCGTTCATGTTCATGTCGGCCATCGTCGGTCTCCTCCGCCATCGTGAAGTACTATCACGTCGGAGGCGCCAACGGCGAAATCAACCACCAGGGGCTGGGCCCCCTAGAGCGGGATGGGATCGCTCATGCTCACCCATCCCGCTCTATCTCTTTGTTTGATCGCGTGATTCAGACCTACGGCGATTCCGCCTTCGGTCATCACGCTCTAGAGCGGGATGTGTTTAGGCTGATTCGCGATTTTGGGGGTTCCCCGACGCGGGGCTGGTCTGATTCAGCCTGTTGGCTGGGCGGAGGCCAGCAGGGATGGCGCGACCGTATTCAATGGATTTGCGTGATCGTCTGATCGGGGCGGTGCGCGAGGGCATGTCGGCACGGGCGGCGGCGGAGCGATTTGGCGTGGGCGTCGCGACTGGGGTGCGCTGGGCGCGCCAGTTCCGCGCCACCGGCAGCGTGGCGCCGGGGCAGATGGGTGGCCACAAGAAGCGAGCGATTGCCGGTGCGCACCGCGAGTGGCTGCTCGTCCGCTGCCGCGATCAGAACTTCACCTTGCGCGGGCTGGTCGCCGAGCTGGCCGGGCGGGGGCTGAAGGTCGATTACCGCTCGGTCTGGGTGTTTGTGCACGACGAAGGCCTCAGCTATAAAAAAACTCTGTCTGCTGGCGAGCAGGAGCGGCCCGACATCGCGCGCCGGCGCGCACAGTGGCGGCAGTATCAGGGGAAGATTGACCCCGCGCGCCTGGTCTTCATCGACGAGACCTGGACCAAGACCAACATGGCGCCGCTGCGCGGCTGGGGCCGACTCGGCGAGCGCGTGCGTGCCAAGGCGCCCTACGGGCACTGGAACACCATGACGTTCGTCGCCGCCCTGCGGCACGACCGCATCGATGCGCCATGGTTGGTCGATCGGCCGATGAACGGCGCCATCTTCCGCAGCTACGTCGAAAAGGTGCTGCGCCCGACGCTGCCGCCGGACGACATCGTCATCATGGACAATCTGGGCAGCCACCGCGGCCGTGCGATACGGGCGGTGATCCGGCAAAGCGGTGCCAAGCTGTTCCTGCTGCCTAAGTATTCACCCGACCTCAATCCGATCGAGCAGGTGTTCGCCAAGCTCAAGCATCTGCTCCGCAAGGCAGCAGCCCGCACCCGCGACACCGTATGCGAGACCATCGGCGAACTGCTCAAAACCTACACGCCCGAAGAATGCGCCGCCTAC
>DATJTV010000342.1:0-2110 GCA_035503055.1 Acetobacteraceae bacterium
GAGCGCCGCGATCAGCGCATCGGCGGCCGCCTCCGGCCCCTCGAGCACGCTCGGGCTGTGCAGCACGAGCGCGCCGTCCACGCCCGGGTCTTCGAGCACGGCCGCAAGCGCCGCCGCGCGGAGGGCCGGCGGGATATCGGCGGGAATGTCGATCGGGTTGGGTCCCTCCTCTTCATTGGGCCGTGTCAGGGACGCGAGCCGCGCCAGGGTGTCCGGGGAGAAGGCGGCGAGCCTTCCGCCTTCCGCCGCGAGCGCGTCGCGCGCCAGCACGCCCGGGCCGGTGCCGTTGGTCAGGATCGCGAGCCGGTCGCCGCGCCGCTCGCGGGTCAGCGCCAGCGTCTCGGCGGCGGCGAAAAGCTCGCGCATGGAGCGGACGCGGAGCGCGCCGGCGCGGCGGAAGGCCGCATCGTACACCGCGTCGGGCGCGGTGCGCGCGCCTTCCGCGTAGCGGCGGGCCTTGACGATGACCACCGGCTTGCTGCGCGACGCGGCGCGCGCCGCGGACATGAACTTGCGCGCCTCGGTCACCTCCTCGGTGTAGAGCAGGATCGCGCGCGCCTCGGGCGAAGTCGCCAGATAGTCGAGCATGTCGCCGAAATCGACGTCCGAGACATCGCCGAGTGCCACGACGTGCGAGAACCCGATCCGGCGCGGCTCTGCCCAATCGAGCGCGGCGGCGGCGAGCGCGTTCGAGCGGCTGACGAGGGCGATCGTGCCCGGCCCCGGCCCGAGATGGGCGAAGCTCGCGTTCAGTCCATGCCCGGGGACGATGATGCCGAGGCTGGCGGGACCGATCACGCGGACCAGGTGGGGCCGCGCCGCCATCAGGATCGCGCGCTGGCGGGCCTTTCCCTCCGCGTCCGTCGCGGTATAGGCGGTGCCCAGGATCAGCACCGCGCGGGTGCCGCGCGCGCCGAGATCACGCACCAGGCTGGGAATCTCCTCGAGCGGCGTGGCGATCACGGCAAGGTCGGGTGCCTGGGGCAGGCGTGCGATGTCGGGGAAGGCGGGCACGGCGGCAGGCGGGCGGCCTTCCGGTGCCACGACAGCGAGCGGCCCCGCGAAGCGCGCGCCGGCGAGGTTGGCAAGCGCCGCCGCGCCGATGCCGCCCTCCTCGATGGAGGAGGCGATCAGCGCGACGGAGGCCGGATGGAATGCCTTGTCGAGGTTGCGGATGGACATCGCGCCGCGCGGTTGCCGGAGAGAGCAAAACCCGCCAGTCTCCGGCCCGGCAATCGGAAAAACCTGCGAGCGAAAGGGAGCATCGGATGACGGCGGAAGCCGATGAGTTCGACATACTCATGGCACGGGCGGGCCTGACCATTCCACCCGACAGGCGAGAAGCGCTGCTGGTCGCCTTCGCCGATCTCCGGCGCGAGATCGCCCTCCTGCACGATCCGCTGCCGCCGAGCCTGGAGCCGGCCGCGGTCTATCGGCCGTGAGGTCGATCGCCGAGGCCGGGCGGCAGCTCCGCGCCGGCAAAACGACCGCGGTGGCGCTGGCGGGCGAGGCGCTGGAGCGGATCGCCTCCTGCAACGACCGGGTCCACGCCTTCATCGTCGTGACCAGGGAGCGCGCGCTCGCCGATGCCGCGCGGGCCGACGCCGAGCTCGCCTCCGGGACCGATCGCGGGCCCCTCCACGGCATCCCCTACGGGCTCAAGGACATCTACGACACCGCCGGCATCGCCACGACCTGCCACTCGCGCCTTCGCGTGGGCAATGTCCCCGCCGAGGACAGCGTGGTCGCGGCCCGCTTCGCCGCCGCCGGGGGCGTGCTGCTCGGCAAGCTCGCGACCCACGAGTTCGCAATCGGCGGGCCAAGCTTCGACCTTCCTTTCCCACCGGCGCGCAACCCGTGGAATTTGGAGCATTTTACCGGCGGCTCCTCGTCCGGCTCGGGCGCGGCCATCGCGTCCGGGATGCTGCGCGTCGCCAGCGGCTCCGACACCGGCGGATCGATCCGCGGCCCGGCCGCCTATTGCGGCACCGTCGGGCTCAAGCCGACCTACGGGAGGGTGAGCCGGCGGGGCGTCTTTCCGCTCTCCTACACGCTCGACCATTGCGGGCCGCTCGCGCGCTCGGTCGAGGACACGGCGATCGCCATGCAG
>DATJTV010000343.1:0-29357 GCA_035503055.1 Acetobacteraceae bacterium
CGGTGCCCGTCCTGCGCGCCCAGGGACGCGGCGGCTCGATCATCAATATCGGCAGCACCGGCGGCATCCGTCCGCGCCCCGGGCTTGTCTGGTACAACGGCAGCAAGGCTGCGGTGAACGTCATCGGCATGTGCATGGCAAGCGAGCTTGCGGCCGACAATATCCGCGTCAATTCGGTCTGCCCGGTGATCGGCGAGACCGGGCTCGTCGAGGAATTCATGGGCATGAAGAACACCCCGGCCGCTCGTGAGAAATTCATTGCGGGCATTCCGCTCCGCCGGATGAGCACGCCCGCGGACGTTGCCAATGCCTGCCTGTGGCTTGCCGAGGATTCCTCATCGTTCATCACGGGAATATTGCTGCCTGTCGATGGCGGTCGCTGTGCCTGAGCCCGTGAATATCCTCTCGCTGCAATCCTGGGTGGCCTTCGGCCATGTCGGCAACGCCGCCGCCGTCTTTCCGCTCCAGCGCCTCGGCGCGGAAGTCTGGGCGGTGCACACGGTGCAGTTCTCCAACCACACCGGCTATGGCGATTGGACCGGCGAGGTCTTCGGCGCGGCGACGATCGCGGCACTGGTCGAAGGGATCGCGAGGCGCGGCGTGTTCCCCGCCTGTGACGCAGTGCTCTCCGGCTATCTCGGCGGAGGGCCGATCGGCGAGGCGGTGCTCGCTTCCGTTGGCCGCGCAAAGGCTGCCAATCCGCGCTCTCTCTATTGCTGCGATCCGGTGATTGGCGATTCCGGCCGCGGGATCTATGTAGCGGCCGAGATTCCGGAATTCCTCCGGTCGCGGGCGCTGCCGGCTGCGGACGTAGCACTGCCCAACCCGTTCGAGCTTTCCCTGCTGACCGGCCTTCCGTGCGGCACTCTGGCCGAGACGAAAAATGCGGTCGCGCGGCTGCACGCGATGGGCCCGCGCACGGTGCTGGTGAGCGGCCTTAAGACGGAGGTGACGCCCGCGGACGCGCTCGACCTCCTCGTGGGCGAGGGAGGCGCGTTCCATCTCCTGCGCACGCCGCTCGTTCCGATCTCGGTCAACGGCGCGGGGGACGTGCTCGCCGCCCTCTTCCTCTTCCACCTTCTGGCGAGCGGCTCGGCGGTTCGCGCGCTCGAGGCGGCTTCCTCGTCGCTCTTCGGGCTGATCCGGCGGACCGCGGAGTCCGGAGCGCGCGAGCTCGCGATTATTGCAGCGCAGGAGGAGTTCGTGCGCCCCACGGCCTTTTTCAAAGCGGTGGCCTGTTGAGCGAGGCGTGCATGGGTGACGAAGGAGCCGGGGCCGGACGCTGCGCGCGCCTCGATGCGACGCACGACCCGCGGCGCAGCACTTGGGTGGAATCGGCCGATGGCCATCCGGATTTCCCGATCCAGAACCTGCCGCTCGGCGTCTTCAGCCCGCCCGGCGGAACGCCGCGCGCAGGGATCGCGATCGGCGAGGAGATATTCGACCTCCGGGCGGCTGCGGCGGCGGGCCTCTTCACCGGAGAGGCGGCTTCTGCCGCTTCTGCCGCAGAGGGCGCCTCCCTCAACGCGCTCATGGCGCTCGGCGCCGGTCCGCGCCGGGCGATCAGGGCGCGCGTTTCGGACCTTCTGGACGCCGACGGCTCCGAGCGCCTCCGCGTGCAGGCGCTGCCCGGGCTCATCCACCCCGCGCATCGCTGTACGCTGCATCTCCCCGCCGCGATCGGCGACTACACGGACTTCTACGCCGGCATCCATCACGCGACGCACGTGGGCGCGCTGCTACGGCCGGAGAGCCCGCTCCCGCCCAACTACAAATACTCCCCCATCGCCTATCACGGTCGCGCCTCGACGGTCGTCGTCTCCGGCACCGGTTTCCGCAGGCCCTCCGGCCAGCGCAAGCCGCGCGGGGAGGATGCGCCGCGTTTCGGCCCCTCGCAGAACCTCGATTTCGAGCTCGAACTCGGCATCTGGATCGGGCCCGGGAACGCGCTCGGCGCGCCCGTCCCGATCGCCGAAGCGGCAACCCGCGTCGCCGGATTCTGCCTCCTCAACGACTGGTCGGCGCGCGACATCCAAGGCTGGGAATACCAGCCGCTCGGTCCGTTCCTCGGGAAGAATTTCTGCACCACGGTCTCGCCCTGGGTGGTCACGCCCGAGGCGTTGCAGCCCTTTCGCTGCATTGCCTGGCCGAGGGGGGAGGATCCGCCGCCGCTTGCGTACCTCGCCGATGACGCGGACCAGCGCAAGGGTGGGCTCGACATCGCGCTCGAGGTCTCGCTCTCGACACTTTCGATGCGCGATCGCGGCCTGCGGCCGGAGCGGATCGCGCTCAGCACGACGCGCCATCTTTACTGGACCGTCGCCCAGCTCGTCGCGCATCACGCAAGCGGCGGCTGCCGCCTTCGGCCCGGAGATCTGTTCGGAACGGGAACGATATCCGGGCCGGAGCCCGCAAGCTTCGGCAGCCTGCTCGAGATCACCGGGGGCGGGCGGAAGCCGCTCGCCCTCGCCTCGGGAGAGACGCGGCGCTTCCTCGAGGACGGCGATGAGGTGGTCCTTTCCGCACGCGCCGTGCGCGAGGGTTTCGTTTCGATCGGTTTTGGCGCCTGCACCGGGCGCGTGATGCCGGCACCGCGCTGAGGACGCCGCCTTGCCGATCAGCCGCGCAGGCGGGCCACGGTCGCCGTGGTGGAGTGGCCGGGAAGCAGCTCGGCGAGCATGACGCGCCCGCCCCATCCTTGCATCTCGTCGGCGCCCACGACGGTCTCGAACGTATAGTCTGCGCCCTTGACCAGGAGGTCCGGGCGCAGCTCCGACATCAGCGCGAGAGGCGTCTCCTCTTCGAAGATCGAGACGAGATCGACGGCGGCGAGGCTGGCGAGCACGGCGGCGCGCGCGGCCTCGGGCTGCACCGGACGGCCTGCGCCCTTGAGGCGGCGGACGCTTGCGTCGCTGTTGAGTCCGACGACGAGGCGATCGCAGGCCGCGCGCGCCTGCTCGAGCAGATGGACGTGGCCGGGATGGAGGAGATCGAAGCAGCCGTTGGTGAAGCCGACGCGCCAGCCGCGCCGGCGCCAGCGCTCGACCTGCTCGATCGCCGCCTCGCGCGCAACGATCTTTCGCAGACAGCTTCCTTCGGCGCTGAGGGCGGCGAGCAACTCCTCGGGCCGCGCGGCGGCGGTGCCGACCTTGCCGACCACAATGCCGGCGGCAATGTTGGCGAGCCGCGCGGCGGCGGGCAGATCCAGCCCGGCGGCCACGCCGGCGGCGAGCGTCGCCACCACCGTATCGCCGGCGCCGGAGACATCGAATACCTCGGCCGCCTCGGCCGGAAAATGCTGCGGGCCCGAATCGTCGAGCAGCGTCATCCCGTCCTCGGCCCGCGTCACCAGCACGGCGCCGAAACCGTGCGCCGCGCGGAGCGCCGCGGCGGCCGCGATCAGCGCGGCCTCGCTGTCAACCGGCATCCCACTCGCTTCCGCAAGCTCGTGACGGTTGGGGGTGATGATGTCCGCGCCGGAATAGCGGCGATAATCGGACCCCTTGGGATCGACGATCACGGTGCGGCGCAGCTCACGCGCCGTGCGGACCAACTCGGCCGCGGTGTCGGCGCCGATGACGCCCTTCGCATAGTCGGAGAGGACAGTGACGCTGGTCGCGGCCATCGCGTCGGCGGCGATGCGGAGCAGCCGCTCCGCGAGCCGCGGGCCGATCGGCGATGTGTTCTCATGGTCGGCCCGAAGCAGCTGCTGCCCGTTTGCGATGTAGCGGACCTTGAGCGTCGTGGTGCGCCCGCCCTCGACCAGCAGCCAGGGCTCGACGCCGCGCTGCCCGCCGATCAGGCCGGTGATCTCGGCGCCGGCCGGATCGTCTCCGACGACCGAGATGAAGGCCGTGGCGACGCCGAGCGCGGTGAGGTTGCGCATGACGTTGCCGGCCCCGCCCGGCATCACGGTCTCGCGCTCGATCGCGAGAATCGGCACCGGCGCCTCGGGGCTGATGCGCCGGACGGTGCCATAGAGATAACGGTCGAGCATGACGTCCCCGATTACGGTGACGGTGCCGCGGGCGAGCCGCGGAACGGCGTCGGCGAGATCGGCGACCGCCGGGGTGGAACGGGGGAGACGCGTGCGCCCGGTTTCCATGGAGAATGGCTAGCCGCTCGGGACCCCGCAAAGCAAGCACAGAGCGGTTGCGGCCCGGCCACCTATGACGATCCGGTCGGACGGACCGCTCTTTCCGCGCGATGGCGGCTGAATTTTGTCCAAAAGTCCCAGTCTTTGGAGGATTCTCAGAGCAGGCAAAGCGCCGCCAGGTCCCGGCGAAGCTGCTCCGGCAGCCGGGCGGCGCCGGCCGCGCGGCTGGGCGCGACATCGCGCGGTGCCGCCGCGGCCTCGAGATAGCGCCAGCCCTGGAAGGGCTTGACCAGGCGCGCCTCGACCGGCACCAGCTTCGTGTCGAAGACGAGAAGCGTGGCACGGCCGGCATCCGGGGCGCGGGTCTCGGCGATGTCGAGCAGGCGCTGGCGCACCAGCATCGCGCCCCCGATCACCCAGTAGATCGAGCCGCCGGCAAGCAGCTCGGCGGAACGGCGGGGGAAGCTGCGGGTGCGGTGGCGAAGGGGAGGATCGGAGCGGAGTCGCGCCTCCTGCAGCTGCCGGAGATGGGCAACGTCGGTGACGCCGACACAGAGCTTCATCAGGTGGAGCACGGGCTGGGCAGAGGCGATTCGGACCCTCCCATGTAACGCCTCCGGCGGCGGAGAAGTAAGGCCTACCTCCCGAAGCGGCGATGGCGGCCCTGGTAGGAGCGGATGGCGCGCAGGAGGTCGATCCTGCGGAAGTTCGGCCAGAACACGTCGGCGAAGTAGAATTCGCTATAGGCGCTTTGCCAGAGCAGGAAGCCCGAGAGGCGGATCTCGCCGCTGGTGCGGATGATGAGGTCCGGGTCGGGGGCGTGCGGCATATAGAGATACTGGCGGAGCGTCTCCGGGGTGATGCGCGCGATCAGGTCCTGCGGGGAGGAATCGTTCGCGTGCTCGGAGAGGAGGGCGCGCACCGCATCGACGATCTCCTCGCGGCCGCCATAGCCGATGGCGATGGTGAGCAGCAGGTTGCCGTAGCCCTCGGTCGCGCGCTTGGCCTCCGCGATCGCCTCGAGGGTGGCGGGCGGCAGGAGGTCGAGCCGGCCGATGGCCTCCACGCGGACGCGGCGGGCGTGGATGCGCGGATCGGTCGCGAGCAGGCGAAGCTTGGCTTCGACGGCGCCCAGGATGCCCGACACCTGGTCGGGCGAGCGGGTGAGGTTGTCGGTCGAGCAGACCCAGAGGGTCACGGCCGGGATGGCGAGATCGCTGCACCAATCGAGCACGTCGTCGAGCTTGTTTGCCCCCGGCGCATAGAGCTGGCGCGGGTCCGTGATGCCGTTTTCGCGGCCGTGCCTTCGGTTGCCGTCGAGGATGATGCCGACGTGCTGCGGCATGGGCCCCGCGGCGATCTCATGCAGCAGGCGCCGCTCGTAGAGCCGATAGAGCGGCCGGCGCAGGATGTCCTTGAGGGCCATGGTCGGTTCCCAGACATGGGCCCGCGACGGCATGGGAGGCAAGAGGCCAGCTAGGCTTGAGCAATCCGGGGGAACGGCCGAAACTTGGGTCATCGCGACCAACGGGGAAGATCCATGCCGGAGAGTCCGACCGATCCCAGGCATGCCGGCGAGATGCATCTGCCGCTCGGCGATCTCACGGTGCTCGATCTCACGCTCGCCCGGGCCGGGCCGACCTGCGTGCGCCATCTCGCGGACTGGGGGGCGAAGGTGATTCGGATAGAGCCGCCGACGGTCGGCTCGGAGGACATCGCCGGCGACCGCGACGGGCCGGATTTCCAGAACCTTCACCGCAACAAGCGGATGGTCCAGCTCAACCTCAAGACGCCCGAGGGGCATGCGGCTTTCATGCGGCTCGCCGCGCACGCCGACGTGATCGTCGAGAACATGCGCGCCGCGGTGAAGCACCGGCTCAACATCGCCTACGAGGATGTCCGGGCGATCAACCCGCGCATCGTCTATGCGAGCATCAGTGGCTTCGGCCAGGACGGGCCCTACGCGAAGCGCGCCGGCGTCGATCAGATTGCGCAAGGCCTCGGCGGGCTGATGTCGATCACCGGGCTGCCGGGCCAGGGGCCGGTGCGGGTCGGCATTCCGATCGCCGACCTCACCGCGGGCAACCTGCTCGCGCTCGGCGTGATGATGGCGCTCTACGACCGCGAGCGCACGGGCGTCGGGCGATGGGTGCAGACGAGCCTGCTCGAGGCGCAGGTCTTCATGCTCGATTTCCAGGCGACGCGCTGGCTGATGCGCCATGAGGTGCCCAAGCAAGCGGGCAACGACCATCCGACCGGCATCCCGACCGGGGTTTTCCCGACCTCGGACGGGATGATCAACATCGCCGCCTCGTCGGCACGGCTCTGGGAGCGCTTCTGCGACGCGATCGGGCGGCCCGAGTGGAAGGCGAAGGAGGAGTGGCGCACCCAGAAGGGCCGCAGCGCCGCGCGCGCGGAGATCAACACCGCGATCGCCGAGGTGACGCGTACGAAGCCCGCTGCTCACTGGGTTGCGCTCTTCGAGGATTCGGGCATTCCCTGCGGCCCGATCAACACGATCGACAAGGTGTTCGCCGATCCGCAGGTGAAATACGTGAAAATGGCCCGCCCCGTGAAGCATCCGAGGCTCGGCGAGCTCGAGCTCGTCGGCTCGGCGATCACGCTCTCGGGCTATCCGAAGGATATCCGCACGGCGACACCCGAGACGGGCGAGCACACCGAGGCGGTGCTGCGGGAAGTGGGATACAGCGCTGCCGAGATTGCCGAGATGCGTGCGAAAGGAGCGATCTGAATGGAGTACGCCGGCGGGAAGATGCTGGCCGAGGTCGGCGACGGCATCGGGCTCGTCACCTTCAACCAGCCCGAGAAGCGCAATGCCATGTCGGTCGAGATGTGGCAGGGATTGGAGGCGATCCTCGATCGCTTCGCCGCCGATCCGTCCGTGCGCGTGCTGGTGCTGACCGGGGCGGGAGAGAAGGCATTCGTCTCCGGCGCCGACATCAGCCAGTTCGAGAAGAACCGCGCGAACGCGGACGCGCAGGCGGAGTACGACAGGCAAACGAGCGCCGGGCGGCAGAAGCTCGGCGCCTTCCCAAAGCCAGTGGTCGCGCTCATTCGCGGCTTCTGCCTGGGCGGCGGCCTCGGCATCGCGATGCAGGCGGACCTCCGCATCGCCTCGTCGGACTCGCAGTTCGGCATTCCGGCGGCGCGGCTCGGCATCGCCTACGGGTTCGAGATGGTCCGCACACTCGTCTCCCTGGTCGGGCCGGCAAACGCGCGGATGATCCTCTATACGGGCGGGCGGATCGACGCCGCGGAGGCGCTGCGCATCGGCCTCGTCAACAGCGTGGTCGCGCCGGACGCGCTCGAGAGCGAGGTCGCCGGACTCGCGCGCCAGCTTGCAGAAAATGCCCCGCTTTCAATCCTCTCCTCGAAGCTCGCGGTCGCCGCGGTGTTGAAGGATCCGGCCGATCGTGACGTCGAGGGGTTGCGGCGCGCTTCGCAGGCCTGCTTCGACAGCGCCGATTATCGCGAGGGGCGCACCGCCTTTATGGAGAAACGTCGGCCCCAGTTCGTCGGCAGATAGGATTTCGCCGGCAGATAGGATTCCATGATCGAGGAGGAGGCGCTTCCTCCGGGGCGGCGCCGGCTCGCGCTGGCGACCGTCTTCATGGCGATCACGATGGCGGTGCTCGACGGGGCCATCGCCAACGTAGCACTTCCGACGATCGCGCACGACGTGCACGCGAGTCCGGCGGCGTCGATATGGGTGGTGAACGCCTATCAGCTCGCCGTCACCGTCTCGCTGCTTCCCTTTGCCTCGCTGGGTGAGATCTACGGGTATCGCCGCGTCTATCAGGGCGGGCTCTTCCTGTTCACCCTCGCGTCCCTTCTCTGCGCGCTTTCCACCTCGCTCCCGATGCTCGCCGCCGTGCGCGTGATACAGGGGTTCGGCGCGTCGGGGATCATGAGCGTCAACGCGGCGCTGGTGCGCTTCATCATGCCGCGAAATCTCCTCGGCCGCGGCATCGGCATGAATGCGCTGGTGGTCGCGGTCGCTTCGGCCGTGGGACCGACGGTCGCCTCCGCGATCCTTTCCGTGGCGGCCTGGCCGTGGCTGTTCGCGGTCAACGTGCCGATCGGCATCGTGGCCCAGCTCATCGCGGTCGGTTCGCTGCCGGCGACGCCGCGCTCGCCCCATCGCTTCGATTGGGCGGCGGCGGGGCTGAGTGCTGCGATGTTCGGCCTCCTGATCGTGGCGATCGACGGCGTCGGGCATGGAGAGAACCTGACCGTTCCGATCGTCTCGTTCGCGGGCACGGCGCTCGCCGCCGTGCTGCTCGTCCGGCGCACGCTCGGCCAGGCCGCGCCGATGCTGCCCCTCGATCTCTTCCGCCGTCCGATCTTCGCGCTCTCCTCGGCGACCGCGGTTTGCTCGTTCACCGCCCAGAGCCTGGCTTACGTTTGCCTTCCCTTCTATTTCCAGGACGTTCTCGGCCGCTCCCAGGTGGCCACGGGACTTCTCATGACGCCCTGGCCGCTCACGGTCGCGGTCGCCGCCCCGATCGCGGGCCGGCTCGCCGACCGCTATCCCGCAGGGATCCTGGGCGGGATCGGGCTCGCCCTGCTGGCGGCGGGCCTCGTCCTGGTGGCGCTCTTGCCCGCGCATCCCTCCAATTTCGACATCGTCTGGCGGATGACGGTGTGCGGTGCCGGGTTCGGATTCTTCCAATCGCCGAACGCCAAGGCCCTGATCGAGAGCGCGCCGCGCGAGCGCACCGGCGGGGCGAGCGGGATCATGTCCACCTCGCGGCTGCTTGGGCAGACAACGGGCGCGGCGCTAGTGGCGCTCGCCTTCGGCATTGCGGCGGCCCAGGGGACGACGACCGCGATCGTCATGGCAGCCGGGTTCTCGGTGCTGGCCAGTATCGTGAGCAGCTTGCGCCTGATGCATGCCCCGCCGTCGGCGAACCAAGCGGAGCTGGCACTTCCGAAGCGCCGCCGCACGCCGCCGTGAAGCGAGGGCTCGCTTTATCGGGAATGCCGGGGAAGGCTCGCACCGATCATCTCGAGCACGGCATCGGCCGCCGCCTCGGAGGGCGTGCCCGATTCCGGCGCGAGGCTTGCCAGCACGGGGCCGAAGGCGGCGCGCTGGGAAGCCGCTTCGCCCGGATCGGTGAGCAGCGCGCCGAGCGCGGCCGTGAGGCGTTCGGGCGTGCATTGCTCCTGGAGGATTTCCGGGACCACCTCGCGGCCCGCCAGCAGGTTGACGAGCGAGGCGTAAGGCACCTTCGCCAACCGGCGGGCAAGGAAGCCGGTGATCGGATTGAAGCGGTAGGCGACGACCATCGGCACGCCCGCGAGCGCCAACTCGAGCGCCGACGTACCGGACTTGCACAATGCCGCGGAAGCGGCGGCGAACGCGTCGGGCTTGGCCGCTTCGGTCTGGAGGAGGATCGGCGGCACCGGCCAGCCCGCCAGCGCTCCGCCCAGCATCGCGCGGACCGCCGGCGCCGCGGGCACCACGGGCCGGAGGCCGGGGTGGGCGGGAAGGAGACGAGCGATGGTTGCGCCGAAAATGCCTGCATGCCGTGCGACCTCGCCGGGGCGGCTGCCCGGGAGCACCAGCAGCACCGTCGCCTCGGGAGGAATCCCGTGCGCGGCGCGAAAGCGCCCGCCATCGCCGCCGCCGAGGCCCGATTCGAGCACCGGATGGCCGACGAACGTCGCGGCGAGGCCGTGGCGGGCGAAGAACGGCGGCTCGAAGGGAAGAAGGCAGAGGAGACGCTCCCAAAGTCCGGGGAAGTGCCGGACCCGCCCCTCGCGCCATGCCCAGACCTGCGGGGCCACGTAATGGGCGCGCGGCAGCCCGAGCGGACGAATCGCGCGCAGGAGGCGGAGCGTGAACCCCGGGCTGTCGATCGTGACCACCGCGTCCGGCCGCCGCTCGGCGATGTCGGCGGCGGCGTGGCGGAGCAGGCGGCGGAGGCGAAGGAGGGCCGGCGCCACCTCGACCAGGCCCATGAGCGAAAGCTCCTCCATCGGGAAGAGGCTCGTGAGGCCCTCAGCCTGCATGAGCGGGCCACCGACGCCCGCGAAGGAGGTGTCCGGCGCGCGCCGCGCGAGGGCCGCCATCAACCGTGCGCCGAGCGCGTCGCCGCTCGCCTCGCCCGCGAGCAGCCAAACCAGTCCCGTCACGCCGATCGCTCTCTCGACGGCGCCTCCGGGGCCCGCATCGCCTCCGCCTCGCTCCGCAGGCGATGGAAGCTGCGGCGGCTGAATGGCAGCATCGCGAGATAGACGATCGCCATGATCGCCAGCGCCCCCCACGCATCGGCGACCAGGAACGCGGCGAAGGCCGCGGTGCCGACCATCAGCGGCAGCACGTATTCCGCCGGGACCTTGAAGTTCTTGAAGCTCCAGACCGGGAGGGTGGACACCAGCAGGGTGGCGACGCCGATCAGCACGAAGGCGTCGAAAAGCGGAAAGCGGGCGGCCGCGACCAGCCACGTCCAATCGAGCGATTGTCCCTCGAGCCCGACGAAGAGAGGGAAGAGTGCGAGGCCCGCGCCGGCCGGCGCCGGGACTCCGGTGAAGAAGTTGTATGCGTAGGCCGGCGCAGGCGCGGCATCGAGGGAGGCGTTGAAGCGGGCGAGGCGGAGCGCCATGCAGATCGCGAACAGGAGCGGGGGCACGAACCCGAAGCCGCCCCAGCCGGAGAGCGACCAGAGATAGATCGTGAAGGCGGGCACCACGCCGAAGCAGAGGAAATCGGCGAGGCTGTCGAACTCGGCGCCGAAGCGCGAGGTGGCCTTCAGCAGGCGGGCGAGCCTGCCGTCCAGGCCGTCGATCCCGCCGGCGACGACGATGGCCACCGCCGCCCAACCGTAGTGCTGCTCGATCGCGAACCGGAGCCCCGTGAGCCCGGCGCAAAGGCCGAGCATCGTCATGATGTTCGGCACCACGCGGTTGAAGGAGGGTCCCTTGAAGCGCGGCCGGGTACGCGGCCGGAGACGGCCGGAGAGGCGCCGGATGGGGGAGATTTTGCCGGCCTCGGGGCCGGCCTCCGGCCGGGAGGGGCCGTTCATCCCGCCGCTCCGGTGCCCAGGAGAGCGACGACGGTCTCGCCGCCGATCATCGTCTGCCCTTCCGTCACCAGCGGCTCCCCGCCCTCCGGCAGATAGAGATCGGTGCGGCTGCCGAAACGGATGATGCCGAAGCGCTCCCCGGCGCCCACCGCGTCGCCCTCGCGCACGGAGCAGACGATGCGCCGCGCGATCATGCCCGCGATCTGCACCACCGCGATCTCGCGCCCGTCGGCGAGGCGAATGGCGATCGCGTTGCGCTCGTTGCGGTCGCCGGCTTCCGGGTTGGCGGCATTGAGGAAACCGCCGTGCCGGTAGGCGATGCGGGTGACCGTGCCGTGCACGGGGATCCGATTCACGTGCACGTCGAAAATCGAAAGAAAGGTCGCGACCCGCCAGCGTGCCGTGTCGCCGAGGCCGAGCTCGGCAGGTGGCCTGGCCAGTGCGACCTCGAGAACGCGCCCGTCGGCCGGCGCGAGCATGGCGTCCCGCCGCGGCGGGGGCACGCGGTCGGGGTCGCGGAAGAAGAAGAGGCAGAGGAGGATGAAAACGAAGGCAAGCCAGGCGAGCCAGTGGCTGATCAGGAGCCCGAGCAGGAAGAGGACCGCTCCCGCGACGAGGAACGGGCGCGCGGCCGGGTGCGGCGGAGCGAAGCGCAGCGTGTCGGCGATGGCCATGTGGCGCGGTTATGAGGGTTCGGTATCGGCGCGGCAAGTTTCCGTCAGCCGCGGCTGCCGGCCGTGGGAGGGAAGGGCGGGAGGGTGAAGACCTGACCCGGATAGATCAGGCTCGGATTGCGGATCTGGTCGTGGTTGGCCTGGAAGACCAGGGTATAGCGCACGCCGTTCCCGTAGGCGTGCTCGGCGATCACCCAGAGGCACTCGCCCGGCCGGACAACCACCACCCGGCCGGCGGCCGCCTCCGGCCCCGGCGGCGACGCGGGACGATCGAACGGTACCGCCACCCGGGCCAAAACCGTCCCGGCAGGCGAGATCTGGTCAAGGCGGATCCGGTGCGGTCCCGGAAGCAGCTCCCCTGGGACGCGGAGCGACCAATGGCCGGCGGCATCGGCGCGTGCGTCGCCGACCGTGCGATCATCGACATAGACCCGTACATCGGCATTCGGCGGTGCGCGGCCGGCCAGCCGCAGCGTCTCGTGCTGCCCGTATTGGAGGAGGTCGAGCCCAACCGGGGACGCGCCCTTCGCGACGGGCGGGGCCTCGATCAGCCGCGGCGTTCCCGAAGGCCCGCTCAGCAGGGCAACCGGCGGCACCTCGCCCAAATGATCGGGCACCATCACCACGACCCGGTTCGGGCCCGTCAGACTCGTCCCATTCGGTAGCCGGGCCGAGAGCGTGAGCGCGCCGGTTCCCGAAGGCAGAGGTTGGTCGGGCACCAGAACCCACTCGCCCTCGGTATCGCTCTCGACCTTGCCGATCGTTTTTCCGTTCGACGCAACGGTCACTTCCGAGCCGGGGGGCGCGCGCCCCGCGATGACGGCGTGACCCGAGCGGTCGACGCGGACAACGTCGAAGCTCGGCGGCGCCGGGGCAGCAAGTGCCGGCGGAACCGTGGGGGCGAAGGGTGGGGTGGGCCGGTTGGCGATCGCGGCCGGCGCCGAGGGCGGCGGCGCAAAGGCCCCCTCCCATCGCGCCACAGCTGCAGCCGCGGCGAGGACAAAGAGCACCGCTGCCGCAACAAGCAAAGGCTGCCGGCGCGCGACACGCTGCGCCAAGTGTGTCCAAGCCGCTGCCATGCGATGAAACCTAACGCCTTCCCTGCGATGCCGCAATGATCGCCGAGCCCGGAAGCAGCCGGGCCGGCGTGCTTTGCGCCACCGTGCGCCCTGGCCCGATCCAATGACCCGGCCAAGCGCCCGAGGCGGCAAGCTCGTGCGCGACCGCCTGGACCATGCGCGCGAACGAAACGAGGATGTCGGAGCGTGCGGCGCCGGCCGGCGTGACAAGCGACAACTGCCAGAAAAGCCGCGGGTGGAACGGCCGCGCCTCCAGCTCGCGATGCCGCACCTCCGCCTCGATCGCGCCCTGGCTCAGCACGCTAAAGCCCGCGCCCTGGCGGAGAAGAGCGCGGATGATCGACGGATCGTCGACCTCCATCGCCAGCTCGAGCGCGCGGTTCTCCGCCGCGATGCGCGCATCGAGCAGCCGGCGCGAGGCATTCGGCCGGCTCGGCAGGATCATCGGCAGCCGGCCGAGAGCTTTGGTGGGCACGGCGGCGCGGCGGAACGGGAAGCTCCCCGCGCGGCCGACGACGAACGCCTCCTCCCGCACCAGCGGCACCGTCTCGAATCCCCGCTGTGGCAGCGGATCGTGGATGCAGGCGAGATCGACCTGGCCGCGCAGAAGCCATTCGTGGAGATGGCCGCTGAAGCCGCCGACCACCTTGAGAAAGACGTGCGGAAAGGTCCGCGCCAGCCGCGCGGCGAGCGGCGGGATCAGGAAATGCCCCGCCGCCGGCGGCAGCGCGAAGGCGATGGTGCCGGACGGGCCGGCACTGCCGCCGCCGAGCTCGCTCCGCGCCTGGTCGAGTTGGCGGAGGATGCTCTGGCTGCGCGCGAGCAGGAGGCGGCCCGCCTCGGTGAGGCTCACGCCGTGCCCGTGCCGGATGAACAGAGAAACCTTCGCCTCCGCCTCGAGGGCGTGGATCTGCCGGCTGACCGCCGGCTGTGAAACGTGCAGGAACGCGGCACCTCGGCTCAGGCTGCCGAATTCGGCGACGGCCTGAAAATAGCGGAGCGCGCGCGTCTCCATCCTTCTCCGGCTCCAACGTTCGAACAGGTTATATCAGATATAGCTCCTATGTCTTGGACGCAAAGCGCCGATCGCGCCTAACCTCGCCTCTTCGCGCCGGCGAGAGGGAGTAAGGCGCCGTGAAGTTCGGCCTGATGACGCAGATCCAGATGCCGCGTCCGTGGGGCGAGAACGCGGAGCTCGCCGCCTATCACAACGCGCTCGAACAGGCGGTCGCCGCCGAGCGCGCCGGGTTCGACTATTACTGGATGACCGAGCAACATTTTTTCCTCGAGATCGGTCACAGCCCCTGCCCGGACATGCTCCTCGCTGCGATCAGCCAGCGCACCGAGCGCATCCGCCTCGGCTTCGCCGTCGTGCTGATGACCATGCACAACCCCTTCAGCATCGCCGAGCGCGTCGCCACCCTCGATCTCATTAGCAACGGCCGCGCCGAATTCGGGATGGGCCGCGGCTCCACGCCCTACATGACCGAGGCGGTCGGCGTGGATCCGGCGCTCAGCCGCGACATCGCCCGCGAAGCGACCGAGGCGGTGCTCTCGATGTTCGCGCATGAGCGCTTTCCGGGCTACCGCGGCAAGCACTTCGACCTTCCCGCGCGCGACGTTCTCCCCCGCCCGCTGCAGCGTCCGCATCCGCCGCTCTGGATCGCCGCCTCCAACTTCGAGACCTACGAGAATGCGGGCCGGCTCGGCGTCGGCGTGATCGGGGTGACCCGCAATTCCGTTGCCGAAACGCGCGAGGCGATCGCCGCCTACCGCGCGGCGATCCGCGGCGACCGCTCATCGTTCCTCGCCACCCGCCCGAACGAGCACGTTGGCGCCTTCGCGCTCGCCGCCGTCGACGAGGACGACCGTATCGGGCGCGATATCGCCTGCGCGGCCGCCCGCTGGTACAACGGCGACAATCAGGCGCTCCTCAATCCGGTGCGCTTCGCGACCGCCGGCGGCCTCGAGAAGGTGCTGGCGAAGTTCCGGAGCCGCACCAACGACCAGCTGATCGAGGACGGCATGGCGATCGGCGGCAATCCGGACACTGTCTCGCGCGCCGTCGAGAGATGGGAAGAAGCCGGGCTCGATCAGATGATCTTCGTGCTGCAGGCCGGCCGGACGACGCATGCGCAGGTGATGCGGTCGATCGATCTCATCGGCAGGAAAGTCATTCCGCGATTCGTCGAGCGCGAGAGCATGTTTGCCGCCACGGCACCGTGAAGGCCGGGCGGAACCCGGAGACGGAGGGGGCTCATGACGAGATGGTTTCGTGCCTGCATGAGATGCACTGCGTTCGCTTCATTGCTCGTGCTTTTCGCAGGCGCCGCGCGCGCCGACGCGGCCGGCCTCGTGCATCTCGATCTTGCGGCGTCCAACACCTGGTGGGGCCAGATCCCGCTCATGGTCGCGATCGACAAGGGCTTCTTCAAGCAGGAGGGGCTCGCGGTGACGCTGCGCAACATTCCGAACTCGAGCGACCGGATCGCGGCGCTCGATGCGGGATCGGTCGCCTTCAGCAATCTCGGCCGGATTGCGGTGATCGCCGAGATGGCCCGGGGGGACAAGAGTTTCTATTACTTCGCCAATATCGACGACTCGCCCGGTAACGAAGGCTGCTGGGCGCGGCCCGGCTTCGCCTCGTTCCAGGCGCTCAAGGGCAAGCCCGTGGCGGCCAACACCTCCGCCGAGATCACGCTCGACGGACTCTTGCAGAACGCCGGCATGACCGAGAAGAATGTGCGCTACGAGGACCTCGATCCCTCCGAGATGGCGCCGGCGCTCGCCAAGGGCGACGTCGATGCCGCCTGCGTCTGGCAGCCGCTCCTCGCGGGCCTCGAGCAGGCGGTGCCGAACGGCAAGCTCCTCGGCCTCGACAGCGATACGCCGATCTTTAAGAAGTTCGGCACCATGTCCTCGCCGGACATCATGATCATCTCGCGCAAGCTCGTCTCGCAGCATCCGGAGGAAGCCCAAAAGCTCGCGATCGCCATCTTCGAGGGCGTCGCCTACGCCAATGCGCATCCCGAGGACACGGCCAAGACCATCGCGCACTATTTCCGCAAGCCGCCGTCCGTCGTGCTGGCCGCCATGCAGAAGTTCCATTACTATGGAGCCGCCGGCTGGCCGCAGCACATCAAGCTGCACACCGGACAGATGCAATATCTGGCGCAATGGCTGTATGATCACGGCAAGATCCCCAACGTGCCGGACGTCAGCCAATGGGAGAACGTGAGCTTCCTGCCGAAGCCTTGAGCGCGGGCGCCGAGCCCAGGGCCCGCCGATGAGCGAGCTCACCGGCTCGGTCCCGCTTCGCCGCCTTGCCGTCCTGCGCAAACGCACGGCGGGCGCGCGAAGCGGCCCGCGGGGTGTCCTCCTCATCAAGGTCGCGACCGTCCTCGCAGCACTCGCGGCCTGGTGGGCGGCGACCAGCTCGGGATGGATCTCCGGGATCTTCCTCCCCTCGCTCGGCAGCGTAACCGCCGATGCAGGCAAGCTTCTGGCCAACGGCCAGCTCGTCACGGATGTCCTGATCTCCTCCCAGCGTGTCTTCCTCGGCTTCGCCCTCGCCGCCGCCGTCGCCGTCCCGCTCGGGATCGTGATGGGCGTCTGGTGGCCCGCGAAGGCGGTGATGGACCCGTTCGTCTCCCTCCTCCGGCCGCTGCCCTCCATCACTTGGATCCCGCTCACGATCCTCTGGCTCGGCATCGGCGAATCGCAGAAGACCGCAATCGTCTTCCTCGGCTCCTGGATCTACATCCTGATCTGCACGGTTGAGAGCACCAAGCGCGTGGACCCGGTGCTGATCCGCGCCGCCCGTAACCTCGGCGCCTCGGATCTCGCCGTGATGCGCGAGGTGATCCTGCCGGGCGCGCTGCCCGGCATCATCACCGGCCTCAAGGTAACGCTGGCGATCGCCTGGTCCTGCGTCCTCTCGGCCGAGATGGTGGCCGCGCAGAACGGGCTCGGCGCGCTGATCTGGCAGGCGAAGGATTGGGGCAATCTCCCCGAGGTCCTGGTCGGCATGGTCGGCATCTCGGCGACCGTGCTGCTCGCCGATCTCGCAATGAACCGGATCGAGCGTCTGCTCCTCCCTTGGGAGCGCCACCGGCGCGCCTCCGGCTAGAGTGGTTTCTGCTCGCCATGGCTCACGGAAACCACTCTAGCTCTTTGTTTTGCCGAGCATCTTCACGCGATCAGCCGATTCCGTCTGATCGCGATCTGCTCTAGCCGGAGGCGGATGGCGCCGATCCTTTGCGCGCGGCATGTCTGCAAGATGTTCGCGCTGCCGCGCGGGGGCGAGATGCTCGCCGTCGATGATTTCTCCATCGACGTGGAGGAAGGCGAACTGATCTGCCTGCTCGGCGCGTCCGGCTGCGGCAAGACGACCATCCTCAACATGTTCGCCGGCTTCACGCAGCCGACCTCCGGAACGATGCTGCTCCGCGGCACGCCGATCGCCGGCATCGAACCGCGCTGTGGCGTGGTCTTCCAGTCCTATGCCCTCTTCCCCTGGAAGACGGTACAGGGAAACGTCGAATTCGGCTTGCGGATGCAGCGCTTGCCCGCCGCCGAGCGCCGCCGCCGCGCCGCACGCTTCATCGCGCTCGTCAATCTCGAAGGATTCGAGAACCATTACCCCACGGAGCTCTCGGGCGGCATGCAGCAGCGCGTCACCTTCGCGCGCATCCTCGCCGCCGACCCCGAGGTGCTGCTGATGGACGAGCCCTTCGCCGCGCTCGACGCGATGACGCGCCAGGAGATGCAGCAGGAACTGTTCGCCATCCGCGCCGCGAGCGCCAAGACGACCGTCTTCATCACCCACAGCATCGACGAGGCGCTGATCCTCGCCGACCGCATCGTCGTGCTCTCGGCGCGTCCCGGCCGGATCAAGGCGATCATCGAGAATCGGCTGCCGCTTCCGCGCAACGTCAAGGTCCAGCTCTCGCCCGAATACTCGGCGCTGAAGGAAGCGGTCTGGCGCGAGATCGAGGCGGAGATGCCGAGCCGCAAGAATTTGCGCGGAGAGTAACTCGCATGTCGAAGAACGATTTTCCGGAATCCGAATTCCGCGCCCGCCGCGAGCGGCTGCGCCGGGCAATGGAAGCAGCCGCGCTCGACTGGCTGGTGGTGATCCATCCCGCCTCGCTCCATTGGCTGACCGGCTCGGAGACCAAGGGCTACACCTCCTTCCAGTGCCTTCTCTTTCCGCAGCGTCCTGCGCCGCTCACGATGTTCGCCCGCGAGCTCGATCGGAGCGAGCTGGAGGAGGACAGCTGGGTGGACGAGGTGCGCGGCTGGAACGGCCGCGAGCCGGAGGACCCGATGGAAGCGTTCGCGAAGCTCGCCCTGGATCTCAAGCTCACGGGTAGCCGCGTGGGGATGGAAGTGCCGGCCTGGTATCTGCACCCGAACCACCATCGAAGCATCAAGGCCATGCTCGGCCCATCGCTCGCCGCGGAAGGAACGAGCCTCGTGCAGGACCTCAAGCTCGTCAAATCGCCGCGCGAGATCGCGTACATCCGCGCCTCCGCGCGGATCGCAGATGACGCGCTCGCCGCCCTTCTTGCCCGCGTCGCCGAGGGTCGGAGCGAGCTCGAGCTCGCGGCGGCCGCCTACGGCACGCTGCTCGCCGCGGGCAGTAGCCAGCCGGCGAGCACGATGAACCTCGTGACCGGCGAGCGCTGCCACTTCGTCCTCGCGGCGCCCACGCCGCGCCAGATCCGCCGCGGGGACCCGGGGCATGTCGAGATCGGCGCCGCCTATCACCGCTATACCGCGACCCTTGGGCGCGTCTGGAACCTGGGCGAGCCGACGGCGCGCCTTCGCGAGCTGCACGCGGTGATCCGCGCCGCCTCGGATGCCTGCATCGGCGCCATCCGCGCGGGCGTGCCGGCAACCGTCCCGCACGAGGCGGCCAAGCGCATGACAACGGAAGCAGGCCTCGACCAGTTCCGCCAGCATACGAGCGGCTACGGAATCGGCCCCGGATTTCCTCCATCCTGGGGCGAGCCGGTCAATCTCTTCGGCGGCAACCGCTACGTCCTCGAGGCGGGAATGGTGGTCTCGGTCGAGCCGCATCTCTTCATCCGCGAGGAACGGTTGGGCGTCCGCCTGATCGACAACGTCCTCGTCACCGAGACAGGCGCCGAGCTCCTCTCGCGCCACCCGCGCGAGTTGGTTCCGCTGCCCTGAGGATCCTGTCGCCCGCGCACCCGGATCCGTCCGTAAGTAGCGCATTTACAAGCCGAATCGGCTGCGCTATCGAGATTACAGGGAGGTAACGACTATGCCTGCTCCAGAGCCCGAACGGCAGCCGCGCACGCACAGGCTGCGCCTTCTTCTTCTGCTGCCGTTCGTCGCGATGCTCTGGGTGTCGAGCTACAATTCGCTCACCCCCCGGCTCGGCGGCATCCCCTTCTATTACTGGTACCAGCTCCTCTGGGTAGTGATCGGCGCGGCGCTCACCCTCCTCGTCTATCTCGTCGAGCGGTAGGAGCCCGGGCATGAGATGGACGGTCCTCATCGTCTGCGTGGCGCTCTTCGCCCTCGTCACCGTGATGGGGTTCATGGCGGGCCAATGGCGCCGCGGCGATCTCAGCCAGCTCCATGAATGGGGCCTCGGCGGCCGCCGCTTCGGCACCTTCGTCGCCTGGTTCCTGATCGGCGGCGATCTCTATACCGCCTACACCTTCATCGCCATTCCCGCCCTGGTCTATGGCGCCGGCGCGATCGGCTTCTTCGCCGTGCCGTACACCATCCTCATCTACCCGATGCTCTATGTCGTGTTCCCGCGCCTCTGGGCGGTCTGCAACCGGCACGGCTACGTCACCACCGCGGACTTCGTGCGCGGCCGCTTCGGCAACGGCTGGCTCGCCCTCGCGATCGCGCTCACCGGCATCGTCGCGACCATGCCCTATATCGCGCTCCAGCTCGTCGGCATCCAGGTCGTCATCGGCGCGATGGGCATCGGCGGCCACGGCCTGCTGCACGACCTGCCGCTCATCATCGCCTTCGTGATCCTTGCCGCCTTCACCTATACGAGCGGGCTGCGCGCGCCGGCGATGATCGCGGTGGTCAAGGATCTGCTGATCTATATCGCCGTCATCGCCGCGGTGATCGTCGTGCCGATCGAGCTCGGCGGCTACGGCAAGATCTTCGCCGCTATCCCTCCCGCCAAGCTCCTCCTCGCCCATCCCAAGGGCGCCAGCATGGGCTTCTACAGTGCCTACGCCACGCTGGCACTCGGCTCGGCGCTGGCGCTCTTCCTCTACCCGCATTCCACCACCGGAATCCTGAGCGCGCGGAGCGGCGGCGTCATCCGCCGCAATGCCGCGATGCTGCCCGCCTACTCGTTCCTCCTCGGACTGCTCGCGCTGCTCGGGTTCATGGCGGTCGCGGCCGGGGTCGCGAAGAACCCGGAATTCGCCGGCGGCTTCAAGCAGTACGGGACGAGCTTCTCGGTCCCCGCGCTTTTCCTCGACAGCTTTCCCGGTTGGTTCGCAGGCATCGCCTTCGCCGCGATCGGCATCGGCGCGCTCGTCCCGGCGGCGATCATGTCGATCGCGACCGCCAACCTCTTCACCCGCAACATCTACAAGGAGTTCATCAAGCCCGGCTGTTCGGCGCGCGAGGAGACCGAGGTGGCGAAGCTCGTTTCCCTCGTCGTCAAGCTCGGCGCGCTCTTCTTCGTGATCTTCCTGCCGCTGGCCTACGCTGTGCAGCTCCAGCTCCTCGGCGGCATCTGGATCATCCAGACGCTGCCGGCCGTCGTCATCGCCCTCTACACCCGCTTCCTCAACGGCTGGGCGCTCCTCATCGGCTGGCTCTGCGGCATGGCAAGCGGCACCTGGATGGCCGCAACCCTGCACTTCGCCGGATCGATCTACGCGATCCACATCCTCGGCACGACCTTCCCCGGCTACGCCGCGCTCTGGTCGGTGGCGATCAACATCGTCGTCTCGTTCGTCCTCTCCGCGCTCTTCAACGCCGTCGCCACGGACCGCCACAAGGACGCGACCCGCGCCGAGGATTACGCCTGATCAGACGTTGAATCGGAACAGCATGACATCGCCGTCCTGCACCACGTAATCGCGTCCCTCGACCCGCATCCGTCCCTTTTCGCGCGCTCCCGCCTCGCCGTCGCAGGCAACGTAATCCGCATAGGAAATGGTCTCGGCCGCGATGAATCCGCGCTCGAAATCTCCGTGAATGACGCCGGCCGCCTGCGGTGCGAGCGTGCCTCGCACGATCGTCCAGGCGCGCGCCTCCTTCGGACCCGCGGTGAAGAAGGTGATCAGCCGCAACAAATCGTACCCGGCGCGGATGACCCGATCGAGCCCTGCGTCGGAGAGCCCGAGCCCCGCCAGGAACTCGCCCCGTTCCTCCGCCGGCAGCCGGCTGATCTCGGCCTCGATCGCCGCGGAAACGACGATCGCCCGCGCCCCTTCCTTCTCCGCCCGCTCCGCCACGCGCTCCGAGAACGCATTGCCGCTCGCCGCGGCCGCCTCCTCGACATTGCAGACATAGACAACCGGCTTGGCCGTCAGAAGCTGCAGCCGCCGCACGACCTCCTCATCCGGCCCCGCGACACTCCTCGCCGGCCGCCCCTCCTTGAGCGCCTCCAGCACCGGCCCGATCGCCGCCAACTGCGCCTGGCTCTCCCGATCGCCGCCACGCGCCCGCTTTTCGAGCCCGGATAGCCGCCGCTCGAGGCCCTCGAGATCGGCCAGCATCAGTTCCGTTTCGACGATCTCGGCATCGCGCAGCGGATCGATCCCGCCCTCGACATGCGCCACGTCGGGGTCCTCGAAGCAACGGAGCACGTGCACGATCGCATCGACCTCGCGGATATGCGCGAGGAACTGATTGCCGAGCCCTTCCCCCTTGCTCGCCCCTCGCACCAGCCCGGCAATATCGACGAACTCCAGGCTGGTCGGCACGATCCGCGCGGACTTCGCAATGCCCGCCAGCACACCAAGCCGTGGGTCCGGCACCGCCACCCGGCCGATGTTCGGCTCGATGGTGCAGAACGGATAGTTCGCCGCCTCCGCCGCGGCGGTCTCGGAAAGCGCATTGAAGAGCGTCGATTTGCCGACATTCGGCAAGCCCACGATGCCGCAACGAAACCCCATCAGCCCGGCCCCTGCACCGCGGCCGCAACCCGGGACATGAAAGCCTCGGCCTTTCCCTCGACCAAGAGCGGCGCCTCCTCCGCCACCGCTCCGAGCAGCCCCTCAAGCCAGTCCTCGCGATCCTGGCGGGAGAAATCGCCAAGTACATGGCCGAGCACCCGCTCCTTCTCCCCGGGATGGCCGACGCCGAGCCGCACGCGCCAATAATTGCGGTCTCCCAACGACCGATCGATGCTGCGCACGCCGTTGTGCCCGGCCGCACCGCCGTCCAGCCTTACCCGTACCTTCCCCGGCGCGAGATCGATGTCGTCCTGAAAAACCGTGATGTTCTCCACCGGCAGCTTATAAAAGCTCGCCGCTGCCTGCACCGCCTCTCCGGACAGGTTCATGTACGTGAGAGGCTTCAGGGCCAGCACCTTCTCCCCGCCGATCGCCCCCTCGGCAACCAGCCCACGAAACCTTCTTCGCCAATCGGAAAAACCATGGCGCGCAACGATCACGTCGAGCGCCATGAAGCCAACGTTATGCCGATTGAACACCATGCCCGGCTCGGGATTCCCGAGCCCGACCCAAAGCAGCACGAGGCTATGCCGACGGGGCGGGCATTACTCCTTCTTCGCCGGCGTGGCGGTGGCGGCGGCTGCGGGCGTCGGCGTCGCCGTGGGCGTTTCGGCCGCGGCTTCGGTCATCTTGGTGGGAGGTGCGACGGAGGCAACGACGAAGTCGCGATCGGCGATAATCGGGCGTGCGTTCTCGGTGAATTTGAGGCTCGACCAGCGCACCGTATCGTTGATGTCCAATCCGCCAAGGTCGGCTTCGAAGTGGTCCGGCACGTGCTCGGGGTCGCAGTAGACGTCGACGCTGTGGCGCACGACGTTGAGCACGCCGCCGCGCTTCAGCCCCGGGCTTGCCGGCTCGTTGGTGAAGAGCACGTCGACGGAGACGCGGATCGGCTTGCCCGCGGTAAGGCGCTGGAAGTCGACATGTTCCGGGAGGTCGGTCACCGGGTGGACCTGGACGTCGCGCAGCAGCGCGCGGGTGCTCGTCCCATCGAGCGAGAGCTCGTAGATGCGCGAGCGCCAGCCGCTGCGGTGGATCTCGCGCAGCACGGCGCGCGGGTCGAGCGCGACCAGTTCCGGCGGGCGGTCCGCGCCGTACACAACGCCCGGCACCTTGCCGGCGCGCCGTGTCGCGCGGGCGGGTCCCTTGCCGCCGCCGTGTCGGGCTTCGGCTTCGATCGTCACCAGGTTGGCCATGACAGCCCCCATCAAAGCATCATGCGCCGGGGCCTTCCGGCGCCGGCGCGGCGGACGATCTAGCCGATCGTCCGGTGCGGCGCAACGATCAGCCGCTGATCTTCGGGTCGCCGATCAAGGAGAGGGAGCCGGGGGCGCGGAGCGACCAGGGGCCTTCGGGCGTGGCGGCGGGCGGCGGGTCGCAGAAGATCGGGATGGCGTTCGGGGTGCGGACCGCGACGGGCAGCCCCATCACGGCGCGGAGCGCGCGGAAGAGGGCGCCGTGAGAGACGATCAGGACGGGGGAGGGGAGGACGAGGGCACGGCTCACCGCGCGTCTGGCCCGGGAAGCGAGCGCAGCGAAGGATTCCGCGCCCTCGGGGGTTGCGGTCCCCGCGACCCAGTCCTCGAACCAGCTTCCGAGCCGCTGGCCCTCTCGCCCCGCGAAGGCGACCTCGCGCAGCTCGGGGTCGAAACTCACGGGAAGGTCGAGCCGGGCGGCGGCGGTCTCGGCGGTGCGGCGGGCGCGCTGGAGCGGCGAGGCGACGATGGTCGCGATGCCCGCGCCCTTGAGCAGCTCGGCGGCGCGTCTCGCCTGGGCCTCGCCGTTCGCGTTGAGGGGCACGTCCGCCGCCCCCTGCGAGAGGCCCTTGGCGTTCCAGTCGGTCTCCCCGTGGCGGAGGAACCAGAAGCCGATCGCCGGCAGCATTCAGGCGGTGATCCCTTCCTGTGCCATGGCTCGTGCCACGGCCGGCCGCGCCTTCATCCGTGCGTAGTGGGCAGCGCAATTGGCGGGGAGCTTGATGTCGGTGCGGGCGGCCGCCCAGAACTCGGTGTAGAAGAGGGCCGCGTCGGCGATCGAGAAGGGGCCCACGATGTAGTCCTTGCCGGCGAGCGCCTTGTCCATGAGGGCGAGGCCGCTCTCGAAAATCTCGCGCCCGCGCGCCTTCACCTTCTCCTCGCCGGAGGGCTCGGGGGTGAAGTCCGCCGGGCGGAAGATGCGGGTAAAGCCCCGCATATGCATGGTGGCGACCACGTAGTCCATCGCCTCGAGCGCGCGCGCCTGGCCTTCGGCATCAGGCGGCAACAGGTGGGATTCGGGGTTGGTGCGGGCGAGCCAGAAGGCGATCGCGGGGAATTCGGTCAGCACCGAGCCGTCGTCGCGGACGAGGGTCGGCACCTTCGATTTCGGGTTGATCGCGGTGAACTCTGGCTTGTACTGGGCCCCGTCGCGAAGGGCGAGTGGGGCGATCTCGTAGGGCTTGCCGATCTCCTCGAGCAGCACGTGGATCCCCAAGGAGCAGGCGCCGGGCGCGTAGAAGAGCTTCATGGTCGTCGATCCTCCAGGGTCAGTTGAAGAGAGAGCTCACCGAGGTTTCCTCGCTGATCCGCCGCATCGCCTCGGCCATGAGCGGTGCGATCGTGATCTGGCGGATGTTGCTGGCGAGGCGGACCGCCTCTGTCGCCAGGATCGAATCGGTGATCGCCAGCATCTCGATCGGCGAGGCGGCGATGCGCGCGACTGCCCCGCCCGAGAGCACGCCGTGCGTGACATAGACGCTGACCGAGCTTGCCCCGCTCTCGATCAGCGCGCTCGCCGCGTTGACCAGCGTGCCGCCGGAATCGACGATATCGTCCACCAGGATGCAGTCGCGCCCGGCGACGTCGCCGATCACGTTCATCACTTCGGACACGCCGGCGCGCTCGCGCCTTTTGTCGATGATCGCGAGGTCGCCGTTGAGCCGGGTCGCGATCAGCCGCGCGCGGACGACGCCGCCCACGTCCGGCGAGACGATGACGATGCCGCGCCCGGCGAAGCGTTCCTGGATGTCGCGGCTGAACAGCGGCTCGGCGTAGAGGTTGTCCACCGGGATGTCGAAGAAGCCCTGGATCTGCCCCGCATGGAGGTCCACCGTCAGCACCCGGTTGGCGCCCGCCTCGGCGATGAGGTTGGCGACCAACTTGGCGCTGATCGGCGTGCGTGGGCCGGATTTGCGGTCCTGGCGGGCGTAGCCGAAATAGGGGATCACCGCGGTGATGCGTCGCGCCGAGCTGCGGCGCAGCGCATCGAGCGTGATCAGGAGCTCCATCAGATTGTCGTTGGCCGGGTAGGAGGTGGATTGGATGACGAAGACGTCCTCGCCGCGGATGTTCTCGTGGATCTCGACGAATACCTCCATGTCCGCGAAACGGCGGATCGCGGCGCGGGTGAGCGGCAGGTTGAGCTTGGCGGCAACGGCCTCGGCCAGGGGGCGGTTGCTGTTAGCGGCAACGATCTTCATGCGCACGGGATCCGGTTGGGAACGCGCCCGGATAGGGGGTGCGCGGCCGCCGGCCTTCTAGCAATGCGTTCCCGGCCTGTCCATGCGACCTCTGGTTTCGCTCGCGCCGGGCTCACGGCGCTTGGCGCGCCTTCTCGATGAGCTGGCGCAAGCCCGAAGCGGCCTGCTCGCCGATCGTCGGTGCGACCTCGCCCCAGGTCGGGTCGATGGTGGCCAGCGGCACGTCGTTGAGTTGGATCACCCGGCCCCGCTCGCGCCCTCTTGCGTCGCTCACCACCCATTGCAGCTCGACCCGGACCTGCTCCGGCTGTTTCGTCGGCGTCACCTGCACCTCTCCGATCACCGAGAAGTCGGCACCGGTCTGGCTTGCCTGGAGCGGGACCCCGAGCGCCGGCAGGTCCGTGCGCAGGGCCCGGGCGAGCACGATGTTGCCGTCGTAGGGCGCGTTCCGCACGCCGGCGAAGAAGACCTTCGCGGGCCGGTTCATAAGGCTCTCGGGATTGCTTCGCTTGAGCCGCGCATCGATCTCGGTGAGCAGATTGGCGATCGCCGGCGCGTCGGCGTTCGCCGTCTTCTCGAGCGCAGCCGGATCGGCGTTGGCCCACTCCTCCGCCGGCACCGGCGTGCCCGCGATCGATCCCTGCTTGCGCTTGATCGGGTCGATCACCGTGTAGCGCGGGATCACCTCGCTCTTCTCCAGCGAGGCGGTGATCGCGAGCTGCCAGTCGCCGGGCCTGGTCGGTGCGGCGACAGCAGGCACGGTGCGGTCGGCGAGCGCGGTCGCGACGTCGGCGGCGAATTTCCGGCTCGCCGCGTCGGCGAGGAGTGCTGCGGGTGGCGCCGGCACTGCGAGCAGGGGCGGCGGCGGCACCGCGAGGCGGAGCGCGGTGGCTCCGGGATTGCCCTGGAAAGGCCGGGGAAAATCGCCGCAGCCCGCCAGTGCGAGCGCGGCGGCCAGCAGTGGCCAGGCCCTCATGAAGCCGGCAGCATGATGAGCGAGATCTGGTGCCCGATCGGTCCCCCGCCGGCGAGCACGCGGCGGCGGTGGCTGAAGAAGCGCTCTTCGTCGGCGGCGGTGTCCGCCTCGAGCGTCGTGACGGCGGCAATGCCGGCGGCGGCGAGGCGGCCGGAGCAGTAGCCCGGCAGGTCGAATTGCCACCGTCCCTCCAGCCTGCCGGGCGCGAAGAACCGCTCGTCCCCCGGCTCGCGGCCAAGCACCGCCTCGCGAAGGTCGGGCCCCACCTCGTAGGAGGGCTGGCCGATCGCAGGGCCGATGGAAGCGCGGATGCGCGAGGGCAGGGCGCCGAGCGCGCGCATCGCGGCGAGCGTCGCCTCCAGCACGCCGGCGGCGGCGCCGCGCCAGCCGGCATGGGCGGCGCCGACGATGCCCGCCTCCGCGTCGACGAGCAGCACCGGCGCGCAATCGGCGGTGACGATCCCAAGCACCGCTCCGGGCCGATCGGTCACCATAGCGTCCGCGTCCGGCCCGGCCCCCGGCTCCCAGGCCTGGCCGCCGACCGTCATCACCCTGGTCCCGTGCACCTGCTTCGACACGAACAGAAGCGCGGGATCGGCGCCGATCGCCCGCGCGGCGCGCGCCCGGTTCTCGATCACCGCCTCGCGCGTATCGCCGCTCGCCAGGCCGCAATTGAGTGTTGCGTACGGCCCCGACGAGACGCCGCCCCGGCGGGTGAAGAAGCCGTGCGGCACGCCGAGCTGATCGGCGGAAAGCGCCGGCGCTTCGGCCCTCACAGCGAAAATCCCGGGAGCTCCGGTCCATCAGGGCTCGCGAGGCCGAGCGCCTTGAAGAGCCGTCCCATTCCGTCCGGCTCGGCGAGGCGGCGTCCGGCGGCGAGCAGCGCCGCCGCCTCGGCCGGCCCCCGCCCGCGCGCCAGCCGGTCGAGGCGCTGGAAAAGCCCGAGCCTTGTGAGGAATATCCCCTGCGGGACGGGCCCGGAGACAACCGCGCCGGCAGCTTGGGCGGCCGCGGCGAAGGACTGGAAATCGACATGCGCCGAGAGGTCGGCGGTGCCGGGATCCGCGAGCGGATCGGCCGGGCGGCCACCGCGCAGCGCCTGGAGGCTCTCCCCCGCCGCACTCGCCGCCGGCCCGTAATCGATGAAGAGTGCGGCACCCGGGCTCGCCCGGAGCCGCGCGCCAAGCAGCGAGGCGAGCCGGAGCGCCGGTTCGCACACCTCGTTCACGGCGCCGAGGGTATCCGCCGCCGCGCCGGCGGGTGCGACCGCGGGTCGCTCGACGAACCGCCCGCCCGCACCCACGAAGCGCTCCATCCAGCCGTCCAGGCGGCGGACGAACTGGCGGATCGGCAGGGCGTCGAGGAACTCGTTGGCGAGCAGGAGGATCGGGCCGGGCGGCACCTCCTCGAACCGCTCGTGCCAGCCGGCTTCGGGCAGCAGGGCCGCCTGGGCGGCGCGGAGAGCGGGCGAGGTCTCGACGAGATGGAGGCGGAGCGCCGAGCGAAAATCAGGCGCCACCCTCCCCACGGCCCGGAGTGCGTCCGCCATCAGCGTGCCGCGCCCGGGCCCCAGCTCCACCAGCCTCACCGGGTCCGGCCGGCCGAGCCCTTCCCAGACCGTCGCCGCCCAGAGCCCCAGGATCTCGCCGAAGGCCTGGGAAATCCCGGGCGCGGTTGCGAACTCGCGGAACGGATCGCCGGCCGCGTAGTAGCGCGCGTTCGCCGCTGCCATGAATCGGTCGAGACGCTGCATCGGGGAGGCGGCGGGACGAGGGAACGCCAAGGCGGGCAGGCAAGTCCTTCCGATCAGGGTGCCTTCTGCTGCACCTTGGCCATCATGGTCTTGATGTCGTCCATCGCCTCGGCGAAGCGGTGGTTGAGGAGCTGGATCGCCTCGTTGTTCGAGCGCTGGATCAGGTCCCCGAGCTCCTTCATGTTCGAGACGGTATGCTCATAGGCGTGCTTGATCAGCTCGACCTGCGCGGCCGCCTTGGCCTGCGGCGAGCCTGGCTGGGCCAGCGTCTGGAGCGACTGGGTCAGCTCGGAGAGGCTCTGCTGGACGATCTCCATGTGGCGCTTGGCGTAGGCCTGCGCGCCTTCGAGCGCCACGCGGTTGGCCGCGGCGAGCGCCTCCATGTTGCGCTGGTGTGCGCGTAGCAGGGGCTCGACGTCGCCGAGCGAAGGCATCTTCAGATTGGCGAACAGGCTCGTGAAATCCGGCATCCCGCTTGCCGCCTTGCCGTGCGCGCTTTCGGGTTTTGCTGCCATGGCGCCGTCTCCTTTGGCTGGGCCCCGCTCTCGCCGGACGCGGTGGCAGGTTCGCATCGAACCCTGGCCCTCGCGGTCCAGTCTAGTCCACCCGGACAGGGGCGGACAGAGGTGCCCCGCCACATGTAAGGAAATCTAGCTCGCGGCCGGGTCTTCCTCCTTGCCGTCTCCCTTCGCCTCCTCCTCCGTCGGCGCCTTCGGAGCCGGCCGGCCGGCGAAGGGCAGGGAGGCAAGCCATCCGGCGGCGCGCTCGGCCCGCGCGAGCGCGGTATCGAGCGCCGCCATCGTCGGCGCGAGATCTTCCGTCTGGTCACGCTGCCAGGCCCGCAGCGTCCAGACCCAGACGGCCGTCAAGCCTTTGACGCGGAGCTTGCCCGTGAGCCCGCTGGTGCCGACGCCCGCCGCACCCAGGATCCAGCTCATGCTGGCTTCCGTGAGCACGGCGAGAAAGAGGGCGGTGCGGGGGCGGCAGGGAAGGCTTTCGAGGAGGGCGAGCACTCCCTCGCGGTTGGCCTGGAACGCGTCGAGCCGGCGCATCAGCAGCCCGAACAGCCGGTCGCG
>DATJTV010000344.1:0-3280 GCA_035503055.1 Acetobacteraceae bacterium
GCCGGCGTGCGGATGCCGGCGACCACGTCCTCGCCCTGCGCATTCACCAGGTATTCGCCGAAGAAAACGTTCTCGCCGGTCGAGGGGTCGCGGGTGAAGCACACGCCCGTCGCGCAATCCTCGCCCATATTGCCGAACACCATCGCCTGCACGTTCACCGCCGTGCCCCATTCGGCGGGAATCTCGTGCAGGCGCCGATAGGTGATCGCGCGCGGGTTCATCCAGCTGCCGAACACCGCGCCGATCGCGCCCCAGAGCTGCTCCTCCGGGTCCTGCGGGAAAGCCCGTCCGGTCTCGCCCTCGACGAGGTCCTTGTACGCCGCGACCACGCGGTGCCAGTCCTGCGCGGAAAGCTCCGGGTCCGCGCTCACCCCGGCATCCTCGCGGGCGTGCTCGATGATCTCCTCGAAGCGGTGGTGATCGACGCCGAGCACGACGTTGCCGTACATCTGGATGAAGCGGCGGTAGCTGTCCCAGGCGAAGCGCGGGTCGTTCGCTCCCGCGCCGAGCCCTTCCACGGTCGCGTCGTTCAGCCCGAGATTGAGCACCGTGTCCATCATTCCCGGCATCGAGGCACGCGCGCCGGAGCGCACCGAGACCAAGAGCGGCTTGCCACGCTCGCCGAAGCGCCGCCCGGTCGCCTCTTCCACCCGGCGCAAGGCGGTCGCCACCTCGGCCTGCAAATCGTCGGGGTACTGGCGATCGTTGCGATAGTAGACGCTGCACACCTCGGTCGTGATGGTGAAGCCGGGCGGCACCGGCAGCCCGATCGAGGCCATCTCGGCCAGGTTCGCGCCCTTGCCGCCGAGCAGGTTGCGCATCTCCGCCCGCCCCTCGGCGAGGCCGGCGCCGAAGCCGTAGACCCATTTCGTCATGCTCGAATCCGCTCCTCTTTTGTTTCGTCCCGGGCTTCAATTTTCGAGAAATCGGCGATCCGGTCGATGGTGCTCCGCATCGCCTGGAGGAGTCGCAGCCGATTGCGGCGCAATTCCGGCTCTTTTGCGTTCACCGTGACCCGTTCGAAGAACGCATCGAGCGGATCGCGGAGCGGGGAGAGAATTTCGAGCGCCTTCTCGAAGCGCTCGTCCTTCAGCATGTGCTCGGCCCCCCGCCGCGCGGCCTCCAGCGCCGCGGCGAGCGTCTTCTCCTCGGCCTCGCGCAGGAGGCCGGGCTCGGGCGGGGCGTCGAACGGCCCGTCCTTCTTCTCCTCGATCCGGAGGATGTTGGCCGCGCGCCGGTACGCGGTGAAGAGGTCGGCCCCGGTCTCGGTCCCGAGCACGGCGGCGACCGCGCTCGTGCGCGAGAGCAGACGCGTGAGATCGTCATCGCCGCCGGCCGCGAACACGGCGGCCAGCACGTCGTGCCGCGCGCCCTCCGCGCGCAGCTGCACGCGCAGCCGCTCGACGATGAAGCCGAGCACCTGCTCGGCCAACGTCTCGAGCGCCTCGGCGGCAGGCCGGACGGCGCGCTCCTCGGCGTGCTCGAGGGCGACGAACGCGCGCCAGCGTTCGATCAGCGGAACGAGCCCGAGCCGGAGCCCGTTCTCGCGGACGATGCGGACGATGCCGAGCGCGGCGCGCCGCAGCGCATAGGGGTCGGCCGAGCCCGTCGGCTTCTCGCCGATCGCGAAGAAACCGCAAAGCAGATCGAGCTTTTCCGCAAGCGCCACCGCGATCGAGACCGGCTCGGCCGGCACGTCGTCGTCCGGTCCCTTGGGTGCATAATGCTCGCGGATCGCGCGCGCCACGCTCTCGGGCTCGCCGTCGTTCTCGGCGTAATAGCTTCCCATCACGCCCTGCAGCTCGGGAAACTCGCCCACCATTCCGCTCACCAAATCGGCCTTCGCGAGCAGCGCCGCGCGCTCCGCGAGCGCCGGCGGCGCGCCGATCGCCGGCGCAATCGCGCGCGCGAGATCGACGATCCTTCGCACCCGCGCGCCCTGGCTGCCGAGCCTTGCATGAAAGGTCACATGCTCGAGCTTCGGCACCCGCGCCTCGAGGCTCGTCCTCCGGTCGAGGTCCCAGAAATGCCGCGCATCGGCAAGCCGCGCGCGCAGCACCCGCTCGTTCCCGGCGATGATCGCCGCCCCGCCGTCCTCGGCCTCGATATTGGCCGCGAACGCGAACTTCCGCGCGAACGCGCCGTCCGCCTCGGCGAGCGCGAAATAGCGCTGATTGAGCCGCATCGTCACCCGCATGACTTCCGCCGGCAGGTCCATGAATCGCTCGTCGATCGTGCCCATCAGCACGACGGGCCACTCCACCAGCCCGGCCACCTCGTCGAGCAGCGCGGGATCCGTCTCCGCAAGCCGAAGCCGGTTCTCGCCCGCGAGCCGCGCGATCCCAGCCGCGATACGCCGCCGCCGTTCTTCCGCCGAGACGATGACGCGCCGCTCCGCGAGCCCACGCTCCCATTCCGGAACCGAACGAACCGCAAAAGCCCCCGGCGCCAGGAACCGATGGCCCTCGGTCAGATCGTCCGAGACGAGCCCGTGCCCGTCATCCTCGCCCTCGGCGAGACCGAACGACACCACCGCGCCCTCGAGCAGGCAGAGAATCCGTCGCAGCGGCCGCACCCAGACGAAACCGCTCGCGCTCCAGCGCATCGATTTCGGCCAGGGAAAGCGCCTGAGCAGCGGCGGCAGGACCTCGCCGATCCGCGCCCGCGCCGGCACCGCCTTCTCCTCGCGCTCCAGCACCCAGTAGCCTGCCTCCTCGATCAGCTCGCTGCGCTCCGCGCCGTGCTTGCGCAGGAACCCGGCCAGCGCCGCCTCCGGCGCGCCGGCGCGCGGCCCCCGCTCGCGCACGCGCCGGCCGGGCAGGGCGGCCGCCACCTCGGCCGCCAGCGCGATCCGCCGCGGCCCGCAAAACGTGCGCACGTCCTCGAGCGCGAGCGGCGCCAGCGCTTCGGCCAGCCTCCGTGCCAGATCCTCCGCCGCGCGGGCCTGCATGCGCGCGGGGATCTCCTCGCTCAGGAGCTCGAGCAGCAGCTCGGGCATGGCTCAGCCGGTCTCGCCCGCGAGCCAGGCCTCGCAGCTTCCCTTCGCCAGCGCCCGCACCCGCCCGATCATCGCCGCCCGCTCGGCAACGCTGATCACCCCGCGCGCATCGAGCAGGTTGAAGAGGTGGCTCGCCTTGATGCACTGGTCGTACGCCGGAATCGCCAGCCCTGCCTCCAAGAGCGCCCCGCACTCCGCCTCCGCGTCGGCGAAGTGCCGCGCCAGCAGCGCCGTGTCGGCCCGTTCGAAGCTGTACACGCTCATCTCCCGCTCGGCGCGGCG
>DATJTV010000345.1:0-21144 GCA_035503055.1 Acetobacteraceae bacterium
GTTCATCGCCGAGGTGCCGTTTGCGCGGAAGCTCGCGCCCGAGGGCCGCGCGCTCGCCGCACCGGTGATTGCGGTGCCGGAGAGGCTTCCGGCGCCGGGCGGCATCGGGAGAAAAATCTCGACGCAGACGGGATTCGGCGAGATCCTGGCCGAGATCGGGCGTGGGGAGGGGGCGTGCGCGCCGCTCGCCGAGCGCATCCTGACGACCAGCCCGGACGTGACGGTTTCGACCAATCTCGGGCCGTGGGTGAACCGGCGCGGCATCTTCGACCGGCATACGCGGAACGATGTGTTCCGCGACGCCAAGCTCGCCTCGGCGCAGCGGTGGGGGATGAGCCCGCGCGGGCAGCATTTCGAGCTTGGCATAGCCGAGCAGAATCTTTTTCTTCTTCTCGGCGCGGCAGGCCTCGCGCACGCGCTCTACGGCGCGCGGCTGATCCCGATCGGCACCGTGTACGACCCGTTCGTCAATCGCGGGCTCGATGCGTTGATCTATGCCTGCTACCAGGACGCGCGCTTCCTGCTTGTCTCGACGCCGTCGGGCATCTCGCTCGCACCCGAGGGTGGCCAGCACCAGTCGATCAACACGCCGCTGATCGGCATGGCGCTCGATCGGCTGGTTGCGTACGAGCCGGCGCACGTGGACGAGCTTGCGATCCTGCTCCGCCATGCCTTCGAGCACATGCAGCTTCCGGACGGCTCTGCCGTGTGGCTCCGGCTCTCGACGCGCCAGATCATGCAGCCGCCGCGCGAGCTGGATGCGGCCGCGGTGATCGCGGGCGCGCACTGGGTTTTTCCGCCCGAGCGCGGCGCGCGGATCGCGATCGCCTATCAGGGACCGGTGGCGCCCGAGGCGTTCTCGGCGTTCGAGATGCTGCGCGAGGAGGAGCCAGGCGCCGGGCTGCTCGCGGTGACGAGCCCGGCGCGGCTGCACGCGGGGTGGCTCGCGGCACGGCGGGCGCGGCGCGGCGGCGAGCGCGGTGCGCTTTCGCACATCGAGCGCGTGCTCGCGCCGCTGGGGGCCGAGGCGACGCTCGTTTCCGTGCTGGATGGGCATCCGGCCGCGCATTCGTGGCTCGGTGCGGTGCGAGGACAGAAGGTGGTGCCGCTCGGCGTCGATCGCTTCGGCCAGAGCGGGGATATCCCCGATCTCTACCGCGAGTACGGGATCGACGCGGACGCGATTCTCGACGCCTGCGCGCAGGCGCTGCTGGAGCAGGGGTGAGGCGGGGCGGGGAAAAAGGGCAAGGGAGCTCTGCGGTTCGGGCGCTTCCGCTGCGCGCACGCGGCAAAGAGCTTTTGCAGGCAAGCCGGCCCGATCTTTCTTGGTCTTGGACACGACGCCGGCAGGGCGCACGGCGGGTCCCGCATTCCCGACATTGCCGGTGACGTTGCCGCCGATTCTTACCCAGCGAGGACTGGAGCCTGACCGGTGATTTTGCCCATCTGCTCCGACCCAGCAACGGGCCATGGCGCGGAGCCGTCAGGCCAGGAGATTTCAACGGTATCCGGGATGAGGGCGCTGTCCGAGGGGCGCCCGGCGGCGCAGTCCGGCGGACAGGCGTGCGCGGGCCGAGCATCGCGGCGGGATCTGTCGCCAAGGTTGTAACGTTTACGACTCCTCTTGGCGGGGAAATTCCGCTCAACCGGAACGTGCCGACCGGCCGCCGCGCCCGCGAAATCACGTCTCACTGATTTGAAGTTTCCGCGCCCCCCTCGTTGCGCTACCCTAACGCAGAGAGCCGCAACCGCCGATTGTGGGTTACAAATGAGCTTCACGCGGTACGAATGGGACGTCTTCCTCAGCTACGCCCATGTGGACAACGTCCCGGACGTGGATCGCAAGGGTTGGGTCCGGCATCTCTACGAAAATTTGAGGGACAGGCTGCACCGGCGCCTCGGCGGGACGCCACCCAAAATCTTCTTCGACGAAACATCCGTTGCCGCGAACCATCAGCTGGACCGGCTGTGCGTCGCCGCGGGAAAATCGGCCGTGTTCCTCGCCGTCACCTCCACGAATTACGCTGATCGCCCGTGGACGAAGAGGGAGCTTGACGCCTTCATCGACAACAACAGGTGGAACGAGAGCAACGAGACCCGCCTGTTCGCGGTCGAGTGCCTGGAGCCCGAGGACCGCTCCCTGCTTCCGCACCCGCTCGACACCCATATCGGGACCTATCTCTGGCAGGACCACGGATCGGGCTGCCGGTCGCTGAGCCCCGGCACCGACACGTATTTCGGGGCGATCGACAAGCTCGTCAACGAGATCGCGGAAAAGCTCAAGGAGCTGCGGAGCGCTCCGCCGCAGCCTGCCCCGGCGCCGCCGGCCCCGGACGCGGGCCGGACGGTCCTGCTCGCGCAGCCGACAGGGGACCTCGAGGAAGCGGCCGAGCAGGTGCGCTCCCATCTCGGCCAGTACGGCATCGCCGTCCTGCCCACGGGCGAGTATCCGCAAGGCGGGGAGGCCTTCCGCGCGGCCTTCGCCGCCGACCTCCCGCGCGCGGCGCTCTTCGTCCAGCTGCTCGGGCCGCGCCTCGGCCGCAAGCCGCCGGATCTGCCGGAGGGATACACGCGGTTCCAGGCCGAGGCCGCTTCCGCCTCCGGCATCGAGATCGCCCAATGGCGCGACGCCAATCTGAAGCTCGACACCGTCGAGGACCCGGCCTGCCGTGAGCTGCTGGCCGGGGAGCACGTGATCGCCGATACGCTGGCCGGCTTCAAGACCGCGATCGTGCAGCGGATGAGCAAGCCGCCCCCGCCGCCCAAACCCACCTCCTCCTTCGTCTTCATCAACGCCGCCGCCGACGATTTCGACCTCGCCAAGAAGATCCAACAGGAGTTTCCCACCTCGGCGCTGCCCAGGCTCGACGGCAAGTCCGAGGACGTGATCGCCGATCTCGCAGAGAACATGGTCGACTGCGACGCGCTGATCGTGGTGAACGGGCAGACGACCCCGTTCTGGGTGCGCGGCCAGCTCCGGCTCTACAACAAGCTCCGCGGCAAGCGCGCCGCGCCGCCGCGCCTGCTCGAACTCGTGGTCGAGCCTCCGGAGAACAAGGAGGATTGCGGCATGCAGCTCGCCGAGCTGAAGCGTGTGCGCGTCCGCGCGCCGATCAATCACGACACGCTCCAGCCGGTGATCGCGGCGCTCGACGATTGAGCGCAGGACCTGACATGAGGCTGCCCTATCCGGGGCTTCGCTCCTTCCGCAAGGACGAGTCCGACCTCTTCTTCGGCCGCGAATCGTGCGTGGACCAGATGGTCGACCGGCTCGCCGCCGCACGATTCCTTGCCGTCCTCGGCCCATCCGGCGGCGGCAAATCCTCCCTCGTGCGCACCGGGCTCCTCGACGCGCTCGAGCTCGGGGCAATGGCGAGCGCCGGCTCGCGCTGGCTGATCGCCGACTTCCGCCCGGGCCGCCAGCCGCTCGACAATCTTGCCCACGCCCTGCTCGCGCTCGCGCCCGGCGCCGGCGCCGCGCTCTCCGAGCAGGAATTCGTCCGCTATCTCCGCCGCGGCCCGCGCTCGGTCGTCGCATGGTGCCGCGAGGGCAATCTGCCGGCCGGCGCCAACCTACTCATCCTCGTCGATCAGTTCGAGGAGCTTTTCCGCTACGCCGACTATGCCGGACGCGACGACGCGCAAGCGTTCCTCGCGCCGCTCCGCGAGGACGCGGAAAGCTTCGCCGCGCTCCTGATCGAGAGCGCCCGCTCGCGCGAGACGCATATCTACGTCGTCATCACGATGCGCTCGGAATATCTCGGCGCCTGCGCGCTCTTCCCCGACCTCGCGGAGGAGATCAACGCGGGCCTCTACCTCACGCGCCGGATGACCCGCGAGGAGACGCGCGAGGCCATCGAAGGCCCGGCCGGCGTCTGCGGTTTCTCGATCGAGCCCGCGCTGGTGAACCGGCTGCTCAACGATCTCGCGAGCCTCGCACCGTGGGAGGACGAGGCGGGCGCGGGCGAGCTGCAGGCCCTCGCGCGCCGCGCCGACCAGCTGCCGCTGATGCAGCACGTCCTGAACCGGCTCTGGCTCCGCACGCGCGCCGAAGCGGATCCTGCCGCCGGTTCCGCGCGCGTGACGCTGCGCCTCGCACAGTACCAGGAGCTCGGCGGCCTGAGCGGCGCCCTCAACGCCCACGCGGAGGAGGTGCTCGATTCCATCGATCCTGCCCACCGCCCCGCCGCGCGGACCGTCTTCCGCTCCCTGGTCAGCGGCAGCTCGATCGCGGACGCCGTTCGCCGGCCCTGCCGCTTCGGCGAGCTGGCAGAGAAGCTGGGCGGGAAAACCGAATCGGCCGCTGCCATCGTCGAGGCGTTCCGCCATCGCGACTGCAACTTCATCGTCGCCTCGCCCGCCGGGCCGCTCGCCTCCGAGACGATGATCGACATCAGCCACGAGAGCCTGATCCGCCAATGGTTGAGGTTGAGCGAGTGGCTCAGGGACGAGGCCAACGCGGCCAAGGAATACGCCTACATCGCGGAGAACGCGAAACGCTGGCAGAGCGGCAGTGCCCGATTGCTCGGCATGCCCTATCTCGCCATCGCGCTCGCCTGGCGTGCCCGGGAACGCCCGAGTGCGGCCTGGGCGCGCCGCTACGGCGGCGACTTCGCGGCGGCGATGCGGTTCCTCGACCTGAGCGAGCAGCGCTGGCGCCGCTCCCGCAACGCGACCGTCGCCGCCGCCGTTGCGGCGGCACTTCTGATCTTCGTCGGCGGCCCGGTCGGCGGATACGAGTACTGGCGGCTCCACGAGGCCGCCAGGTGGGACACGCTCGGCAACATCTACCTGAGCGGCGCCGACTACAGGAGGGACGACGTCCTGGCCGCGAAGGATTTCATCAAGGCCGCAGGCTACGGCTCGATCGACGCCGAGCACCGCATCGGATTCATGTATTTCAACGGCGTCGGCGTGCCGACGGATTACAAGGCGGGAATGAGGTGGCTGCGCAAGGCCGCCGCCGCAGGCAACGCCGCCGCCACCTTCGACGTCGGCATCGTTTACCGGGACGGCATTGGCGTCCGCGTCGATTACCCGCAGGCAATGGCATGGTTCCGGCGGGCCGCAGACAAGGGCTATGGCGCCGCCGAGCTCAATATCGGAGCCCTGTATGCGAGCGGGCACGGCGTCCCCCAAAGCTCCAAGGAGGCCCTGGTCTGGTACAAGAAGGCCGCCGCCCAGGGGATCCCGGTCGCGGAATACGATATCGGCTTGCTTTACGAGAACGGCGAGGGGGTCCGCCGAGACTATCCGAGCGCGGCCCATTGGTACAGCGAGGCCGCGGCGCAGGGCAACGCTCGCGCGCAGGTAAATCTCGGCGCCATGTACGAACGTGGCGAGGGAATGAAGCAGGACGACGACAACGCGGCCTATTGGTACGGCAAGGCCGCGGCGCAGGGCGACGCCGGCGGGGAAAGGAATCTCGGCAGGCTCTACACAATGGGCAAGGGCGTTCCAAAGGACTACGGGGAGGCGATGCGCTGGTTGCGCGCGGCGGCGGACCAGGGCGATGCCGATGCCGAAAACTCTCTTGGCTATCTCTACGACTCCGGCGAAGGGGTTTCACAGGACTACGGCCAGGCGATGCTATGGTTCCGCAAGGCCGCGGCACAGGGCGACGCCGAGGCCGAAAACAATATCGGTTTCATGTACGACCGCGCCGAGGGGGTGCACCAGGACTACGGCCAGGCGATGGAGTGGTACCGCAAGGCCGCGGCACAGGGCGATGCCGGCGCCGAGCGCAACCTCGCCGTGCTCTACGAACAGGGCCTGGGAGTGAAGCGCGACCCGAGCGAGGCCATCGTCTGGTGGCAAAAGCTCGCCGACCTTGGAGACGCCAACGCCGAACGCGAGGTCGGCGGCATCGAGGTCAGCGAGGGCAAGCTCGAGCCCGCGTTCGCGGCCTACCGGCAGGCCGCAAGGCTCGCGGAGGCAGCCCTGGCGAAGAACCCGCAAGACATAGGCGCCCGGAACGTCATCCGATCCCTGACCTGGGACCTCGGCAATCTCTCCTGGTACTTCAACGAGAAAGGCGCATTCCAGGATGCCCTGGACGCCGCGAACCTCTCGATCGCCATTGCGCCCTCGTCGTCATCCTGGCTCTGGTTGCAGACGAATAAGGCCGACGCGCTCATGATGCTCGGGCAAACGGACGCCGCCCGCGCAATCTATCTGAAATACGCCGACAACCGGAACGACGGCGTCAGGAAAGCCTGGCACGCCGACGTCGAGGAGGATTTTCAGCACCTGCGCCAAGCCGGCTACTCGAGCAAGTTGATGGCCGAGATCGAGGCCGACTTCAAAGCGAGCAACTGACCCGCCGAACCTCGGTTGTTGTTCTCCCGCCCGGGCCGCCCGCCCACGCCCTCCTCGAGCGTGGTCGCAGGGTTTCGTGATTGCTCCGCTTCCCACGAAACTGTGCGATCGGGTGCCGGACCACCGGCGCCGCGTCGAGCCCCGCACGATCTCGAGCGCCGCGCGGTGGAAGCTCGGAGCTCAACCCACCGGTTCGGCAGCAACGTTCGCCGGCGTGCTCTTTACGCCCCCGGAGCGTTTTATTTCGTCGAATACGTCCGCAGATGTAATGACCGTCCGTTGCGATATCACCTTACGGTTGCCAAGGGCTGTTTCGATATCGTTCAAAGCGGCACGTCGAGAAGCGATGCCGCGCTGTAGCGCCGGTGTGGCGCTTTGTGGTATTGGTAATAACGGCGCAATGGGCCGGAATCCCGACCGGCCGGAGATGGCGATCGCCGCACGATCCTGCGGAGCCGTCTTCTGCCCGGCCATGGCTGGTGGCATGCTCGGGTTCTTGCGATTGGCTTGGGGCTCGACGTCCCGGCGCCGGACATTGTTCCTGTGACGCAAGGAGCGACGATGTTGCGTAAGATCTCGATGATTGCCGGGGCGCTTCTTTTGGTTGGAGGAACGGTCTGGCAGTTGAGCGCGGTGGGAAGGGCGCAGACGATCGCTCCCGGCAACGACAGCGACGCGACCCGCACCGGGATCGTGGGCTTCGGCCAAGCAGGTCCCATCGCGGAAATCAACCCGATGGGCTCTTCCCGCGAACGCTCGGCAGGCGCCGATATGGACGCCGTACGCGCACCCGGGCGAAGCGCTGCCGGATCGAGCGGCACTCAAGCCGGCCCTGGCAGCGCGCCGGGGTCAGCGCAAAGCGGGCCTGGTGCGGGGCAGCGCATCTTCTTCGGGCAAGCGCCGCCGGCGGCAGGTCAATAGAGCGTGATCGCCGAAGGTTGAATGGCCGAAGGCGTGAATCACGCGGGAAAACAAAGAGCGAGACGCGGGATGCGTGAGCCGAAGCGAACGCATCCTGCTCTAGCAAACCGAACCTCGTTTTCGGTTATCGTCCGGCCGGCCTGCCGTCTTCCGGACGAGCCCCCTCGGGGCAAGCCTCGCTGACGCCTGCCGGGCCGGCGCGGCGATGCGCTGCCGGACCGCTTCAATCCGTGTTGGTTATGTTGTACTCGGCGAGCTCCGCGGGGGTCATGGTGTGCGGGGCGTCGTTCGGCGTGTTGGCGAACGCGGTCAGGAAGTGGAGCGAGAGCTCCATCTTCACGAGGAACTCGGCGATCTTGGCGGCGATCTGTGCGTCGCCCTGCTGGAGTTCCTTGATGTCTTGCACGAGGGCCATCTGGCGCAGCACCGCGTCCTGGATCGCGCTCTTGACCGCCGGCAGCGCTTCGAAATCCTGGAGCGTAAGCGACGGCTGATTGTTGTCCTTCCGATACTGGTTGTAGGTGGATTGTATTTGCTTGCTGTGGGAGTCGAGATAGGTGTTCAAGCCATTGTTAAAATCGGAGTCGTAGTTCGGTATCGCTTCGGGGAAGCGCTGGGCGTAGCCGAACGGCGTCCAGTCCGCTTCCTCGTCCTCTTGAATCTGCTCGAGCGCGCCGCCCTCGTTTGCGAACATGTGCACGAGGAATTGGGCGCCGGGCTCGACGGTCCGTATGACGCCGCCCATGAAGATGAAATTGCACGCGCTGGCGCAATAGGTCCATGAGGGCAGGCGCGTCGCGAGCTTTTTCTCACGGACGAGATAGCCGATGTTGAGGCCCTCATCGAGGTCTCCGCCCGGCGAGCAGAGTATGACCTCCTGAACAGGTCCGGCCTGGTCGAGGGCTTGGGCGAAATTCTGGGTATCGCCCGAGGCGATTCCGCCCCAGGCAAAGAAGGCTTTCCCCTGGGACGTCTTGACGACCGAGAAGTTCAGCTGGTTCGGGGCTTTGTCCCCCGCGCAATACTCGATGCTTTGCGGCGCCGGGCGCAGCATGCTGTTGGACTGGGCGACCGCGCGCACGGTCCCGGCGCCCGCCACGAGGCAGGCGGCGAGGAGAAGGACGGCGAGGGCGCGGTGCGCCCTCATGCCTGGGTCCAGCTTCCGTTCGGCGACTGGCAATAGCGGGTGTTCTGCTGGACCTCGTTGCCCTGGATATAGGCGATCTGGTGGACCGTCTTGCATTGGCCGCCGCTCGACTGGGGCTGGACGGCGATGACCTGGGCCGAGCCGGAGGCGCCGCTATGATCCGACTGCCACTTCGCCGGCGGGGGCGGTGCCGCGGCGACGGTGCTCGGGTTGCTGACCGGCTGCTCGAGGGCGCGCTGGGTGGCGCTGGCGGCCATCTCGCGATCGCGCTGGTCGAGCTGGCGGCCGATCTCGCTGCCCACCAGATAGCCGGCGAAGCCGCCGGCCGCGGCGCCGACCAGGGCGCCGGTCGCGTTGCCGCCGATGGCGCTGCCGAGGCCGGCGCCGAGCGCGGCACCTCCGACGCCACCCAGCAATCCGCCGGTCTCCTCGTTGTTCTGGCAGCCGCAAAGCAGCGGCACCGAGACCAGGGCAATGATGGCGAGCTGTTTGGGAAATGTCATTATTGGGTCTCCCAGAACGATCCGCAAAACGCGGGCGCGCCGGCGCGCAAGATATTTGTTACGCGAAGTCAGAGGCGGGCAATTCACGAAGCTGTGTGACCCGGTCCACGGCGGGCGGCGTGGCGCGGGGTGGCGGGCCAGGCGAAGGAGGGCGGATGCTCGGCCGCCTCGGCGGCGTGCATGAGATGGCGCCGCATCAGGCGCGTGGCGAGCGCCATGTCCGCGGCCGCGACTGCCGAGAGGATCGCCATGTGCTCGCGGCACCAGGCGGCGACGCGCGCGCCGTCGGCGTAGGTGCCGAGCTCGAAGAGCCGGCGGAGCGTGTTCTGCTGGCGCACCGCGGCGAGGACGAAAAGATTGCCGCTCCAGGCGGCGAGCGCCTCATGGAAGCGCGCGTCGAGCTCGAAGACACGGGCGCGGTCCTCGCGCGTCATCTCCGGGTGCGCCATCAGGAACGTGTGCTCCTCGACGAGGTGCTCGAGCAGCGCGGGCTCGGCGCGAAAGCCGGGGACGAGGAGGGCCGGCGGCTCCAGCATCAGGCGGAGCTCGAAGCTCGCGCGGCGGGACTGCTCGGTGTCGAGCGAGGGGACGAAGCTCCAGCGCCAGCCGGTGCGGCGCACCAGGCCCTCCTCCTCGAGTCGCGCGAGCGCGCGCTGCACGCGGGCGACGCCGACCCGGTAGTGGCGCGCGAGCCCGCTCTGCACGAGATCGGGACCGATCCGCCCGGCGAGGCGGTCGCGGATCAGGGTGTCGCGCAGCATGGCCTCGGCGAGCGGGCGGACGGGCAGGCGGAATCCGGCGAGGGTCGGGCCCGGGCGGGCGAGCACGTGGCCACGCCTGGGGCGCGCACGAACGACGCCCTGGAGGGCGAGCAGGCGGAGCGCGGCGCGCACGGGGGTGCGCGAGACGCCGAGCAGGCGCGCGAGGTCCTGCTCGACCACGCGGGCGCCCGCCGGCCAGCCGCCGGCCGCGGCCGCCTCGGCGATGCGCTCGGCGAGGCGGACGTGGCGGGGATGGGATGGCACGGACGTTCCCATGGTGGATTGTTCGGATAATGACAGATTGAACAAAGAGTCGCGAGGCCACGGATGGCGTGACCCGCGCCGGGAAACCGATCGACCGGGGATTTCTTGCGCGGGATTGATCCTGCTCAAGGTGGGGCGGAGGTCCCTGCCTATCGTGGCGGGGCGCGAGGGCCGGCCGGTTTGGCCCGCGCCCGGAGAGGAGGAGGACGGCGTGACCAGCGAGAGCGCCAGGCGATGGGGAGCTGAGCGCGCGGCAGAGGGCGGCGTGACCGCCGGCGCGTTCCGCAGCCTCATGGAAGCCTTCCAGCGCGTGCGCGTTCCGGTGACGGCGGACGGCGCGGCGGCCGCCGAGCGTCACCGCGAGGAGGTGAAGGCGCTGATCGAGAGCCATGTGGGCGAGGCGCGATGGCGCGAGCTGATGCATGAGGCCCGGCTCGCGGCCGAGCGCGGCGAGGCGGAGTATTCGCTGCTCCGATTCTCGTCCGAGACCTGCACCGACCGTGGCCGCGCCATCATCCAGCAGGAGCCGCGATGGCCGGAGACGCTCACGGGCGATGCCGAGGCGGTCTATCGCCATTGGCACCGGGAGCTCGCGCCGCGCGGGTTCACGCTGACCGCACGGGTGCTGGCATTTCCCAAGGGATTTCCCGGTGAGGTCGGGCTCTTCCTGAGGTGGGACGCATAGACGCGACGGAAAAGGGCGCGCCTCTCGGTGCGCCGACGGATCCCGCGCTGGGCTTGAGCGAAGCCGAGGCGGCGCGGCGGCTCGCCGAATTCGGCGAGAACGCGCTGGCCGAGAAGCATGCGAGCGCGCTCGCCAAGCTTTTCTCGTACTTCTGGGGGCCGATCCCGTGGATGATCGAGATCGCGGCGGCACTCTCCGCAACCGTGCGCCATTGGGCCGACTTCGCGATCATCATGGTGATGCTGCTGCTCAATGCCGGCGTCGGCTTCTGGCAGGAGTTCAAGGCGGATACGGCAATCGCGGCGCTGCGCCAGCGTCTCGCGCTCGGGGCGCGGGTGCTGCGCGAGGGGCGCTGGCGGGACGTGCCGGCGCGCGCGCTGGTGCCGGGCGATGTGATCCTGCTGCGGCTCGGCAACATCGTTCCCGCCGATGTGCGGCTGCTCGCGGGGGATTATCTCAGCGTCGATCAGTCGGCGCTGACGGGCGAATCGCTGCCGGTGGAGAAGAAGGAAGGGGATACGGCCTATTCGGGCTCGATCGCGACGCTGGGCGAGATGAAGGCCCTGGTCACGGCGACCGGGATGGCGACCTATCTCGGCAAGACCGCGCATCTTGTCGAGACGGCCGGCACGGTCTCGCATTTCCAGCGCGCGGTGCTCAGGATCGGGAACTTCCTGATCCTCTCCACGGTCGGGCTGGTGACGCTGATCCTGGCGGTGGCCCTCGCGCGCGGCGATCCGCTGGTGCAGACCGTGCTGTTCGCGCTGATCCTCACGGTCGCGGCGATTCCGGTGGCACTTCCTGCCGTTCTTTCTGTCACCATGGCGGTGGGTGCGGAGCGGCTGGCGCGGCTCAAGGCGATCGTCTCGCGGCTGGTCGCGATCGAGGAGCTGGCGGGCGTCGACGTGCTCTGCGCCGACAAGACCGGGACGCTGACGGAGAACCGGCTCACTCTCGGCGAGCCGGTGGTGATCGGCGGGGAGGATCGGGACGCGCTGCTGCTCGCGGGCGCGCTCGCCTCGCGGCACGAGGGCGGGGACGCGATCGACCGGGCGGTGCTCGCCGGGCTCGCTTCGCCCGACATTCTCGCGGACTACGCGGTCACTTCGTTTCGTCCCTTCGATCCGGTGAGCAAGCGGACCGAGGCCACGATTGTGCATGGAGACGCGCAGATCGAGGTGGCCAAGGGCGCGCCGCAGGTGGTCCTCGCGATGGCGAAGCCCGATGCGGCACTCGCGAGGCGCGTGGGCGAGGCGGTCGATGCGCTGGCGGCGCGCGGCGAGCGCACGCTCGGCGTCGCGCGGCGGGAGGATGGGGGAGACTGGCGGTTTCTCGGCCTGCTGGCGCTCCGTGACCCGCCGCGGGCGGACGCGGCGGCGACGATCGCGCGCGCGCGCGGCATGGGCGTTGCGATCAAGATGGTGACCGGCGATCACCGGGCGATCGCGCGCGAGATCGCGGGCAGGCTCGGGCTTGGGGAAAAAATCCTGCCGGCCGATCAGGCATTCGGCGAAGGAGGGGAGGCGCTCGACGCCCGCGCGGTCGAGGCGGCGGACGGGTTCGCGCAGGTCTTTCCCGAGCACAAATACGCGATCGTCAAGGCGCTGCAGGCGCGCGGGCACATCGTCGGGATGACGGGAGACGGGGTCAACGACGCGCCGGCGCTGAAGCAGGCGGATGTCGGGATCGCGGTGAGCGGGGCGACGGACGCCGCGCGCGCGGCGGCGGACCTCGTGCTCACCGCGCCCGGGCTTTCGGTGATCACCACCGCGATCGAGGAGGCGCGGCGCATCTTCGAGCGGATGACGTGCTACGCCACCTATCGGATCGCCGAGACGGTCCGCGTCCTTCTCTTCATGACGCTCTCCATCATCGTCTTCAATTTCTATCCGGTGACGGCGGTGATGCTCGTGCTGCTGGCGCTGCTGAACGATCTGCCGATCATGATGATCGCCTACGACAACGCGCCGGTGGCGGAGCGGCCGGTGCGCTGGGACATGAGGCTCACGCTTACGATCTCGACGCTGCTCGGCGTGCTCGGCGTGATCGCCTCCTTCGCCCTCTTCTGGATCGCCGAGCGCTGGCTTCGTCTTGGGCAGGCCGAGGTCCAGTCGGTGATCTTCCTCAAGCTCCTCGTCGCCGGGCATCTCACCATCTTCCTCACCCGCAACCGGGGCGCGATCTGGCAGCGCCCCTGGCCGAGCTGGAGCTTTTTCCTCAGCACCCTGGCGACCAAGGTCCTCGGCACGCTGGCGGTCGTCTACGGATGGTTCGTGGCGCCGATCGGCTGGCGCTATGCGGGCCTCGTCTGGGGCTATGCGCTCGCCTGGTTCCTCATCAACAGCGGATGCAAGATGCTCGCCTACGCGGTTCTGGCGCGGCGCGGAGGACGGCGGGAAGCGGCGCGGCCGGCCGGAACGCGGGCGGCGCCGGCTTGCTGATCGGCGGCATCTCGCGGAAGCTGGTCGGCGTCGCCCCGCTTCCCGTCACCGTGGTTGCTCAAGGATCGCCGCCATGCAAGCTGCCAGTCGCGAGGTTGTCGCCGTCCTCGATTCCGCCGAGGCGCTGGAGCGCGCGGTCTTCGCTCTCGAGACGCACGGGTTCGACCGCGCCGCCTTCAGCGTGCTGGCGAGCGAGGACGCGGTGAAGCGGGCGCTCGGACATGAGTTCCGCCGCATCGAGGAGATGGCGGACGAGCCGAAGGCACCCCGCGATACGTTCTTCTCGCGGGTCTCGCGCGTGGAGGCGGAGTTCGGGCTGGCGCCGGCGCTCGCGTTCGTCGCCGCCCTCGCGGTCGGGTTCGGGGGCGCGGGGGCGGCGGCGCCGATCCTGGTCGCCGCGGGCAGCGGGGCGGCGGTGGGCGCGGTGCTCGGCCGGATGATCCACCGCCATCACGCCGAGAGGCTCTCCGAGCAGCTCGCGCGCGGGGGGCTTCTGCTATGGGTCAATGTGCGGAACCCGGAGCAGGAGAAGAAGGCGATCGCGACGCTCGAGGCCGAGGGCGCGCGCGACGTGCACGCGCACGACCTCGCGCCGTAGAAACTGATCGCCGGAGGAAGGAGAGGCAGGGCATGGGCATCAAGACGATTCTCGCCGGCGCGAGCGGAGGCAGCGCGAGCGGGGGCGCGCTCGAGCTTGGCTGCCGGCTCGCCGCACGGTTCGGCGCGCATCTCGAGGCGATGCATGTGCGGCTCGATGTCGGCGAGGTTGTGATGGCGGCGGGCGCCGAGGGGCTCGCGGCGGCGGCGGATCTGGGCTGGGCGGAGCAGACGTCCGGCGAGGTGGAGGCGATCGCGGAGGCGACGCGGGTGCAATTCGCGGCGGCGGCCGCGCGGCATGGGCTGAAGCTCGCGAAGGAACCGGGCGGGGCCGCGTGGCACGAGGAGACGGGCGATGCGGCCGCGCTCGTCGCGCGGCGGGCGCGCTTCTTCGACCTCGTCGTGCTCGGCCGGTCCGACCGCGTCATCGACGCGCCGCATACGGACGCGATCGAGGAGACGCTGATCCGTTCGGGGCGGCCGGTGCTGCTCGCGCCGGCGGAGGCGCCGGGGGCGATCGGCGAGAGCATGGCGATCGCCTGGAACGGCTCGGCGGAGGCGGTGCGCGCCGTGGCCGGGGCGCTTCCTCTGCTGCGGCTGGCGAAGAAGACCGTCGTCATCACGCTCGGCGAGGAAGAGGGCGAAGGGGCGGAGGCGCTTCGGGCCTATCTCGGCCTGCACGGGATCGCGGCGACGCAGCGCTCGGTCCCGGCGGTCGCGGGCGAAAGGCCGGGCGGGCAGCTTCTCTCGGCCGCGCGCGACGAAGGGGCCGACCTTCTCGTCCTCGGCGGGTACAGCCATCCGCCGTGGCGTGAGATGCTCTTCGGGGGCGCGACGAGCGAGATCGTCGGCCGGAGCCTGCTTCCTGTTCTCGTTGCGCACTGATCGTCGTTGCGAAAGGGTGCGGGCACCCTGCGGGCGATGCAGCTGCTGCCGCTGTCGCTGCTGGCGCTGCTGGTGGGCGCGGTGGCGGGGCTCGGCGCGGTGGTGTTCCGCGGGCTGATCGGGCTCGTCCACAATCTCCTGTTCCTGGGCGAGCTTTCCGTTCACTACGACTCGCGGCTCTTCACGCCCGACAATCCGTGGGGCGTGTTCGTAATCCTGGTGCCGGTGATCGGGAGCGTGGGCGTCACCTGGCTGGTCACGAGCTTCGCGCCGGAGGCGAAGGGCCACGGCGTGCCGGAGGTGATGGACGCGATCTATTACGGGCGCGGGATCATTCGGCCCGTGGTAGCGGTCGTCAAGTCGGTGGCCTCGGCGCTCGCGATCGGCAGTGGTGCTGCGGTGGGGCGGGAAGGGCCGATCATCCAGATCGGCGCGGCGATGGGCTCGACGCTCGGGCAGGTGATCCGCATGCTGCCGAGCCAGCGGATCACGCTGGTGGCGGCGGGCGCGGGTGCCGGGATCGCGGCGACCTTCAACACGCCGATCGGCGGGGTGCTGTTTGCGACCGAGCTGATGCTGCCAGAGGTCAGCGTCAACACGTTCCTGCCCGTCGCGGTTGCCACCGGCACGGCGACCTTCATCGGCCGGTTGTTCTTCGGCTCCGAGCCCGCCTTCAGCGTGCCGGCGAATCTCGCACCCATCCCCGACGTGCCGAGCAGTGCGGCGACGCTCGCGCTCTATGCGCTGTTGGGCGTGATCGTGGGCGTTGCCGCGGCCGGCTTCATCTACGGGCTGCAATGGGCGGGGGACGCCTATGCGCGCATCCCCGGCAACTATCTTCGCCACGGAATCGGCATGCTTCTGGTCGGCATCCTGATGTACGCGTTCTGGCGGATGGCCGGCCATTACTACATCGAGGGCGTGAGCTACTCGACGATCCAGTCGGCCCTTCAGGGGCAGATCACGGCGACGGGGTTCCTGATCGTGCTGTTCGCGGGGAAGCTCTTCGCGACCTGCACGAGCCTGGGCTCGGGGTCATCGGGCGGGATCTTCTCGCCCTCGCTGGTGATGGGGGCGGCGATCGGCGCCGCCTTCGCCGCGACCCTGCTCCGCATCTTCCCCCATGCGCCGGTGAGCCTGCCCGCCTTCGCGATGGTGGGGATGGGGGCGATGGTCGCGGGCGCGACCGGGGCGGCGATGACCGCGGTGACGATGATCTTCGAGATGACGCGCGATTATTCGATCGTCCTGCCGATGATCCTTGCGGTGGCGACGGCGTACGCGGTGCGGCGGAGTCTCGCGTCGGAGAGCATCTACACGATGAAGATCGCCCGCCGCGGGCACCCCGTGCCGAAGGCGCTGCAGGCGAACCTCTTCCTCGTGCGCAGTGCGGCCGAGATCATGGAGCGCGGCGTCATGGTGCTCGACGCGGCGACGAATTTCGCGGATTTCCTGGGACGCGCGGGGACGGCTGGCGGGCTTCAGCATGTCGTCGTGACGCGGGAGGGGCGGGTGGTGGGGTGGCTTCGCGTGGATACGGGGCTGCGGCGGGCGGTGGGCGCGGGGGCGGCGACGGCGACGCTGGGCGAGCTGGCGCACCGGACCTTCGTGATCGTCCGGCCGGCGGACGCGGTGTTCGGCGTGATCACCGCGATGAGGGCCGCGGGCGCCGAGGCTGCGGTGGTCATGGGCGCTGGAGGCGGGCCGGTCCTCGGCATGATCACCCGCGAGCACGTGGCGGATGCGGTGGCGGGAACAGTGGAAATCTACTCGGGCTGATCCGGGCGGGATGATTTATGAGGAAACATTCATGAATCGATACCAAGTCCCGATTTTTCGAGTAAATTTGCGTCTGTTTCGGGAGCGGAACCCCTCCGGGAACGGCCGGGGCGGGCAGTCCGCCCTTGCCGGTAAGCAGGGCCGTTATTTAGGGTTCCCCAGACCGGCAGCGCTGCGATGCGGCTGGGGGGCAATTGCCCGCGCGCTCCGGGCGAAGGGTCGGGGGTGGCGCGCGCGAGAGGGAGCATAGCGAAATGGATATCGTCTCGCGAAGGATCGGCCGGCGTTCGGTGCTCGGGGGCGCCGCGGCCGTCGCGGCGGGCTCGCTGGTCTACCCGGCGCGGGGAACCTTCGCGGCGAGCGAGCAGCCGGTCAAGATCGGCATGGTCGATCCGCAGACGGGCACCTTTGCCGCGGAAGGGGCGAGCGAGATCATCGGGGCGAAGCTGGCGCTCGACCAGATCAACAAGGCGGGCGGCATCCTCGGCCGGCCGGTTGAGCTCCTGATCGAGGACTCGGCCTCCGACCCCGGGCTCGCGGTGACAAAGGCGCGCAAGCTGGTCGGCAGCGACAAGGTCAATTTCCTGATGGGCTCGGTCTCCTCGGCCGTTTCGCTCTCGCTCAACCAAGCCGCCGACGAGCTCAAGACGCTCTATGTCGACACCGGCGGCCACACCGACCAGGTGACGGGAACCGAGTGCCGCTGGACGACGTTCCGCACCTGCTCGACGACGTGGATGCTGACGGCGGGCAACTTCAAGACGCTGTTCGACAAGTTCGGCAAGAACTGGTACTTCCTCACGCCCGACTATGCCTACGGCCATTCGCTCGCGAAGGACTACTCGAAGCAGCTCGCGAAGGCCGGCGGCAAGGTGCTCGGCAATACGCTTTCCCCGCTCGGCACCACCGACTTCTCCTCGTACCTGATCAAGATCCGCGAGGTGAAGCCGGACGTGATGGTCAACCTCACCGCGGGCAACGACCTCGTCAATTCGATGAAGCAGGCGGTGCAGTTCGGCATGGAGAAGGAAATGACGATCGCGGGGGCGCAGATCGAGCTCGAGGACCTCGCGGCGATGCCGAAGGAGGCGCGGCTCGGCTGGTGGGTGATGGAATGGTACTGGGACCAGCCGAACCAGCCGCACGTCGCGGATTTCGTTGCGACCTACAAGACCATGGCGGGCGGCAAGCCGCCGTCGGCGCGGAGCTGGTTCGGCTTCGCCAGCCTGCACGCGATCACCATGGCGGCGAACAAGGCGAAGGCGCTCGACACGCTGAGCGTGGTCAAGGCGATGGAGGGGCTGGTGCTGCCGCCGGAGATCGCGCTGCAGCCGAACAACCCGTTCTATCGCGCCGCCGACCACCAGATGATCGCCAACGAGTTCCCGGGCTATGTGCTGAGCGACGGACAATATCCGAACCTCTTCCACGTCGCCGACATCGTGCCGGGCACGACGATCGCGCTCTCGCCCGCGGAGGACGGGTGCAAGATGACCTACCCGACCTGATCGTGCGGCGGCCACGCGCGGCTGCGGGAGCGCTGATGCAACTGCTGCTCTTCGGCGCGTTCAACGGACTGATCGCCGCGGGATGATTTATGAGGAAACATTCATGAAGCGATGCGCGGCACTGATTTCACGGTAAATTTATGCCTGTTTCAGAAGCGAAGGCCCTCCGGGGACGGCCGGGGCGGGCCGCCCGCTCTTGCCCGGCAAGCGGGGGCCGCTATTAAAGGCTTCCAGCCCGGCAGCGCTCCGATGCGGCCGGGCGGGCAATGGCGGCGCCCTCCGGCCAAAGGGTCGGGGATGGCGCGCGTAACTTTGGGGAGGTAGAGAATGAATATCATCACGCGAAAGATCGGCAGGCGCTCGGTGCTCGGGGGCGCCGCGGCCGTCGCGGCGGGCTCGCTGGTCTACCCGGCGCGGGGAACCTTCGCGGCGAGCGAATCGCCGGTGAAATTCGGGATGGTCGATCCGCAGACCGGAACTTACGCGGCCCTCGGGGCGAGCGAGATCACCGGGGCGAAGCTGGCGCTCGACGAGATCAACAAGGCGGGCGGCGTGATGGGCCGGCCCGTGGAGCTGCTGGTCGAGGACTCGGCCGCCGACCCCGGGCTTGCGGTGACGAAGGCGCGCAAGCTGGTCGGCAGCGACAAGGTGAATTTCCTGATGGGCTCGGTCTCCTCGGCGGTTTCGCTCTCGCTGAGCCAGGCCGCGGAAGAGCTCAAGACGCTCTATCTCGACACCGGCGGCCACACCGACCAGGTGACCGGGACCGAGTGCCGCTGGACGACCTTCCGCACCTGCTCGACGACGTGGATGCTGACGGCGGGCAACTTCAAGACGCTGTTCGACAAGTTCGGCAAGGACTGGTACTTCCTCACCCCCGACTACGCGTACGGCCACTCGCTGCAGAAGGACTACGCGACCCAGCTCGCGAAGGCCGGCGGCAAGGTGCTCGGCAACGCGCTTTCCCCGCTCGGCACGACCGACTTCTCCTCGTACCTGATCAAGATCCGCGCGGCGAAGCCGAACGTGCTGGTCAACCTCACCGCCGGCAACGACCTCGTCAATTCGATGAAGCAGGCGGTGCAGTTCGGGATGGACAAGGACATGACCATCGCCGGGGCGCTGATCGAGCTCGAGGACCTCGCGGCGCTGCCGAAGGAGGCACGGCTCGGCTGGTGGGTGATGGAATGGTACTGGGACCAGCCGAACCAGCCGCATGTTGCGGATTTCGTCGCCACTTACAAGACGATGTCGGGCGGGAAGGTGCCCTCCGGACGGAGCTGGTTCGGCTATGCCAGCACGCACGCGCTGGCGCTCGCGGCGAACAAGGCCAAGGCGCTCGATACGCTGAGCGTGGTGAAGGCGCTGGAGGGGCTGGTGCTGCCGCCGGAAGTCGCGCTGCAGCCGAACGAGCCGTTCTATCGCGCCGCCGACCACCAGATGATCGCCAACGAGTTCCCGGGCTACGTGCTGAGCAACGGCGCCTATCCGAACCTTTTCCACGTCGCCGACATCGTGCCGGGCAAGACGATCGCGCTTTCGCCCGAGGCGGCCGGCTGCAAGATGACCTTCCCGACCTGATCGTGCGGCGCGGTACAGAAAAAGCCGAGGCCGGCGCGGCGGATTTCCGCCGCGTCGGCAGGCGCGCGCGGCCGCGGGAGCGCTGATGGAACTGCTGCTCTTCGGCGCGTTCAACGGGCTGATCGTCGGGTTCTTCTACGCGCTGATGGCGCTCGGGCTTTCGCTGATCCTCGGGCTCAACAACGTCATCAACTTCGCGCATGGCGGGTTCATGGCGCTCGGCGGCTATCTCGCCTTCACGCTCGTGCCCTTCGTGGGCTTTTGGGGCGCGCTCGTGCTGGCGCCGTTCGGGGCGGCCGCGCTCGGGCTGATCGCCGAGCGCGGGCTGATCCGCCCGCTCTACGGCCGCGACCCGCTCTATTCGCTCCTCCTCACCTTCGGGCTGGCGCTGATCCTCGAGGACATGACCCGCACGATCTGGGGACCGCAGGGCCTGCCTTTCTCGATCCCCGACTTCCTCGATCATCCGCTGAGCAACGTCTATTTCTTCCTGACCGGCTACCGGCTGCTCGTCGTGATCGTCGCTGCGGTCGCGACCCTGGGCCTCTTCGCCGTGCTGCGCTTCACCCGGCTCGGCGTCTGCATCCGCGCCGGCAACGCCGATCTCGAGACGGTCGCCTCGCTCGGCGTCAACATCTACTTCCTGCGCGCGGCGAATTTCGCGCTCGGCATCCTGCTCGCCGGGCTCGCGGGGATTCTTGCCGGCGGGCAGCTCGGCCTCACGCCCACCATGGGCTCGAGCCTGATCATGCCGAGCTTCGTTGCGATCATCGTGGGCGGCGCCGGGAGCCTGATCGGCAGCCTCCTCGGCGGGCTGATCATCGGCGTCGCGGCCGGCGTTGTCACGATGTACGCGCCGGCGGCGAGCGAGGTCGTCATCTACCTCATCATGGCGCTCGTGCTGCTGATCCGCCCGCGCGGGCTGCTGGGCCAGGAAGGCCTCTTCGAGTGAACGTGGAAATTGAGGCGAGGCCCCGCGTCCGGGCCGGCCGCGCCGGCCTCCGCGGCGATGCCGTCCGGTTCGCGATCTTCGCCGCCCTGCTGCTCGCCGCCCCGCTCTGGCTACCGCTCGTCGGCAGCTATACCGATCTCGGCACGCGCGTGCTGATCTACGCGCTCGCCGCGATGGGCCTCAACATTCTGCTCGGCTTCACCGGCGGGCTCTCCTTCGGACATGCCGCCTATTTCGGGCTCGGCGCGTACGGGACCGGGCTGATGCTGCGCTATGTCGGGCCCAACATGTGGCTCGCGGTCTTGGCCGGCGTGCTGCTCGGGGGCATCGCCGCGAGCCTGCTCGGGCCGCTGGTGATGAAGAAGCGCGGCATCTATTTCGCGATGATCACGATCGCCTTCGGCCAGATGTTCTATTTCATCGCGGTGCGCTGGAATAATTTCACCGGTGGCGAGGATGGGTTGACCGGCTTCCAGCGCGAGCCGCTCGCCTTCCCCGGCGGCGCAATCCACCTGACCAGCGTGCCGTTCTACTATTTCGTGCTGTCCTTCTTCGCCATCGGCGCCTTCGTCCTCTGGTGGGTGCTGAACTCGCCCCTGGGCCACGCGATGGTGGGCGCGCGGGAGAACGCGCGGCGGCTCGAGTTCCTCGGCGTGCGCGTCGAGCTGCTGACCTGGATCGCCTTCGCGATCTCCGGCTTCGTCACCGCCCTCGCCGGCAGCATGAGCGCGCTCCTCAACAATTTCACCTCGCCGCTCGACCTCTACTGGGAGCTTTCGGGCTACTTCGTGATCATCTGCGT